>CAMDRP010000013.1 GCA_945906965.1 Opitutus sp. GAS368 | reverse complement strand
GGCCACGACGTGCGCTACCGCAACGTGTGGATCAAGGAACTCGACCTAGTCCGCCCCAGCACCGATTTCAAAAACTAACCGTTCGACGCAATCTGCCAATGGTCCTGCGCATCCTTCTCTAAAAACACCTCAGCCCGCATCACGCAGTCGCCCCACCGGCCCGCCTGCGCGAGCAGCGCGCCGGTTCACATACAACAAAGGCACCTCGCGGTGCGTGTGCCCCATGGCGATCACATCGAGGCCCGGCACCGCGCGTCGCGACCGCGAGCGCCGCATTCTCCATCAACACTTAACCGGGATTCACCCGCTCCGTGCGCAGGTCGGCCTCGAGGCCCATATGCATTGCCACCACAACGACATCGACCCGGCTCCTTCGTGCGCAGGTGCGCGACCCATTTCCGCGCTGCGGCGACGGGGTCGCGAAACTTAAATCCCGCAAAATTCTCCGGATTCTCCCACCTCGGCACCCCCGGGGTGGTCGGATCAGGGTCGCCGCCTTCGCGAGCCCCACGTTCGCCGACCGGTTCGTGTAGTAGTCGAGCGGTAAAATATTTCCGTGCAGATTGATCGTGGAAACGATGGTTACGCGCGTGCGGTCGCCCGGCGCGGCATGGACGACGGCGAACAGGGCGACGAACGGCAGCAATCGCAGAGATCGGTTCATGCCCTCCGTGCTGGCCGACTAACCCCACCACCGCCAAGCCCACAAGCGCCCTCAGCGCCCGCCGGAGCGAATTGTAACCGGTCTGAAACGCGGATCGCGCCCTAGCAGCTCTTCCCAAAGTTCCCGCGGACTCACCCGCCTGTCCCGCGAACGGTTCACCCACGCAACCTCCGCCGCCTCCCCGGGCGCCGTGAACCGGATACCCCACACCGGATCAAACGCCTCCGTCGACATCGAGTAACGCATGTCCCCGAGCACCGTCGCATCCGTTGGACTGCGCGCCACCCAACCCTCGGCAAACCAAGTGAATCGCGCAAACGACCGCCGCTCATTCCGCGCCCGCTCCGCCGCCGTGAGGTCGCTCTCCCGCACGTGCGCCAGCGCCCAGCCCGGCCGCACGCTCGCATCGCCCGCCAAACCGACCCGCACCCGGTCCGCATAAATCTTGCCGTCGTCCTCATAGAGCGCCCGCCACACGAGCACATTGCCCAGCGTAGGCATCACCTCGATCCGCTCTGGCCCATGGCCCCGTTCCGCCGCCACCACCGCCTGGGCCGCCACCGCCCGCCCGTGTTGCACCACGCCCAAACCCAGATACCCCACCGCCAAGGCCAGCCCGGCCACCGCCCACAACGCCGCCTTTCGCCGCCAGGCAAATCCCAGTCCGATCGCCAGTGCCACCGTAACCGCCGGGTCCACGACCGCGACGAAATCCCACCCGTAGCGCCGGTCCGTCAACGGCCACAGCAACAACGTCCCGTAACTCGTCGCCGCATCCAGCAGCGCATGACTCACCCAAGCCACGAGCGCGCAACCCCACACCGCCACCCACCGCCCGCGCCATTGCTCACGCCAAGGCCGGTAAATCGCCAAAAGCCCCAGCACGGCCGCCGCGCCCACCGGCGCAAACGGCAACGCGTGCGTGAAGTGCCGGTGAAACTCCACCGCGAGCAACGGATCCGTTGCACTACCGATCAACACATCAAGGTCCGGCGCCGCCCCCGCCACCCCACCCACACCCACCGCCGTCGCACGCCCCAAGCGCCGGCCAAAGCAGGCAAGCCCAAGACTGGTACCGAGAAGAGTGTGGGTCAGCGGATCCATGAGCCGGAACGATTTAATCAATACTAGTAGAGCGAGCTTACTTGAGACACCGCGCGCTTGGCCCTTCAACTTTCAACGGCCTTCTGCGCTGTCTCCGGCCACACGCGCGCCACGCCCCACGCGACGCCCAGCGTCACCAGCGTGCCGATCAGCGTGAACCACGGCCAAAACACTTCAGCCCCAAACGTTCGCAGCCACCACTCCTTCGTCGCGGCCACGTTCGCCGGCCAGTAAATCAGATTCATCACGACCAGCGACGCCGTCATTCCCGCCATCGTGGCACGCGCGCCGAGCCGTTTACAAAACAACGCGATGATCAGCGAGCCGAGCAACGCACCCGCCGTGAGCCCGCGCAACGAAAACGCGGCGTTCAACACAAAGGTCACTTCCCGCGTCAGCCACGCCGTGCCCACCAGCACCGCCGCCCAAAATACCGTCGAGCTTTTGCTAAATCGCAGGAAATATTCCTCGTCGCGGCCTTTAACGATCTGCTTCACAAAATCCATGGTCGAGACCGACGCCAACGACGTGATTGCCGAGCTGATCGAGGACATCGCCGCCGATAAAATCGCCACGATCAAAAAGCCTTTCAAGATGTGCGGTACTTCCGTCATCATAAAAATCGGGAAAATGAAGTCGTTGGACTTGATTCCCGGGCGCGCCTCGGGGAGCGGAATTTGAAACGGATGTCCTTGGTAAAAAACCCAGAGCATCACGCCCACGAGCAGGAAAATTAAAAACAAAGGAAAGATCAGTACCGCGCTCAGCGCGAGGGCCTTGCGCCCATCAGCGACGTCGCGACACGCGAGCACACGTTGCACGATCAGTTGTTCCGCGCCGTGCGTCGAGAGCACCATAACGGTGCCGCCAATCACGCCCATCCAGATGTTAAACGGCGCCGAAAAGGTGAAATCCGTATTCAACCACGCGAGTTTACCCGCTGCACCGGCTTGCGCCATCACCGCGCTCCAACCGCCGTCGATCAGCGTCGGAATATAAAACAGCGCGAAAATTCCGCCCGCGAGAAACAGCCCGAATTGCACGGCGTCAGTCCAGATCACGGCCTTCACGCCGCCGATATAAGTGTAAAGTAGCGAGAGACCGACAAAGAGCAAAATCGCGCCGAGGATCGGATCCACGAGTCCGCCGAAGCTGCACACCGCTTCACCCAACAACAGCCGGATCGGAATACACGCCACATACACGCGCACGCCCGCCGCCATTGTTTCCAGAAATAGAAAAAATGCGCCCGCTAACCGTCGTGGCCCGCGCCCGAGATGTTGCTCAAGGAGCTGATACGGCGAATAGATCTCGCCCTTCATGTAGTGCGGCACCATCACGACCGCCAAAATGATCCGCGCGATCACGTAGCCGACGATCATCTGGATAAACAAAATATTCGAACCGTACGCGATCGCCGGCACACCAATGATCGTCAACGCGCTCGTCTCCGCCGCGACGATCGACACGCCGATGCCCCACCAAGGAATGTTGCGGCTGCCGAGAAAATAGTCGCGGGTGTTGCGCTGGTCTTTACCGAACCATACGCCGAGGCCGATGATACCGCCGAGATACAACAAGATCACGAACCAGTCACCGAAGTTGAAATAAGCGTTCATGGGGTGGAGCCATCACGCGAAAATGAATTTTATTTGGCGAGGAGTTTTATCGCCCCGCCCGTAAAGATCCTTATGACTTAATACCGATGCGCTCCTACCCCAGACGTCTCATCACCCTGCTGTTGCTTGTGAATACGACCGCGCTTTGCGTCGCGGCACCGTTCCTTCCAGCAAAAATTACCGCCATGGACCAGGCCGTGGCCGAGGCCATCGCCGCCAAAAAAATCCCCGGCGGCGTCCTCTGGTTCGAGCACGACGGGCAAGCCTATCAACGCGCCTACGGCCTGCGCGCAGTCGCTCCCGCGCACGAACCCATCAGCGCCGACACGATCTACGACGCCGCTTCACTCACCAAAGTCATCGCCACGACCACCGCCATCATGCAACTGGTCGAGCGTGGTCGCCTCGAGCTGGACGCTCCCGTTGTGCGCTACCTGCCCGCCTTCGGCGCTCACGACAAAGGCGCCGTAACGGTACGCCAATTGCTCGATCATCACTCCGGCCTGCGTCCCGACGTTGACCTGAAACCCGCTTGGTCCGGCTACGACACCGGCGTCGCACTCGCTTGCGCGGAAAAACTCCGGAGCACGCCAGGTAGCACCTTCGTTTATAGCGACATCAACTTCATCATCCTCGGCGAACTCGTTCGCATCGCCAGCGGCCTCCGCCTCGACGCCTACGCGGCGCGAGAGATTTTCAAACCCCTCGGTCTCCGCGACACCGGATTCCTTCCGCTCGCCGCCAAGCACCCGCGCATCGCGCCGACCGAACTCACGACCGGCACGATGCTACGCGGCGTCGTCCACGATCCCAGCGCACGCGCGATGGACGGAGTCGCTGGTCACGCGGGATTGTTCACCACCGCTGAAGATCTCGCGCGGTTCAGCCGGATGCTTCTAGGGGGTGGTCAACTCGACGGCGTCCGCATTTTGAGCGAAGCGTCCGTCGCGGAAATGACGCGCGTGCAAACCGACGGTTCCAACCGTCGCGGCCTCGGCTGGGATATTGATTCCAGTTTCTCCGGACCGCGCGGCCGCTGGTTTCCCGCTGGCGCCTCCTACGGTCACACGGGCTTCACCGGCACCAGTGTGTGGATCGACCCGAGCACCAAGACGTTCGTGATCTTCCTCGCCAACCGCGTCCATCCCGATGGCAAGGGCGACACCGCGCCGCTCCGCCGCGCGCTCGCCACGCTCGCCGCGGAAGCCGTCGGCCGCGACACGGGCGCCGTGCTCAACGGCATCGACGTACTCGTGCGCGAAGATTTTGCCCGCCTCCGCGGCCTACGCGTCGGCCTGATCACCAACCAGACCGGTCGTGACCGCGACGGCCGCTCAACCATTGATCTGCTCCACGCCGCCAAAAACGTGAAGCTCGTCGCCTTGTTTAGCCCAGAGCACGGCATCCGCGGCAACGCCGACGAAACGGTGAATGATTCCATCGACGAGAAAACAAAACTCCCGATCCACAGTCTCTACGGCGCCGCACCGGCACGCACCACCGGCCAATCCGCCGAAGCCTATGCCGCCGCCGTCCTGCGCGCCCACGCGCCCAAGGCCGAACATCTCCGCGAGCTCGATGCGTTGGTCTTCGATATTCAAGACATCGGCGCCCGTTTCTACACGTACTCCGCCACGCTCGGCGTCGCTCTCGAAGCGGCCGCACTCGCCAAGAAAAAATTCATCATCCTCGATCGAATTAACCCGATCAACGGCCTCGGTGTCGAAGGTCCCGTCATGACGCGCGCCCCCAGCTTCGTCGGCTTTCATCCGATGCCCGTCCGTCACGGCATGACACTTGGCGAACTCGCCCAAATGTACAACGCCGAGCGCCGCTTCGGCGCTGATCTGACCGTCGTGCGTTGCGAAAATTGGGCGCGCGATCTCTGGCTCGATCAAACCGGACTCGCGTGGACCAACCCTTCACCGTCGATGCGCAGTCTCACCGCCGCGACGTTGTACCCCGGACTTTGCTTGCTCGAGAGCACGGAGGTTTCGATGGGCCGCGGTACACTCAAACCGTTTGAGCAAATCGGCGCGCCCTTCATCGATGGCGAACGCCTCGCCGCTGAGCTCAACCAAGCCGGACTCGCCGGCGTGCGTTTTGAACCCGTAACGTTCACACCGCGGCCCGCGCTTTACCCCGGCCCCGCGCGTTCGCTCAAACACGCCGATAAATCCTGCGGCGGCGTCCGTGTCATCCTCGCCGATCGCACGCACTGCAACGCCGTCGATGTCGGTCTCGCGCTCACCGTTGCGCTGCAAAAACTTTATCCCAAAAAGCTCCAAGCTGCAGCGATGGCGCGCCTGCTCGGCGACGAATCCGCGCTCGCCGCGATCGTCGCCGGAAAATCGTTCGCCGAGATCAAAGCCGGCTGGAGTTCCGGCCTCGCGGAGTTCGAGGCGCGGCGCAAAGCGTTTTTGCTTTATCGCTGATTGCGGCCCGCGTTCACGCGGAAACGTCCGCTGCGCCAAAGGCCGCGCGGACATTTACGGGCAACGGATCAGCTTCCATGCGACCTTCGGCATCTTGTCGTACGTGAATCGTCGTCATGCGGCCGCGCGCGACTTCGGTCCATTTACCGGCCCGGTCTTTTTCAAAAACAAATTCGTAGGCGACGCTCACATTTTTCACTTCGATCACGGTGCCCGTCACGCGCACGAGATCACCACAACGCAGCGGTCGCACAAAACTGCAGGAGGCCTCGCGTCGCGGCCAACCCCGCCGCACGCCATCCGGCGTCGTGCTCATCATGGCGAGGTCGAGCGCCCGAAACCACTCGTGCTCGCACACTTCCATCCAGCGATAGAAATTTGAAAAATGCATGAGCCCAGCGGCGTCAGTCTCATGAAACTCCACGCGGCGGGTGATGAAAAACGTCGGGCTGGCCATAAGTACACGATGATGATGACGGTTCCGCTGTCAAAACGCGCCGCACCGAAATCCGATATGAATGCTGAAGGCAAAACGTACAAGGTGGGGCGGTACCGCTGAGTCCGCCGTCACCGTTGCCGCTGCCGCGATCGTCTGACTTATGGAGTTTTCGTCGCCGGAGCCGAAGCGGGAGCAGGCGCTGGCGCCGCGGGCGCGGCTTTGGGCTTATTCACTTTTTTCTCGTCGAGATTCTGCATCGCTTCGACGTCGCTCACGGGCGCGGAGTTGATGCCGCCGGCGGGGACTTCGAGTTTGGCGAGCCACACGAGCGCGTTGAGCACGAGGCGGCGTTGATCGTCGTTTTGCCAGTTGAGATGGAAGTGTCCGCCGGTGAAACCAAAACCGCGTCCGCCATCGGGACGTTCGACAGCCCACATCATCGTCTCGGGCCGGCCTTTGGCGGCTTGGATGTGCGCGTAGGGACCCTTGGGGCTGACGTAGGGACCGTCGCGCACGGCGTCGGAGGGCTTAGCGACGAGAATATCTTTCACGCCGGCTTTGCCGTCGCGGAAGTGCATGTTGAAATACCATTCGTCCTTCGTGCGAAACGGTTTCACGCCGCGCGTCGTCGGGTGCTCGGGCAGTGAAACAAAATCGGGTTCCCAAATCGGGTTGCACGAAAATTTCGTCTCATAGTAACCGCCGATCCACTCAAGCCATTCGGGGCCACCTTTGTCTGCGAGCACTTCGACGGCGAAATGCGCCATGCCAATGCCGACGCCTTTTTGGGCGAGCGCGCCGAGGACGGTGAGACGGTCTTTCTGGACGGCGAGGTGGTTGGCGCCGCCGTCGGAGTAGATGAACACGGCGTCGGCGCCTTCGAAGACGGAGTTGTCGTCCACGCGTTTGCCGTCGACGAGTTTCGTGGGCCAGCCGTTGGTGATGAGCACGGTCTTGAGGCCGGGGACGGACTCGAGGCGTTTCTGGAGCAGTATGGAGCCGGCCTTAAATTCATGCATCAGCGGCGGGTGACTCACCGGGCCGGCGATCATGACGAGTTTACGATCGGCGGCGTGGAGCAGCGAAGCGGCGAGCGTGAGTACGGCCGTGAGAAGAATGCGCAGTTTCATGGGGAAAATAAAAAAAGGAAGAGCGTGGAGCGGGAGAGGAGAAAATTTAAACGAGCGGGGTGAGGCCAGGGATCGGCACGGGGCCAAAATTGCCGGGGCCAGGTCCGGGATTCTGCGGAAAGATATCGAGCTTGGAGCCTTCCATGAGCCACTTCCAAGAAATCTCGCGACCGGTGTAGGCGGCAATGCGCGCGCCGATGGCGGTGAGCGTGCTTTCGGCGACGCGCACGGCTTCGTTGACGGGCGTATTGCTCCGGATGCTGGCGATGAGATCGGCGTGTTCTTGGACCATCGGGCTCACGTTGGGGCCGGCGTACTTGAAGTTTTTTTCACCCGTGATCATAGCGTTGTTCGGGATCGCGACGCCCTTGGTGCCGACCACGCGCTCACCGATACGCGTGGCGGTCTTTGAGGCGTGGCGGCAGGAGCTGGAGACGCGAGCGCCGTTGGCGTAATCCATCTCGACGGAGAAATGATCCCAGATGTTGCCGGGGATGTTGCCGCGATTTTGGCGACCGCCCATGCCATAGAATTTCACGGGCGGGCCACCGAAGGCCCAGTTCATGACGTCGATATTGTGGATGTGTTGCTCGACGATGTGGTCGCCGCAGAGCCAGTCCCAGTGGTACCAGTTCCAGCATTGCCACTCGAAGTCGCTGAAGCCGGCCACCCAGTCAGTCTTGGCGCGGAACCAGATGCCGTCGCCATTCCAGTAGCATTGGCCGCCCGTGAGTTCACCCATCTCGCCGTCGTGGATGCGCTTCATCGTCTCGATGTAACTGGCCTGATGGCGACGTTGGGTACCGGCGACGACGGAGAGGCGTTTTTCGGTCGCGATCTTCGCGGTGGCGATGACGGAGCGGATGCCGGTGGGATCGACGGCGACGGGCTTCTCGATGAAAATATGCTTATTGGCTGCGACCGCGGCCGCAAAATGACTCGGGCGGAAACCGGGCGGAGTCGCGAGGATCACGTAGTTCACATCGGTCGCGAGGAGCTTTTGGTAGGCGTCGAATCCCCAGAACGTTTTATCGGCCGAAACCTTGAAACGGTCGCGGGCCTTCACGGCCTGGCGTTCAAAGAGATCGGCCACGGCCACGACTTCAACGCCGGGCGAAGAATCGAGGGCGTTTTTCGCCGCATCACTGCCGCGACCACCGCAACCGATGATACCGATGCGGATCGTGTCGGAGCCGGCGACCGCACCAAGCGCCCGCGGTGCGCCGACGGCAGCGAACGCGGCTGCGCCGGCGGTGAGAGATGAGAGCCGCACGAAATCGCGGCGCGAGAGATCGGATGAGGTCGATATATGCATAGGGGTAAATCTATAGATTAAACAACTGCGGCCTAAAAAGTGGTCGAGGCAAATGTCGCCGCGCTGGGTCGAGGCAAGTTATGGCGGATTTTCCTAATTAAATGCAATCACGCGCAGAGGTCGGCCTGAGCTTTTTCGGCTAAACACGGGCGCACCGACCACTGAAAATACATTTAAGCACCTCACAATTTCGCGATTTTCCCTTCCGCCCCGCACCTCCGCCCCGTAACTTCACGGTTCCCTATGCCCAAACCCACGTATCGTTTTTGCGCCGGCCCCTGGAATTTTAGCGAAGGCCGCGATCCCTACGGCCCCGAAACCCGCGCCGCCCAGTCCTTCGATTGGAAACTCAGCGCGCTCAAAAAACTCGGTTTCGACGCGATGATGTTTCACGACGACGACGCCGTGCCCAACATCGACACCAAATCCGCCGCGCAAGTTCTCAAGGAAGCCAAGGAGCTCAAGAAACGTCTCGATGGCGAAGGCATCGTCGCCGAGATGGTCGCCCCGCGCCTCTGGTTCGCACCGCAGACGATCGACGGCGGCTATACCTCCAACCGCAAAGCTGACCGCCAATACGCCATCGACCGCTCAAAGCAGACGCTCGACATCGCCCGCGTGCTCGGCACCGACCTCATCGTCCTCTGGCTCGCGCGCGAAGGCACCTATTTGCGTGAATCCAAATCCGGCGCCCGCTCGACCGAACTCCTCGTTGCCGCCCTCGACGCGATGCTCGCCCACGACAAAAAAGCCCGTCTGTGCATCGAGCCGAAACCCAACGAGCCGATGGATCACGCCTACATTCCCACGATCGGCCACGCCCTCGCCATCGCTCAACTCACGCGCGATCCGAAACGCATCGGCTGTCTCATCGAAAGCGCGCACTCCATTCTCGCTGGCCTCGATCCCGCCGATGAAATCGATTTCGCCATGGCCTTCGGCAAACTCTGGTCGCTCCACCTCAACGACCAAAACGGCCTCAAATTTGACCAAGACAAACCCTTCGGCTCCGCCAATCTTCGCGTCGCCTTCAACCAGATCCGCGCCCTCGAGCGCAACGGCTACGGCAGCCGCGGCGAATACGTCGCCTTCGACGTACATCCGTTCCGCACCACCCGCGAGGAGCACTACCTCAAGCACCTCGACAACTCCCGCCAAACGTTTCTCCGCCTCGTCGAGAAAGCCCGTTCGTATCCCACGAAACAGGCCGACGCGCTTATCGCCGATCGCAATTACCAAGATCTCGATCAACTCGTGATCGAGCACCTGCTCGGCCGTTAAACGCCGCGCGAAACTTCAGCCGCTTCGACGATGAGCGCACAGATGTCGTCGTCGAAGTGCGCATCACCCGTGAACGCGACCACGTCGTTGACCAAGCCATCCAGCAAGGTCGCGCCGGCCACGCCGCATTGCCGCGCAAGAAACGCACTCAAGCGATCGGCGCCGTAAATCACGCCTTCGCGATCGGCCGCCTCAAACAGTCCATCCGTGTAACCGAGAAACACGTCGCCCGGCCCAAACGCACTCTGGCGATCCGTGTAAACAAATCCTTCCATTAAGCCCGCCGCCGGCTCGGGATCCGTGAGGCAGAGTGATTCCACGAGGCCGGAGCCCGCGCGTAAAATCAACGGCGCCGGATGGCCGGCGTTGCCGTAGGTGAGCGTGCGTTCAGCGATATCGATGATGGCATAACACGCCGTGGCGAAGACGGGTTGACCTGTCTGCAACACGATCGGCATGAGCGCGCGGTTGATTTCCACCAAAACTTCCGCGGCGGTTTTGGCCTGCGGCGCGACTTCGCCCACGACGCCACGAATCAGCGCCGTCAACAAGCCCGCGCGCACGCCGTGGCCCATCACATCGCACACCAACACGCCGCAACGGGAGTCGGACAACTGGACGATATTGAAAAAATCTCCTCCGAGCGTCGAAGCCGGCACATACCGATGCGCAAATCGCAACGCGCTCCGCGCTGCCGTCACCTGGGCAGGAAACACCGGATAATTTGCTGAGAAAAATACTTCCTGCACTTGGCGCGCCATGCGCACATCGGCTTCCATTTCCTCGGTGCGATGGCGCAACTCTTCTTCCATGCGCTTACGCTCGGTGATGTCGTGGCTGATGCCGACGAGTCCGATCACTTTGTCGCGCAGGCCTAGAAAGGGTACTTTGTTCGTAAGCGACCAACGCACGTGATCTTCCGCACCGAAATCTGATTTCTCCTGATTTAAAATCGGCACGCCCGTCTCTAACACGCTGTGGTCGTCGTCCATCGCCTGCCGCCCGCGTTCACCAGGAAAGAAGTCCAACGTCGTGCGACCGCGCGCTTCTTCCTGATGCTCGACGCCGAGGGCGCGCAGGTGAGCTTTGTTGTTAATGAGGTAACGCGACGCGGCGTCTTTAACGAAAATGCGGCTGGGCAAGTGATCGATGATCGTGCGAAGGAGGTTGCGCTCCTCGAGGAGTTTATCCTCGGCCAGTTTTGCGGCGGTGACGTTGCGCGTGACGCCGAAGGTGCCGATGATGCGACCGTTGCCGTCACGCCAAGGCATCTTGGTCGTAGAGCCCCACGCTTCCACTCCGTCACGGCGCGTGATGTGTTGCACGGCGCCGACGATGGGCTGACCGGTGCGGATGATCACTTGCTCTTCGGTAAACGCTTTGTCGGCGTGGCTCGGCGAGAAAAAATCTCGGTCCGACTTGCCCACGACTTCGTCCGGATCGACTACGCCCAACCACTCGGCATGGGCGAGGTTCACGCGCACAAAACGACTTTGTAGATCCTTGAAATAGATGCGATCCGGCAGGTGCTCCATGAGCAGGCGCAGCGTCGCGGAATCAAGTGATTCAATAGAGGGCTGCGGCGGATTCGGCGTATCGCTCATCGGAGACTCAGCACGTTGGGCGGCATCCACGCAGCAAGCAACCCCGCGATGACACTCAGATGGGTTTTTAAGCAAATCTTACCCGCGTGCATCTGGCATTGATTGCGGGACGTAACCACGGAAACGTTACTTCCTTTATTCTTCATGTCCGGCTGTCCTTTCCATTCTAGCACTTCGTCCCCGCCGCCGCCGGCCACCGTTCACTCGGTTGAAGCAGAACTCGCCTTCCTCGCCGAGGTGCATCCGGCCGCCGCCCTGCCCGATCGCCTCGCGGCGGTTCGCGCCGCCTTGGCCGCCGGTCAACCCGCGCCACTCTCCGCTGACGAACTCAGTGGGGCCGGACGCATCGCGTGGCGCAATCACAGCCGCTGCATCGGCCGGCTGTATTGGAAGAGTCTGCTCGTGCGCGACCATCGGCACCTCGACACCGCCGATTGCTTGGCGGAGAGCCTGCGCGAACATCTTATGCTCGCCCAAGGCGAGGGCATGATCCGGTCCATCCTCACGGTCTTTGCCCCGCCCGAGCGCGCCGGTGGCCCAGCGCCGCGCATCTGGAATCAACAACTCTGCGCCTACGCCGGCTACCGTCAGCGCGACGGCGGCATTTTGGGCGATCCCAAAAACGCCCCGCTCACCGAGCTCGCCCTTGCGCTCGGTTGGCAACCCCCGGCCATGCCGAGTCGCTTCGATCTACTACCGTGGATCATCTCGGGACGCGATGGACGGCCGAAACTGTTTTCATTGCCTGCAGGTTTTGTACGGGAAGTGCCTTTACGGCATCCAACGTTGCCGTGGTTTGAGCAACTCGGGTTGCGGTGGTACGCGGTGCCGGCGATCAGCGACATGATTTTCCACGCGGCGGGGACGGATTTTCCCGCGGCGCCGTTTAACGGCTGGTTCATGGGCACGGAAATCGGCGCGCGCGATCTCGCCGATGAAACGCGCTACCATCAACTGCCCATCATCGCCGAGAAACTTGGACTCGACCAGAGTCATCCTAGTACGCTTTGGAAAGACCGCGCGTTGATCGAGCTCAACGCGGCGGTGCTCCATTCGTTTGAGCGCGAGGGCGTGAAGCTCGTCGATCATCACACGGCCTCGACCGAGTTCATGAAATTTTGCGAGCGCGAAGAGCGCGCGGGTCGCGCGGTTTCGGCGCGGTGGGATTGGATCGTGCCGCCGCTCTCGCCAGCGACAACGGAGGTGTTTCACACGCCGATGCAGGAATTCCCCGCAACGCCGAATTTCCTCGTGCGGCCCGCCGCGGGTCCGGCGCCCGCGGCGGATCACGCCGCGGGTCGAGGCTGAGAGGAGCGCGGCTGGTTTAGGCGAGCGCGTCGCGGCAATACTTAATGGTGCGCGCGATTTCCGTCATACGGTCGGAGCTGGCGGGCACTTTGTATTCAAATTCGATCGTGGCCTGGATGTTGTAGTGATTATCGCGGATGACGCGCAGCACGTCCTTGATGGGCGTGTCGCCTTCGCCGAAGGGCGTGTTGGGTCCGTTCTTCGTGGCGGGGTCGTATTTACGATCTTTGATGTGCACGTGCGAGATGCGCGCGTGGTTTTTCTTGATAAACTCGACGGGCGAACCGTGGCCACCGGCGACGTAGTGACCGATGTCGAGGTTGGTGCCGTTGAATTTGGCGGAGGCGTAAACAGCTTCGTAGTGTTCGCCAGAGGTCGTGGCGTGGCCGTGGTAGCCGACCATGAGTTGGTGTTTATCGGCAAACTTGCCGAGGCGTTCCATGTCTTTGGGGTCTTTGGAAATCTCGGTCGAGATGGCGTGCGCGCCGAGGGCTTTGGCGAGCTGGAATTGGTAGTCGAGGACGGGCTCCGACATCTGGAAAATGTTATCCACTTTCACGATTTCGATGAGCATGCCAGCGGCGTCGAATTGCTGGCGGAAGGCTTTAACGCGATCCATCGAGACGCTGAGGCGCCAGGCTTCGAGCTTGGCGGCGTTGGCCTTGGCTTCGTTGGCGTTGATGGCGGAACCGCGCGCGGCCACGACATCCGAGACGGGCGAGCCGAGGAAGGCTTCGACGGGCTGGGTGCGCAGCTCGAGGGCGTTCACGCCGAGGAGCACGCAATTACTGATGATTTCATCGGCCGGCATGGTGCGCCCGCCGAAGCTGTAGGGGACGTTGAGGCCGATCTGGACACCGTTGACCTTGGAGTTGGGCTTGGGGCGTGCGCCTTTAGGTACTTCAGCGGCTTGCGCGCGGTTCATCACCGAAAACAAACCGGCGGCGGGCAGCGCCGCGAGGGCGAGTTTGGCGAAATCACGACGAGTGTAGTGGGACATACAAGGATTCTCAGAGGGGCAGACGTTATGGGGGGATGGTGACAAGCGACACGAGTCGCACTTCGCCGGATAACTTGAGTACGCGCCGGCGCGCGGCGCGGGCAAGTCCTTTTCATGACGCGGAGCAATTGTCGGCTTAGGCATTCTCCTTGCTTCACGCACTTATCTAGGATGTTTTCTCAACCTCTTAATCCCCCGATAAGGCGGGGTAGTCGCAAATCGAGCGCAAAAACTTTTCCTATGAACCGAACCAACCGCTGGAACCCGTCGACCTTGTTGTCGATGATTGCTGCCCTCAGTATGATCCCCGTCGCCGTGGCCCAAAAGGTCACCACGACCGTCACCACGAATTCTGACGCCCCTCAGAAGCTCGAGAAATTCGTCATCACCGGCTCGATGATCAAAGGCATCCCCAACGAGGGCGCCCTGCCAATGGAAGTCATCACGCATCTGGAACTCGAGCAGGCCGGTATCGCCAGCGCCGAGCAGATGGTCTCCCAACTGAACATCAACGGCAACGGTCTCGATAACCTCGCCTCCAATGCCGACGTCGTCGCCGGCGCCCAGCGCGGTAATAACGGTGCCACCTCCGCCAATCTTCGCGGCCAAGGCTCCAACGCCACGCTCATCCTTCTCAACGGCCGCCGCGTCGCCTCGCACGGCCTCAACGGCGGTGTCGTCGACCTCAACTCCATTCCTTTCGCCGCCATCGAGCGCGTCGAAATCCTCAAGGACGGCGCCTCCGCCACCTACGGCACCGATGCCGTCGGCGGGGTGATCAACTTCATCACGAAACGCGATTTCCGCGGCCTCGTGGGCAACGCCTCCTCCGATGTCACCCAAGACGGCGGCGGTAACATTTTCCGCTATTCCCTCGTCGGCGGTTGGGGCGATCTCAGCAAAGACAAGTGGAACATCATGGCCTCCTTGGCCATTTCCGATCATAAGCGCCTCAACGGCGACCAACGTGACTTCGTCAATACGTTCCAACCCAAGCGCGGCATCTCCCCCGACACCCGCGGCACCCCGATCGCCACGCTCTTCACCGTCGCCAACTTACCCACGGCCCTCGGCCTGAGCAGCGCCAACCCGGTCGACCCCGCCAATCCCGCCGTGCGCGTCAACGGTATCAACATCGTCGACCTGCCCACCTACGCCGGCGGCTACACCGGCCTCGATGGCATGGGCCCCTACCAAGAAATCCTCTGGGGCGCCACCGCCGCTTCCGGCAGTGGTAAATACGGCTCCGCTTGGGACACCGGCCGCGCCGCTGTCCTCCAACAGCCCGTCAAGAACACCAACTTTGTCAGCCGCGGTTCCTATAAATTGGGCGCCCATCTCCTCACCGCCGAAGCGGTCATCGGTCGTTCCGACTCCTCCAAGAGCTTCTCGCCCAATCAATGGAGTACCGCTGGCTTGTCCGCCGCCGGCGCCCAGACCACCACGACGACCCTCAACGGCACCGTGGTCCCCAATCCGCTCTCCGGCATGGCTTACCCCAGCAACGGCGCCGATTATAACCGCGTCTTCAACGCCCTCGTCGCCTACTTCCCCGCCCTCGACTCCAACCGCGGCCTCCCGCTCGGCTTCCGCTGGCGCTCTTTGCCCGCCGGTAACCGCGAGCTGCGCACCATCACCGACACCAGCCGTTATCTCGTCGGCCTCGAAGGTCCGCTTCCTTTGCCCTTCGCGTTCTTGTCCGACTGGGAATACCGCGCCGGCCTCGCCCAGGCTAAGAGCCAGGGCAAATCGAAGCTGCTGAACGGTTATTACTACACCGTGCCTTTCGCGAAGTTGATCACCACCGGCGTGCTCAGCCCGTTCTCATATAACCAATCGCAAGCCGCGATGGACGGCCTCAAGGCTGCGTCCGCTTCGGGCGTCGAGCTCTACGGCGGTACCTTCACCACCACCACGGCCGACTTCACCACCTCCGGCCCGGTCTTTAAACTCCCGGCGGGCAATGTCTACAGCGCCGTCGGCTTTGATTACCGCAAAGAGGAATACTACTTCGCCGGCGACCCGCGCAGCAACGTCAGCAGCGTCGATTCGCTCATCTTCAATGCGCCCTTCGACAACGGTCTCGCCACCGCCGGCACGCTCAGCCGCGACATCTACGCGTTCTTCGCCGAGCTCCAAATCCCGCTCTTGAAGTCCCTCGACCTCAACCTCGCCGCCCGTCGTGACGACTACACCGGCTTCGGCACCACCACCAACCCGAAGTATACCCTCCGCTACAATCCCATCGAGCAAGTGCTCTTCCGCGGCTCTTATAGCACCGGTTTCCGAGTGCCGACCTTCAAGCAACAGTTCGATCCGTCCTACGAATCCATCTACGCCGGCGTTGATCTCGTGGACCCCGCCACCAACACCGCCATCCCGGCCAACAGCCTTTACACGATCAACGGCGGCAAAGCCGATCTGAAACCCGAAGAGGCCCAGATGAAGTCCGTCGGCATCGTGCTCTCGCCCCTGAAGAACATCACCTTCGGCCTCGACTGGTGGTCGGTCAACCGCACGGGCACCATCCAATCCCTGGGCACTTCGGTCATCTTGCAAAATTACCAACTCTTCACCGATCGCATCATCCGCACTGGCGGCGCCAACACCCCGATCAGTCGGATCGACGTGCGTCCGCTCAACGCCGGTGAAACGATCACCAAGGGCCTCGAGTATAACGGCCGCGGCGAATTCGGCTTCTGGGGCGGCAAGTTCGTCGTCGATGCCAACATCACCCAACTGCTCGAAAAGAAATCCCGCCTCATCGCCTCCGCGCCTTTCGGCACGAGCGAAGTCGGTCGTTTCACCCGCGCCAGCGACATCGGCTTGAAGTGGAAATACACCTCCTCCGTTTCGTATCGTAAGGGCAAATGGTCCGGTCGTCTCACCCAAGTCTTCCGCGCCGGTTACCTCGACTACGTTCCCCCCGGCATCGCCAACGGCACCTACCTGTCCTACGCGCCCGACTACAAAACCAAGGTCGATGAATACGTCACCTACAACGGCAGCGTGACCTACCGTCTCAACAAAGACTTCACGCTCATTGCCGGCATCAAAAATATCCTCAACGAAGACCCCCCGTTCTCCATCTCCTACGACACCAACACCGGTGCCGGCAGCAGCTGGGAACCCCGTATCGCCGATCCGCGCGGCCGCGCCTTCACGCTCAGCGTCGAATACAAGTTCTACTAAACCGACCGAGCTCAGCTCCGTCGCCCTCGCGGCATCCGGTCACTCCGGATGCCGCTTTTTTTGCCCGTACGGTCCCGCGCCCCGCCCGCCCGCGGCCCCAAGATGCAGCCCGCCTTTTTTGTGGGGCCGCTCACCGCGAGCTTCATCCCGCGACAACGCCTCTTCGCGAAGCGCTCATTGGGCTCTATAGGTATTCAAAAAAACCTTACTCGCAGCCTATAAATGAATATTAAAAGTCTACACTTATCGCGCCGCGGCGAGGACTATTCTGCTTATTGCCTGTTATAGGCTAAATTTTAAATTTATTATAGGCAAAGACTCCCGCCCTATAGTAGAGCGGAGTCTTGCTATGCTTAACGCTTTAAGATCACCTCTACGGATGGCTAATAATACCTTCGTCCAGCTAGAGCAATACCGCCGCAAAGTCGCGGCCCTCGAACAAAAACTGACCCAACAAAAAAAGCGCTTGGCCCAACTCCCCGGCAAGATGGGCTTCAAGTCTATGAGCGATTTCATCGCCGCGCTGCAATCGATCACCGTAGCCCCCAAGGCCGTTAAAGTCGCGGGCAAAGCAAAGAAGACCCGCAAGCGCGCCAAGATCACCGCCGAAGTCATTGCCAAGGTGAAGGCCCTCGTCGTCAAAAATAAAACCGGCAACGAGATCGCTAAAGAAGTCGGTATCTCCCTGCCCAGCGTCGGCAACATCAAGAAGAAGCTCGGTCTCGTCCGCGCCAAAAAGTAATTCCCGCACGCGCGATCCATCCTGATCGCCCGCTCCGCTCTACGCCGATTCCCCCGAGAATCGGCGTTTTTATTTTAATCGGCGCGGGCCTTATAATGATCCCGCGCTTGACCTGATCTAGGCAGTTTAAAGAAGTCAGCCCGGGCTGCGATAAGCACTCAGGCGCGGACGAAGGGAAGATAACGCGGGCGGAGAATCTCGAAGCCCGCGTGAGGGATCGCGCGGAGGAGTTCGTTGGCCACGGCTTTGCCGGAAATAATCGCGGACTCCATGCCGTAGTGATACACGCCATCAGTATAGTCACCGGCGAGCCAGATACCGGCGAGACCGGTCTGGTGTTTGCGAGGCACTTTTGACCAATAACCGACGCGCGTACCGCAATACGTGTTTTTCAAACGCAACACCGTCGAATCGAAAGGCACTTGGCCCCGGCAACGCGGGAAGAAGCGCTCGAGGTCTTGGTAAACTTTAGCCAAGATCTCGGCATCGCTCAAGTGCAACACGTCATCGGCGGCGTCGATTAGGACTTGGACGATGCTGCCCTGCGCCTTGAACTTGGGCCAATCTTTCCAATGAAAGGCTTTGTCGGCGACGGCGTCGAAGATGGGGCCGTGTTCGCGGTCGCGGTGTGAGATGTAGACATTCCCATCGGTAAAAACCTTAGTGTCGTACCAGAGGGTAATTGTGATGATAGGCGTGTCTTTGAGGTGCGCGAGCGCGGCAAAGGGCGCCGTGTCCCGATGCTCAGCAGGCAAGAGCGCGGGTACCGCGTAACCGGGCACCGCAAAGATGATGTGATCGGCTTCGTGGGTGATACCGGCCGTCGTTGTGATGCGTGCGGGACCTGAGGTGGCAGGCGTGACGCTCTGGATCGCCGTCGACGCATGGATGTGTCCGCCGTGGCGCGTGATAAAATCCACTAAGGGATCGACGAGCGCATCACCAAGCGGAGCACCGAAAAACGTCGTATCAAACAGCCCCATGCTGCCGTACATCGTACGAAGGAATTTAATAAAAGAGGCCGCGCTGGCTTCTTCGGGTCGCAGGCCTTGGATCGTCACCGCTTCGAGCGCGAGCTGATGCCGAATGCCAGCGCTAAGTTTTTGCTCGAGTAAAAACTGCGTGACCGAGAGGTGATCGAAAGATTCCGCCGTGCGATCATCCATCCGCATCATGCGGAAAATGAAACCGGTAAGCTGGAGTCGCTCGCCGGGCGTGAGACCGGGGAAAGTCGCGAGGCCACGCAGGGTTTTTAAGACGGATTTACCCGCGAGAAGGGTGTCGATCTGGCCCGTCTGGCCGTTGCACACGTAGTAGTTGCCGTCGGTTTCCTTGAGCGGCAGCGGATGGCCAATGGCCGCGAAGAGCGCGTCTTTATTATGATACCACGGGAAATCGAGATGGATGCCGGTCTCGACGGGACGGCCCTTGGCATCGAGCCAAGACGCGCATTGGCCGCCGAGCATCGGCGCGGCCTCAAAGATATGGACTTCGTACTGATCGGGCGCCGCCAATAAAAGATGCGCAGCGGAGGAAAGGCCGGCCAAACCTCCGCCAACAATGGCGACGTTCGTTTTCATGCGACGAATACGCGTCGCCGGTTAGCTACGGGAGACAGACCACTTGCCGGTGGCGGGCTCTTCGGCGGCAGTGCTCTCGTAGGTGCCAGCGATGTCGTTGCCCTTGAGGGTGCCAACGAGCTTAGTGGAAGCAGAGGTGCCTTGGATTTCCCAGGTGATCACGAGCTCGATCTTATCGCCCTCGACCTTGAGGGATTTGGTCTGGGCGTGGACGTCGGTGCCCTCGTAGACGAAGAGGACATCCGCCCCGAGCTTGGAGTCGGCGCCAGCCTTGAAGTCGAGCTTGAGGACGCCACTGATATTATTTTGACCCTGCCATTTGCCAGCAAAGGCGCCTTTGAAAGCGGCCTTGGTGGCGGCGGGTTTGGCGGCGGTTTCAGCGGCGAAAACCGGAGAAACGACCGAGAAAGCAAGAGCGAGGAGGGCAACGAGGGGACGAAGTTTCATATAAGAAAAGATTAAGGATAAGAGCAGCGACGGTTCAGGAGCAAAGTCGCAGCGTCAAAATCAAAACTGAAAAGAAGTTGCAGGGATTTTTACCCAGAAAACTCTTACTCTCAAGTTAATCATAACCAGATCTTCTAACACTCTATGTATACCTCCTGCACTACCACTTGATTTTCGTGACCAAGTATTGTCGGCCTTGTTTAGACCAGGTGATGCTCGCAGCCTTCTAAGCGATCGCCGATCGCCTCTGCGTGCAGTGGCGATGCCAACTCCAGGAGTGTAACGGCGAGCCTGATCACGTTCATCTGCTGGTTGAAGCAGAACCCACGATCCCTCTGACTAAACTGATTAATAATTTTTAGAACGTGTCATCGCGGCTGCTGCGCCGCGATTACGGCGCCCATCTGGCGCGACACTACCGCAAGCCCGCACTATGGTCGCCTTCGTATTGCCTGATCTCCTGCGGCGGAGCGCCCCTGCAGATCATCAAACAATATATCCGGAATCAGGCCGGCGCAGATTGACCCCGCCTAAGCCAGGACGTCTTTAGGCCCAAGCTTGCTCCGCGTCTTGGGTCAGATTACCTCCATGCCGGCAAGTTTGGCCAACTGTCGTTGCCGGTCATCGAAAGTTAAAAACCGCTTAGCTCTCAGCGCCAACGCCGAGGCCACATGCAGCAGGTCCATACCTCGCGAGCCAACTAACTCGGTGTGTTCATGACCCAAAAATTCAGCATGCGTGAACGCCTTCGGCCAGTCGAGCGGGACCACGTGCAAGACGCCGGCCGACATATCGTTAGCCAACTCATAAAAAGCTTTTTCTCTCTGGGCTGAGGTTATCTGACGACGAAATACACATAAACGCATGGCGTTACGCAATTCATGCTCCGCCACCGCTGTAAGATAGATGGGGGGAGACGCAGTCGCTATCGCAGCCGCGCGTACGGAATTTACATCCTGGACGTAGAGCGACACGAGGAAACTCGTGTCGGCATAGATAGGAGCGGCCATCAGTACCGACCTTTGTTTTCGGATAATACTTTAGCCATCGTTTCAGCAGAAATAATCTGGTCTCCGTATATGCGCTTGAGCCGAGCCTGGAAATCAGGTCGCGCTAGTTTCTTTTTGGGCCTCTCACCTGCCGCACTTAGTTTGGCCACCACCTTACGCCGCCGCGTGATCGCAACTTCCTGGCCCGCATTCACCCAAGCCAAAACTTTAGGAAATTCAGTACGCAGTTGTCGGACGGTGGCGATTTTCATGTGACTCATAATGTTTCACGAAATCAGCTCGTCAAGTTCACCAGCGGTTAATGGCGCGACGCAATTGCAGGAAGAGAAAGCAACCCGGTGAGACGGACAAGAAAAAGCCCCGCCCAGTGAAGGACGGGGCCTGAGGGGAATGATTTACTGGCAGGCTTCGCATTCGCCGCCGTTGCGCATCGCTTCGATGCTGCAGGCGGTTTTCTCCGCGGCGGTGAACTCTTTGTTCTTGGCGGCCGGCGAGGCGGTGATCTCGCCGCTGTGGCTGCCGCCGGCGTCGCCGGAGTTTTGGCCGCCGTCTTGGCCTTCTTTGATCGCGCCGCGTACTTCCTTCTTCACGGAGATGGTAGCTTTCTCGATGTTGGAGGCACCGAGGCTGCGGAGGTAATAGGTGGTTTTGAGGCCGGCGTGCCACGCGTGGCGGTACATGTGGCTCAGGGTCTTGAGGTCCGGCGTCTTGATCCACAGATTCACGCTTTGAGCTTGGTCGATCCACTTCTGGCGGCGCGCGGCGGCGTCGACGATCCATTTGGCGTCGATGTCGAAGGCGGTGAGGTATTTGGCCTTCAGGTCTTCGGGGATGCGGGTGATGTCTTTCAACTCGCCGTCGAAGTACTTGAGGTTGTCGATCATGTCCTGATCCCAGAGACCGCGGGCCTTGAGGTCCTTCACAAGGAAAGGATTCAATACGATGAACTCACCGGAGAGGTTCGATTTAACGAAGAGGTTCTTATAGGTGGGCTCGATGCAGGGGGAGGTGTTGGTGATGTTGGAGATCGTCGCGGTGGGGGCGATCGCTAGGACGTTACTGTTACGCATGCCTTGAGCGGCGATCTTAGCGCGGAGGGCGGTCCAATCCATCTTGCCACCGCGGGGGACGTCGACGGCGACACCGCGTTCTTGCTCAAGGAGGTCGACGGTGTCTTGCGGGAGGAGGCCGCGAGACCATTTCGAGCCTTTATAGCTGGAGTAGGTGCCGCGCTCGGCCGCGAGATCGGAGGAGGCTTCGTAGGCGTAGAAGGCGATGGCTTCCATGGCCTCGTCGTTGAAGGTCAGCGCTTCTTCGGAGGCGAAGGAGACGCCTTTAATGTAGAGGGCGTTGGCGAGACCCATGACGCCCATGCCGATGGGGCGGTGACGCATGTTGGAGGTCTTGGCGGCCTCGGTGGGGTAGAAATTAATGTCGATGACGTTGTCGAGGGCGCGAACGGCCATGCGGATGGTCTCGCGGAGCTTTTTGTGATCGAGGGAGCCGTCGGCTAGGAGGTGAGTCTCAAGGATGACGGAGCCGAGATTGCAGACGGCGGTTTCTTCCTTGGAGGTGTTGAGCGTGATCTCGGTGTTTTTCGTGATCAGGCCGTTGACGGTCCAAGAGTGTTCTTCGGTGAACACTTGGAGACAGAAGGCGTCCTCGTTGGGCAGCGATTCGAGCGCTTCGAACGTGGCGTGCATTTTCTGCGCATAGCCGGGCTTTTCGAGGTTGGCGAGGAAACGGGCGTTCTGGCGAAGCGCGCCTATTCCGGTGAGGTTTTCGAGTAAGCGGCAGCCTTGAATTGAGGTGACGTGGAGGCGGAAGAGTTCGGCCTGCCAGTATTCGCGCTCACCGCCGCGGCCGTCAGGCAGCAGGGCGAGTCCGGCGTCGCGCATCTTGGTGAGCGAGGATTTGATGCCGAAGTTGGCGAGGATGATTTGAATCTGCGCGAGGAATGCGCGGCTGACCGAGGCGAGCGAGCAGGTCGTAACCTCGCCGCTGGCTTCGACGGTAGCATCAGCGGCGTAAAGGCCGCGGAGATAGGCTGCGGCGGTTTCGCGCGTGCCGGTCCAGATGAATTCGGGCACAGCAAGCTTGGAGTCGGGATTAAAGCCGCGGGCCGCGAGCACACGCGCCAGGGGCGCAGAGGAGAGCCGGCGCTTGTATTCGTCGCCGGCGAAACGAGGCGAGAGGGATGAAGTCGTGCGTGTGGCCTCACCGTGCTCGGCAAGCACGCGGGCGACGCATTGCTCGATTTCGGGGATGAGAGCAAACTCTTGAGCCCATACATCAACCAAGGCGGATGTCGTGCCTTCGCGAACCAAAAACGTGCCGTCGCCGGCGATAAGGCCGGATAGGAAGGCTAGATCCTCGGCGCTGACCGCGCCCCAGAGGCCTTCGCCCTGTTGGATTTCGATTTGGTCACCGCGTTTCAATTCCTGCGCTTCAACCCAACCGCGACCAACCACCCAAACTTTGTGATCAGGAGTGACCTTGTGCGTGTAGCCTTCCTTGGTGATGATGCGGACGATGGGCGCATCGGGCCGCGGGAGTAGCATCGGCCCCGCAGACACGGGACCACTACGGCCGAAAACGGTGTTAACGGGCTCATCGGTGAGCACGGTGTTGCCACAAGGTCCAACGAGAGCGGCGCGACGGGCGCGGGTGTAGAGTTCACCAACGGTGACGAGCCCCTCGGCGGTGACGACACGCTGGTCGGCGGTCATGCAGCACAAATTCGACGAGTGGATGACGCCGACATGGTCTTGGGGGGAACGAATGTTGCAGGCGTCTTTGAAGGTGATCCAGGGGTGACCGGTCTCGAAGATGAGGGAGAGCATCTTTTTCCAGAGGTCGAGGGCTTCGACTTTCTGGCCATAGATTTTGCCTTCTTCGGCGAGTTTTTCGTAGGCGATGTATTTCTCTTCGAATTTTTTACCGAAGAGGTCGTGGAGGTCGGGGACTTCGTTGGTGCGGAAGAGCGTCCAGGAGGCGCGGGCTTCCATGCGTTTCATGAACAGATCGGGAATCCAGTTCGCCGTGTTCATGTCGTGGGTACGGCGGCGGTCGTCGCCAGTGTTCTTGCGGAGCTCGAGGAATTCGTAGATGTCGTTGTGCCAGGTCTCGAGGTAAGCGCAGCCGGAGCCTTTGCGTTTACCGCCTTGGTTGATGGCGACGAGTTGATCGTTGTGAAGCTTAAGAAACGGGATGACACCTTGGGATTCACCGTTGGTGCCGCCGATGTAGGCGCCAGTGCCACGAACCGCCGTCCAGGAACCGCCGAGGCCGCCGGCCCATTTGGAGAGGTAGGCGTTTTCGGAGATGCCGCGTTGGAAGATACCTTCGATGGAGTCGTCGACGTAGTAGAGGTAGCAGGAGCTGAGCTGGGAGTGGAGCGTGCCGGAATTAAAGAGGGTCGGTGTGCTAGAGCAGAAGCGGCGGGTCTTGTAGAGGGAGTAGAGGCCGATGGCTTTGGCTTCGCGGTCGAGGGGTTCTTCAAGGGAGAGGCCCATGGCGACGCGGATCCAGAAGAACTGCGGCGTCTCGAGGCGCTTGGCGGGCTTCTTAGTTTTATCGATGATGAGGTAGCGATCGTAAAGGGTCTGGATGCCGAGGAAGTCGAACTCGAGATCGGAGGACGGGTCGAGGGCGGCGGAGAGTTTGGCGAGGTCGAAGTCGAGGAGGCGGGGGTTGAGGCGCTTAATGGACACGCCGTACTCGAGGTATTTTTTGAAGGCGCGCTGGTGGGCGGCTTTGAGGGCGCCGATGCCGTCGGTCATGATGTCCCAGCCGAGGACTTCTTCGTAGATGTAGGTAAGCTGGATGCGACCGGCGAACTTGGCGAAGTCGGCGTCTTTCTCGATGAGGGTTTTCGAGTTGAGGATGATGGTGGCGTCGAGGTCCTTTTGGAGGATCTGGTCGTAGGCGGCGCGACGGAGCTCTTGTTCGATCTCTTCGTTGGTGAGGCAGAGGTCGAGGCCGATGCGGGCGAACTCGATGCGTTTACGGAGGTCGGCGCCGTCCCAGAAGATGTTTTCGCCGTTGGCTTTTTTGACAACAATCATGGTTTCCTGAGCAGGTGTAGCGGGTACGGCGGCAGTGGGGGCTTCGTCAGTATCGCCAGCGAGGCGGGCGGCGGAGCGGTCGGCGCGGAAAAGGATGTAAGCTTCGGCAACTTTGAAGAAGCCGCCTTTCATGAGTTCTTCCTGAACCATGTCTTGGACTTCTTCGATGTGGACGAAGGCTTGTTTGGAGGCGTGGACGCGCTCGGAGACGGCCTTGGTCACGGCGACGGCGGGAGCGGAGTCGCGCTGGAGGGAGAGGAAGGTTTTGCGGACGGCGATTTCGACTTTTTGCTCACTCCAAGGTACGACCTGGTTGTTGCGACGGATGACGCGGAGGGTGGACTGAGTGGCGGACTCGCGGTCGATGGAAATTTTGCGGGCGCGGTTGAGCAGGAGGCTCTTGGCGACGAAGTAGGCGTTATTATCGACGAGGGTTTTTTCGATGAGCTCGTACAGGGTGTTGAGCGAGAGGCGGAGGGGATTCTGGCTACGGGCGAGCTCGGTGAGGTTGGCGGTGATCTCGCGGCAGAGGCGCACGACCCAGGCGCGGTTGGAGTCGGTGAAGCTGTCTTTATCGCCTTTGGCGAGGGCGACGTTTGTAAGGGCTTTGCCGAGGGTGTCGGCGACTTCGGCGAGGACGAAGCGCTCTTCGCCGTGCGGGCACAAGAGGACGACAGAAGGTACGGTGATGTTTTCGCTGGCGATGACGTCGCGCCAGGCGTAGTGGGGCTTTTGGTCGAAAGGGGCGTGAACGGTGCGCTTGAGGGCGAGGTCGTGCGCTAGAGATTGGGAGCTGCTGTTCATTGAGAGGACGAAATGTAACGCGTTTGGAACAAAGTTGAATTTACGAAGAAGCGACGAAGAAACCTCTAGGACGAAAATCGGGAGGGATCATCGCCTAAGAAGTGGGGTTTGGGGGGGGTGGAACTAAGTAAGAGGAAACTACCGAGATAAAGAAACGAAGACAGACCACTGCAGGGGAAATCAGAGCTCTTCGTCGGCAGCTACGTTGAGAGAGGAAGCCTTCTGGTATTCCGTGACGCGGCCCTCGAAGAAGTTTTGCTCCTTCTTGATGTCCATCATCTCGGCAAGCCAAGGGAGCGGGTTCTTGGCGCTCGGGTTGAGGAGCGCGAGGCCCACGCCTTCGAGGCGGCGGTCGGCAATATAATCGATGTAAGTGAGGAAATCTTCGAGGCGGAGGCCGACGGCGTTCACGGGCAGGCAATCACGAATGAATTCTTTCTCGAGCGTGATGGCTTCCTGCATGAGGTCGCGGAGCTCTTCTTTGAACTCGGCGGTCCAGATCTCGCGGTTTTCCTCGACGAGATCCATGAACAGATTGCGGAAGACTTCGATGTGATTGCTCTCGTCGCGGAGCGTGTAGCGGAACATCTGGCCGATGCCGGGGAACTTGTTTTGGCGGTACAGCGAGAGGACCATGCCGAAGAGACCATAAAACTGCGTGCCTTCCATGCACTGGCCGAAGACAAAGATGTTTTTCGCGAGCAGCTTCTTGTTCTCGATCTGAGTCATATCGAGATCACGCCGAAGCGAGCGCGAGACGCGCGTAACGAACTCGTTTTTGCGGACAATCGTGGGGACGTCTTCGAACATCGCTTCGCACTCGTGCGGGTTGATCCCGAGCGAAGCGATCATGTAGAGGAGCGAATCGGCGTGAATGTTTTCCTCGTGGGCGTGACGACCGAGGACGAGTTTCAACTCGGGGGCGGTGACGAGTTCGCGCACGACGTGCTGGATGTTGTCACCGACGATGCCTTCAGCGGCGGAGAAATAACCAATGCCCATGCGGATGATCCAGCGCTCGACCTCGGAAAGGGCTTTTTCATCGCGCCATTGCTCAATGTCCTTGCCCATAGGGATGTCCTCGGGCTCCCAGTGATTAGCCTTCATCTTGCGATAAAGGTCATAGGCCCACTGATATTTCAATGGCAGTAGGTTGAAGCACATGGTCTGGCGACCATTGATCACCCGCTTGGCGGCAAATGCCGCTTCCGCCTTGGCCTCGTCTAGGACGAAGGTTTTGGCGCCGACTTGAAAGGTTTTTTGCATGAAAACAGGGACTTAAAAAATGAAGATGGAGATGGTTAAGTACGGTGGTTTTCGGCGACTTTAAGCCCAAAGCGAACCTAAGTTGCTGGAACTTACCGACGCGTTGTTAACCACAACAGGATGTGGTCAACCCTCGTAACGACCACAACCAATTGATTCACCAATTATACCCGTCAATGCGTTTGTAGCGAATTTTCCTCCAAAATTATAAAGTTTTTGGCTTGCACGCCCTGATCGCGCAGCGCTCACAGCGAAAATTCAACCGAACTTCGTTTTTTGAGCAAAAAAATACGCGCAAGGACGGGCGCATGAACAGATTCTGCTCACGTTTATTTTGTAGGGCTCAAAGTCTAACATTCTCGATATTCAATCTAAAAAATCGTATCAGTAAAAATTGTACAATGATCAGACAAGGGGAAGATCTAGATCAGGATGAGATAAGCGTGCGCCATTATTTTCACATTAAAGTATCTCAGGCATTCTCATGATTATCCTCGGCGGGCGCCTCGCCCGCGGGCACACCACCGCCCGAAAACAGCACAACCCGAGTCTACCCGCTCGACAAAAAAGTCGGGCGGGTTGCATGAACCCGACGATTTCGCCCCGCAATTTGCACGATACACCCACGCGCAGCGCCGCCATGAAACCGCTTAAAATTTATTTTAGATCATGATTATTAGATATTTATATAAATATTAAATCCATCTGGCACGGGCCAAGGTAACAGCAACGGCATGAACCACCCCGAAGCCCCACCCTCGCCCAAGTCCCAAAACCAATCCGCGCCTGCACCCGAGCACCCCGCCCCCGTCCCCAACGCACCAGCGAAACACGACGCGATCCTCGTCCAACGCTTCCAAGTCGGCGACGAATCCGCCTTCGTTGAAATCATGGAGCGCCATCGGGTGAAAATTTTCGCCACCGCCCTTAGTCTGCTGCGCAACCGCGCCGACGCCGAAGAAATCGCTCAAGATACGTTTATTCGCGCGCACCGCAGCCTCGCGCGTTTCCGCGGCGATTCCTCGCTCGCGACGTGGCTGCACCGCATCGCCGTCAACCTCTCGCGCAATCGCTACTGGTATTTTTTTCGTCGCCGCCGACACACGACGCTCTCGCTGGATTGCAATCTTGGGGAGGGAAATAATTCGACCTTCGCGGAACTCATCGCCGACGACTCGCCCAATCCCGCGCAGGAAAACACGCGTGTAGAATTTTCCGAACTCATCGAAACGTGCATGGCGCGACTCGATCCCTGCCACCGCGAAATCCTCACGCTGCGCAACATCCAGAATCACTCCTACGAAGAGATTGGGGCCGCGCTTCACCTCAACGTCGGCACCGTGAAAAGCCGCATCGCGCGCGCCCGCCACAATCTCCGCGCGCAACTCATCGCAGTCTGCCCCGAATTTTCCGCCACCGCTGAACCCGCAGCTTGGTTTGAACCGCACCGCGCCCAGGGTCATCTCAACGTTGTATCCGCCTAGTCGGCGGGATTTGAACGCTCAACTGCAACTCGCGCGCAACCTCGCGATTTCTCCCGCGTGGGCCGGATTACTCGCCAAATTATTTAGTTCCGCAGAATCATTTTTGAGATCGAAAAACAGCCACGGTGAACCGTCCGCATTGAGCACCAGTTTACGCGACGGCGTCCGCACGCCACGCCACACCCGGTCGCATTGCTGGGGCAACGCCACCACGCTCGGCATCGAAATCCGCGCCATCACCGGCGGCCCTGCCCACTCTGCCCCACTCGTCCAGGCCCGCGTCATCGCCGGCACATCGATGAGCGAGACCGCTCCCTCATCCCGCCGGGCCGCCACACCCGCGACCCTCACCAGCAACGGCACGCGCACGCTTTCCTCGTGCGGCCAACCTTTGCGAAACAACCCGTGCGCCCCGTGCATGTCGCCGTGAACCGATGAAAACACCACGGTCGTCTCTGGCCCCACCGCCGCCAGCAAGCGCCCGATCGCGCGATCCGTCGCCTCGATGTGCGCATAATAACCACTGAGCTCGGCTCGCACCTTGGCCTCCGCTTCGCCGCCGCGCGGCACGTTGGCCGGCAAGATAATTTCTTCGGGCGTCCGCGTCGCCAGTCCCGCCGCGGGCGCGGCGTAAGGCGGATGCGGCGCTTCCAAACTCACGACCCCAAACCACGGTTTTTCTCCCGGTGTTTGTGTGCCCAGCCAAGTCGCCGCCCGCTCGCACACGACGTCGCTCTGGTAACCCGAAAACTTTTCCGGCGTCGGCAACCGCGTCCCATGCAACCACGGATCGTTCAGTAAAAATCCGCTCTCAAATCCTTCCCAAAAACCAAATCCTCCGCACGCCTCCGGCGGGACGACCATCCGCGCGTGCGCCTCTCCGACCAACGGCGCCGACGGATCGCGCGACGCTACGCCCCATTTACCAAAAAATGCCGTCGCGTAACCGCATTCACCCACATCCTGCGCGATCGTCCGCGCTGATACCGGCAACGCATCAAAATAATCCACGACGCCGTTGGCCGGCGAGAGCACGCCGGTCAACAAGGCCGCGCGCGCGAAGGGCCCAAAGGGGTGCGGCGTCACCGCCTGCGTGTAATTTACGCTCTGGGCCGCGAGCGCATCGAGGGCCGGCGTGCGTGCGTTGGGATCGCCCGCGTAGGCGCACGCCGACGCCCGCCATTGGGTCGTCACGATCCATAAAATATTTGGCCGGCGGCTCATCCTGAAAATCCATACGCACTCGCGGGCGTTTGGCTATCCTCCAAAAACACCGACTCAAAATCCCCGTGGCACGCCTGAAGTATAGATTTGCGGGCCACCCAGACGGAAACCACGCTCTGACTCCAAAACTGCTCAATGTCCCTGAGAATTGTCCATTACAACGACCCCGTGCTCCGCAAAAAAGGCGCGCGCGTCACCACGTTCGATGCCGCGCTCCGCACGTTTGCCGCCGACATGATTAAGACGATGCACAAGGCCGGCGGCATCGGCCTAGCCGCGCAACAAGTCGATCGCGCCGTGCAACTCTGCGTCGTCGATCTGCGCGAATCCGACGCCGATTACGACTGGGAACTCGACGGGGCGCACCCGCCCGTCGATCTGTTCATGCCTATGGTGATCGCCAATCCCGTCATCACGATTGAAAAGGGCACGCCGACCGAGGTCGTGGAGGAAGGTTGTCTTTCATTTCCTGAAATCCGCGGGGATGTGAAACGTCCCGTCGCCATCACCGTAAAATTTCAAGACGAACACGGCGTGCCGCACGTGCTGCGCTGCGACGACTTGCTCGCCCGCTGCATCCAGCACGAGGCCGACCACCTCAACGGGGTTCTTTTCATCGATCAGATGACGAAAAAAACCTTCGCTCAAATCGACGAGGCCGTAAAAACCCTCGCCCAAGAAACCAAGGCCGCCGCCAAAACCTAAGCGCAGCACTCGTCGTAACCGACGTCGCCCTAATCTGACCCTTAACTGTTTTTTTAAAATATCCCCTCCATGAGCCAAAAAGCCGACGGCATGTCCTACGCCCCCCAGGGCAAACCCAGTCCCGTAGTCAAACCCGGTGAATTCACCTTTGCCGCCGCGCACCTCGACCACGGTCACATCTACGGCCAATGCAACGGCCTACTCGAAGCTGGCGCCGCGCTTAAGTGGGTCTACGATCCAGACCCCAAGAAAGTCGAAGCCTTCCTCGCCAAATACCCGCAAGCCAAAGTCGCCCGCTCACTCGACGAAATCCTCGCCGACGGCGCCGTCCACCTCGTCGCCGCCGCCGCGATTCCTTGCGACCGCGGCCCCATCGGCTGCCACGTGATGGAAGCCGGCAAAGATTATTTCACCGACAAGACGCCGTTCACTTCGCTCGAACAACTCGACGCCGCCAAAGCTGTCGTCGCGCGCACCCAAAAGAAATACTCCGTCTATTTCAGCGAACGCCTCCACGTGGAATCCGCGATGTTTGCCACCGAACTCGTCGCCGGCGGCGCCATCGGCCGCGTCGTCCAAGTCATCGGCCTCGGGCCGCACCGCATCGGCAATCCCGCCGCCCGCCCCGCCTGGTTTTACGAAAAGGCCAAATACGGCGGCATCCTCTGCGACATCGGCAGCCACCAGTTCGAGCAATTTCTCACCTTCACCGGTGCGACCGACGCCACCGTCACGCAAGCCGCCGTCGGTAATTTCAACAATCCCGACAAGCCCGAACTCGAAGATTTCGGCGAAGCCTCGCTTCTCGGCAACAACGGCACGTCTAACTATATCCGCGTCGACTGGCTCAACCCCACCGGCCTGAGCACGTGGGGCGACGGCCGCATGGTCATCCTCGGCACCAAGGGCTACATCGAGCTCCGTAAATACGTCGACGTCGGCCGCGACAAAACCGGCGACCACGTCTACATCGTCGACGACAAAGGCGAACAACACCTCGAGGTCGCCGGCAAAGTCGGTTTCAAATTCTTCGGCCAACTCATTCTCGACTGCCTGAACCGCACCGAGAAAGCCATGACCCAAGCGCACACCTTTAAGGCCGCCGAGCTCTGCCTCCGCGCCCAGATGGCCGCGCGCCGGATTACGCCTTAAACCCATGTCCGGTTCCATCGCCACGCGCACTGGAGACGACGGCTCCACGAGTCTGCTCTACGGCCAACGCGTGCCGAAGGATCATCCACAGATAGAAGCCGTTGGCGCCTACGACGAACTCAACGTCGCCCTCGGCGCCGTGAAACCGCTCCTCGCCGACGCCACCGTCCGCACGCTCGTCAGCGGTCTCCAAAACAACCTCGTCGCCCTCATGGGCGAGGTCGCCTGCGCCGAAACCGACGCCGCGCGCTACGCCGAATCGAAGTTCGCCAAAATCTCCGCGGCCGACGTCACCACCCTCGACGCCGCCGTCGCCGCCCTCGAAACCCGCGGCCTCAAATTCGACGGTTGGGCCACGCCCGGCGCCAACGCCCTCGGCGCCGCCTTTGATAGCGCGCGTGTGGTCGCCCGCCGCGCCGAACGCCGCCTCTGCACCCTGCCCGCGCACGGCCGCAGCGTGCGCCCCGAGTTGCGTCAATTCACCAACCGCCTCGCCGATCTGCTTTGGCTACTCGCTCGCCAAGCAGAGCAATGACCCGACGCGCGCGCCGGAAAAAACCCTGTTAAACTCGCCCGTTCCCAACCAATCTCCCGCCATGCCGTTCGCCCTTTTGCTCTTGGTCCTCGCCGCCGCTTGGCGCGTGCTCGCGCTCCACACGCCGGCGCTCAGCAATTTCTCGCCGCTGATGGCGTTGGCTTTTTGCGGCGGAGTTTATTTTAGCAACATCTGGCAACGGCTCGCGCCCTTCGCCGCGCTCACACTCACCGATATCTACATCGATCATTATTACGCGGTGGAATACGGCTACCAATGGACACTCGGCGGCGCCGTGCTGCGCACGGTATGTTTTGCCGCCGCCCTTGGCTTCGGGCTGATCGTAGCGCAACGGCGCAGCTGGCTGAATTTGTTGAGCGGCGCGCTCGGCGGGGCGTTATTGTTTTATTTGGTGACCAACACCGCTTCGTGGCTCGGCGACGCCGGGTACGCGCGGACAGCGGCGGGTTGGTGGCAAGCGATGACGATCGGGCATCCGCAATTTGCGCCCACGCTCTCATTTTTCCGCAACACACTCGTGAGCGACCTGCTATTCACCGGCCTGTTTGCCTTGGCGATGGAAGCAGCGGCGCGGCGCAAGGGCGCACCGAGCCTGCTCGGTGGACGCACCCAAGACGCTTAAGCCGCGCTCGCGGTCCTCAGAGCAAGTCGGCGGCGAGTTCGGCGAGCTTCGAGCGTTCGCCTTTGGTAAGTTTCACGTGCGCGGCGATCGACTGGCCCTTCATGCGGTTGTGGCAATAGACGAGGCCGTTGCTGCGGCGGTCGACGTAGGGATTGTCGATCTGCGCGGGATCGCCGATGAGCACGATTTTTGAGCCTTCGGAGATACGCGTGATGACGGTCTTCACTTCGTGCGGCGTGAGTTGTTGCGCCTCGTCCAAGATGAAGAAACGACGCGCGATCGAGCGACCGCGAATAAACGCCAGCGCCTCGATTTCAACGAGGCCGCTCTTAAGGAGACGCTCATACGGTTTCACCGCCGGACCGTGGTTGCCGCCATGGTGGCTGACGTGACTGGGCTGCGGCGCGTTCATCTGCGCACTGAAGTGGTCGTCGTGTTTTTTGTGCTTCTTCTTGGAAACTTTTTTTGAGGCAAACTGCGGATCTTTCTGCGGCTTCGAGGGGATGAGGACTTCGAGCGCGTCGTGGTAGGGTTGGAGCCACGGCTTCATTTTTTCCTCGAGGGTACCGGGGAGAAAGCCGATGTCTTTGCCGAGGGCGATCACGGGGCGAGAAATGGAAACGCCGTCATAGTGGGAGTGATCTTCATGCGTCTGATGGAGCGCGCAGGCGGTCGAGAGAAGCGTCTTGCCGGTGCCGGCCTTGCCGTAGCAAGTGAGCATGTGGATGCTGTCATCGAGGAGCGCATCCATGAAAAATTGTTGCTCGAGGTTGCGCGCGCGAACAGGGATGCCGCCGGGGGCTTTGACGAAATCGGGGAGTTTGAGGCGGCGCACGACGCCATCGCCATAATAACGCGCGGGCATGGTTTTGCCTTCGTCGGAGCGGAGCAGCACGTACTCGTTGAGATAAAGCGGTTCGCCGGCGACGGTGCCGAGGTCGAAGGCGCCTTCGGAGCAAAAGCGCTGAAGCTCGTAGAGGCTCAGCGGGATCTCGCGGTAGCTGAGTTCCTCGTCGGTCTCGGGAACTTTGTCGTTGAGGTAATCTTCGGACTCGAGGCCGACAGCGCGGGCCTTGAGTTGGACGTTAACATCTTTAGTGACGAGAATGGTCGGCGGCTGATTTTGCTCTTGGACGAAGAGCGCGGAGGCGATGATGCGGTTATCTTTTTTGGTAAGATCGGGCAAAATCGCGCGGAGGCGTTCCATCGCGGCGGAGCGGCGCGAGGGATCGGCGAGGTAGGGATTAATGATGACGGAGAGCGTGCCGCCGTTGGCGAGTTTGACGCCCTCGTGCATGGAGCGGGAATCGGGCAAGAGCTCCTGCAAGATGCGGTGGACGCGACGGGCGTTGCGGCCACGCTCGGTGGACTGTTCGCCTTTGATCGCATCGAGCTCCTCGAGAACCTCGACGGGAATGGCGAGATTGTTGTTCTCGAATTTATAGATCGATTGCGGGTCGTGAAGGAGGACATTCGTGTCGAGCACGAAGGTCTTCACTTTGACCGAAACCCTGTTCCGCTGACTGGGAGCCGAGGCTCCTTTAGTGTTTTCCATCAGTATTGGAGAGAGACTTGAAAACAACTGAGCAAGTCGCCTGCCACTTGTCCATGAAAGAGTACGGCCGGCACGAACTCGTAACGTAGCACGACGGCGCGCCTCTAAGGCGATTCGAAAAACACGAGCTGACCTTAAAAATTAGTTCGCCTGCGAGCGCGCGCGGACGCGTTGCAGGCTCTCGCCGGCGGCGACCCTTACGCGACTGTCCACGGGCTGAGCGCGAGCGTGAAAGTGATGCTGCGGGTCACTCTGATGCGCGGTGAGCGTGTGGGCGATGGTTTGGCCGGGAACGTTGATTTCCTCGGGTAGACGATTCATAGCAACGGGGCGTGGGGCAGATTTAGTATTTTTGTTTTTCATGGGCGACGGATTTCTGTCGTCAGTCTACAACCCAATGCCCCTGCGCATGACGCGTTTTTTGGCGAAGTCTGCGCGCCACGCCTTCCGCGGCGGGCGGAAATAACCCTATCCGGCCGGTTTTTATCCGGCCGGTTTCAAAAAAGGTTTCCGTCTAGCGCCGAGCGTCACGCCGGCACACGCGCAAGGACGTGGGCGCGGGCTACGATCAGAACGGCACTTCTTCGTCCGAAGGATGCGCGGGCGCTTCAACGACCAGGTCGGGCGCGGCGGTGGCCTTGGGCGCATCGGCTTGGCCGAGGGTGCCGCGATTCTGATGCCAGAGCGTACGGGCGGCGTTGCGCAGCGTCGTTTCCTGCGGGCGCGCGGGATAAGGTTTGCCGCTGCTGTCGAGGCGCGGGGGCTGTTCCGTCGCGTACCAAGAGAGGGAGCGCTCGCTGAGTTTGGAGAGCGCAACCCCGTTGTTTTTGCCGAAATGCACCTGCACGTCGCCGGCGTTGGGTACGACTTCGCTTGGTTGCAGAATAACTTCGTCGCCACTGGCGCTGCCGCTCGAATAGCTCGAGGTGCTGCTCATGGCGCGCGCGGGTTGGCTACGGGGTTGGGCTTTGTTGGCCTCGGCCAGGAGCTGGCGGATGCTGACTAATTCTTCGTGGATGGCTTTGAGAATGTCTTCGTTCATGGGGGATAAATGATGTCCCAGCTCGGTGCCCGCGGACCACGCTGGCAAACACTTTCCCGCCGCGCCAGCTTCGCGGGACGTTTCGCGACGCCCGCTCAGATGTAATACATTTCGGCCTGCTGCTTGGTGGCGAGCTGGTTAAGTGTGTAGCTCTGGGTTTTTTGGACGAGCGCGGCGGCGACTTCATCCCAGACTTGTTTCATGCGGCGACCGCTGCGACCAGCGACGTTGCCGCTGCGTTGCAGGCACTCGCCCTCAACGGCGATTAAGATGTCGTAGAGCGAAATTTCCTCGGGCGGGCGCGCGAGCGTGAAACCGCCTTGGTTGCCACGGCGGCTGACAATGAGGCCGTGCGTGCGGAGTTTACCGAGGATCTGCGCGAGGAAACTCGCAGGTACGGCCTCGGTTTTGGCGAGGTGCTCGATCTGCGCGAGTTCGCCGGAGCCGTGCAAGCGCGCGAGTTCAGCCATGACGCGGCAGGCGTAATCGACTTTGACGGAGATCTTCACGCGGAGTTCGGAGTGACTACGGTTAAAAAAATTCGGCCAGCAAAAAACTCAGATCACGTAGTCGGCGGTCTCAGGTTTGAACACGTCGTGCGGGGCGCGCAACATGCCGGCGGCAACCGTGGCGTTGGTGCCGGGTTCGATGAGGATGAATGAGCCCGTGAGGCGATTGGTCGCGTAGCCGTCAAAGACAAGAGGGCGGGCGGCGCGGAGTTTGATTTCGCCAATGTCGTTGACCGCGAGCGCCGCCGGCGCGGGCTCGGAGTCGAGGGTGGACATATTGAGTTTATCGATGAGCTCGGTGACGACGACTTGGACGGTGTGCGTCGTATGTTTGAGGAAATATTTTTTCCCGACCTGGAGCGGGCGCGTGTGCATCCAGCAAACCTCGGCCTGCAATTCGCAGCTGGAGCCAGGGAGATGATCGAGGGCGACCAACATGGAGCCGCGGCTGATATCGATATCGTGCTCGAGTACGAGCGTGACGGATTGCGGGCAAAACGCTTCGTCGACCACGCCGTCGTAGGTCCAGATCTGTTTCACGGTCGTCACGATGCCAGCGGGGAACGCGAGGAGTTTTTGACCCGTGCGCACAACGCCGCCGGCGATCTGGCCGCTGAAGCCGCGGAAATCGTGGAGCGCGGCATCGGTCGGGCTGTTGGGGCGGTTGACCCATTGCACAGGTAGGCGGAAACCGGTGAGATTAAAATCGCTCGCGATGTGGACGGTTTCGAGGTGGCCAAGGAGCGTGGGGCCGGCGTACCAAGGTGTGTGAGGCGAGGGCTCGACGACATTGTCGCCGTTGAGCGCGCTCAGCGGGATGAATTTCACGTCCTTGATATCGAGACGCGGGAGAAACGCTTCGAACTGGGCGCGGATCTCGAGGAAGCGCGCTTCGCTCCAGCCGACGAGATCCATTTTGTTAACGGCGACGACAAGGTGCGGGATGCGCAGGAGCGCGGCGATGGCGGTGTGGCGGCGACTCTGCTCGATGACGCCGAGGCGGGCGTCGACAAGGATGATGGACAGGTTGGCCGAGGACGCGCCGGTCACCATGTTGCGCGTGTATTGAACGTGGCCGGGCGTGTCGGCGATGATGAACTTGCGGCGCGGCGTGGCGAAGTAGCGGTAAGCGACGTCGATGGTGATACCTTGTTCGCGCTCGGCGCGGAGGCCGTCCGTGAGGTTGGCGAGGTTGATCTGGCCACCGCCGGTGATGTCGGCGGAGCGTTCGAGCGCCTCGATCTGATCCTCCATGAGGGATTTCGAATCGTAGAGCAGGCGCCCGATGAGCGTGGATTTACCGTCGTCGACGCTGCCGCACGTGTTGAAGCGGAGGATGTCGACGGGCCGGGGAGACGTAGCGGAAAGAGACATAGAGGCGGCAGGCAAAAAGTTTAGAAATAACCCGCTTTTTTGCGGTCTTCCATGGCGGCTTCGGAGGCTTTGTCGTCGGCGCGCGAGCCGCGTTCGGTGACGCGAGCGGCGGCGATTTCGGTGATGATGTCGGCCACGGTCGTCGCCGGAGATTCGACGCAACCCGTGCTGATGATGTCGCCGATGGTGCGCACCCGCACGACGAGATCGCGCACCTCTTCGCTCAGCTTAGGCGGGACGAGCGCGCTGACGGGAAGCCATTGGCCGCCGCGACGAACGCAGCGACGTGGGTGGCTGAAATAAATACTCGGGACCTCGAGACGCTCACGTTGGATGTATTCCCAGACGTCCATCTCGGTCCAGTTGCTCAACGGAAACACGCGCATGTTTTCCCCGGGATTAAGGCGGCCGTTGTAGAGATTCCAGATTTCGGGACGCTGATTTTTTGGGTCCCATTGGCCGAAGCTGTCGCGGAAACTGAAGAAACGCTCCTTGGCGCGGGCTTTTTCTTCGTCGCGGCGGGCGCCGCCGATGCAGCAATCGAATTGGAATTCCTCGATGGCGGCGAGCAAGGTCGGGATCTGGAGCCGATTGCGGCTGACCTCGCCGGGCGCGGGCGTCGCGATGCCTCGGGCGATGGCGTCTTCGACGGTGCGTACGATGAGTTTGGCGCCGAGTTGCGCGGCGCGCCGATCGCGGAATTCGTTCAACTCGGGAAAATGGTGCCCCGTGTCGACGTTGAGCAACGGCAGCGGGAGTTCGGACGGGCGAAAGGCTTTTTCAGCGAGCCGCAATAGACAAATCGAGTCCTTGCCGCCGGAGAACAAGAGAGCGGGTCGCTCAAACTCGCCCGCGACCTCGCGCATGATGTGGATAGCCTCGGTTTCGAGGTGCTGCAAATGGTCGAGATGATAGCTGCTCATGGCGAAGTGCGGCGCGAGGCCGGAACGGTCGATGATTTTATAAATATAAAAAGAAGGTAAACTCAGGCGCTGACCGCCTGCTTACCCCAAGCGGCGTGAAGGCCGCACTCACGTTTCTCGTCCGCCTTCGCCGGGTCAAAGTAATCCCACTCGTTGGGCAAATCGTGGCGCGCGAGATAGGCGTCGAGTTCCGCGTCGCTGGAATAAAAAAACGGGCTGATTTTCAGAGCGCCAAAATTGTCGTCGAGCGACACGATGTCGAGACCGGCGCGATTGGGATTTTGCACCTGGCGCAACGCCGTGATCCAGACCGTCGGCGCGAGTTCTTTCATGCCGCGTTGAAACGGCTCAAGTTTCATCACGGCGCTAAATTTCTTCAACCCCGCCTCATCATCCGTCGTTGGAATTGGACCCTGGATGGCATCGCGATGCGCCGCGGTCACGCGCGGGAGATAGGGCTTGAGGTTGAGTTTCAGCCGCGCGCGCAACGCCTCGGCGTGCCGATACGTCGCCGGGCGGTTGTAGCCGTGATCGACCCACAACACCGGCATATCCGCCTGCGCTTCCACCGCAAGGTGCAGAATCGCCGCTTCGTAGGGTCGAAAATTCGTCGAAACGATCGCCCGTCCACCCGCTTGCGCCACCGCCCAACGCACAATCTCCGCGGGCGACTGGCGGCGCAGCGCGGTATTCCAAGCGACGATCGTTTCTGATGAAAATGTAACCATAAAGCGAAGACTGCTTGCCACGGGCGGGCCGGAGGTAAAGATTAAAACACGTTATCTTTACTAAAGTAGTCATGTTAACTCAAATTTCAGCGCTTTCCGCTCAGCCCGTGCGCCACGGGTGCCTAGCCGGCACGCTCATCGCCTCACTTTAATGGAATCGGCCCCCACATTTTATCCCGCCGGTCGCGTCGCTCTCGTCGGCGCCGGTCCAGGCGACCCCGAACTCCTCACGCTAAAAGCCCATCGGCTCATCCGCGAGGCCGACGCGGTGGTCTATGATTATCTGGTCGCGCCGGCGATTTTAGCGCTCGCCCCCGCCCATGCCGAAAAAATCTTCGTCGGCAAAAAAGGCGGCGGCTTCTGCTGCCCGCAACGCGATATCGAGACCATTCTCGTGCGGCTCGCCGGCGAAGGGAAAACCGTCGTGCGGCTCAAAGGCGGCGATCCGTTCATCTTCGGCCGCGGGGGCGAGGAAGCCGAGGCGCTCGTCGCGGCGGGCATCGCGTTTGAGGTTGTTCCAGGCGTCACCTCGGCGTTGGCCGCGGCGGCCTACGCGGGCATCCCGCTCACGCACCGCGCGCACGCCAGCGGCGTCGTTTTCCTCACCGGCCATGAAGACCCGGCGAAGCCCGACTCCGCGATTCGTTGGGAAGACTACGCGCGTCTCGGCGCCACGCTCTGTCTTTATATGGGCATGAAAAACCTCGAGACGATCACGCGCCGCCTTCAAGCCGGTGGCCTGATCGGTTCCACGCCGGTCGCCGTCATCCAGTCGGCCACGACGGGCGAACACCGCCAACTCCTCTCCACTCTCGCCCGCGTCGCCCTCGAATCCGAACACGCGGGCTTCGGCGCTCCGGCCATCGTCGTTATCGGCGAAGTTGCCGCCCTCGCCGATAAACTTGCTTGGTTCGAAGCCGCCCGCCCCGCGGCCTTGGCCCCATGATCATTGCCCTCATCGACAACGGCTCCCTCGAGCCCGCCGCGACGCTCAACCTCCGCCGCGTCGCCGCCGCCCTCACAGCCAACGTCGGCGTCCCTGTGCACCCGGTCTCGTGGAAACACAGTGATCGCATCGCGCCCGCCGACCTTGCCGGCACGCCCGCCGCCACCCTCAAATCGTGGATGTCCGCCCAGCTCGCCGCCGGCGAACGCGACTTTGTTTTCCTCCCGTTCTTTATCAGTCCTCAGGGCGCCATCGGTTCCTCGCTACGCGACGACCTCGAAAAACTCCAGTCGCCCGCCGCGCCGTTTCGCACGGTGTTCACAACGAGTCTGGCGAGCGCTGAGGTGATTCCCGCGATCATCGCCGATCGCATCCGCCAAAAAATCCACGCCGCTGGCATCACCACTCCGCCCGTGATCGTCGTCGACCACGGCGGCCCTTCGCCCGCCTCCGCCGCCTTGCGCGACCAGGTCGCCGCCCAGGTCCGTGCACTGCTCGGCCCCGTCATCGGCCCGCTCGTCGCCGCCTCGATGGAGGGCGAAGAACACCCGCACAACCTCCCGCTCCTCGCCGACCAGCTCTGTAAGGCTGGCTTCGATACGGGCGATGTCGTGATCGCGTTGCTCTTTCTTTCACCCGGCCGCCACGCCGGCGCCGGCGGCGACATCGCCCAGATCTGCGCGACTGCCACCTCCGCCCAACCCTCCCTCCGCTGCCACCCGACCGAGCTCATCGGCTCCCATCCGCTCGCCGTCGAAACGCTCGCTCACGCCCTCCGCTCCACCCTCGCCACCCCTTTCGCCATGTCCACTCCAGCCACTCCTGCTGCCCCCACGTCCAAGCCTCTCGCCAAAAACGAGATCATCAAAACCGAGAGCAACTTCCTTCGCGGTCACATCCTCCGCGACCTCGCCGACAGCACCACGGGCACGATCACCGAAGACAGCGCCCAGCTCACCAAATTCCACGGCATCTACGCCCAAGACGACCGCGACCTGCGCAACCTGCGCCGTCGTGAGAACAAAGAAAAAGCGTTCTCCTTCATGGCCCGCATCCGCGTCCCCGGCGGCGTGTGCACGCCCCCCCAATGGCTCGCCCTCGACGCCCTCGCCGACTCCCACGCCAACGGTACGCTCAAGATCACCACGCGCCAGGCCTTCCAGTTTCACGGCATCCTCAAAGGCAACCTCCGACCGTCCATCAAGGCCATCAACGCCCAGCTCATGGACACCCTCGCCGCCTGCGGCGACGTCAACCGCAACGTCATGGCCAACCCCAACCCCGAGCAAAGCGCCCTCCACGCCGAGACGCTCCGCCTCGCCAAAGCCATCAGCGACCACCTCTCGCCCCGCACCCGCGCCTACCACGAGATCTGGGTCGCCGATGAACTCGTCTCCGGCGGCGAACCCGATCACGAGCCGCTCTACGGCTCCACTTATCTCCCGCGCAAATTCAAAACCGTCATCGCCATCCCGCCGAGCAACGACGTCGACATCTACGCCCACGATCTCGGCTTCATCGCCATTGCTGATCAGTCCGGCCAAAAACTCCTTGGCTTCAACGTCACTGTCGGCGGAGGCCTCGGCATGTCGCACAACCAGATCGAGACCTACCCGCGCCTCGCTGATATTCTCGGCTTCTGCACCGTCGACCAAGTTGTCGAGGTCGCCGAGAAAGTCATGCTCGTCCAGCGCGACCACGGCGACCGCACCGACCGCAAACACGCCCGCCTGAAGTACACCATCGCCGACCACGGCATCGTCTGGTTCCGCACCGAGGTCGAGAAACGTCTCGGTTACACCCTCAGCGCTCCTCGCCGCTTTGAGTTCACCTCTACCGGCGACCGCTACGGCTGGGTCGCCGGCGAAAACGGCAACGCCCACTTCACGTTGTTCATTATGAGCGGCCGCGTAAAAGACGCCCTGAAGCACGCTCTCCGCGAGATCGCCACCGCGCACACCGGCGACTTCCGCCTCACCGCCAACCAAAACCTCATGATCGCCGGCGTCACTCCCGCGCAACGCCCGATCATCGAAGCGCTCCTTAAAAAACACGGCCTCGACACCGCCAACGCCGCCTCGGGCCTCGCGCTCAACGCCATGTCCTGCGTCGCGCTGCCCACCTGTGGCCTCGCCCTCGCTGAGAGCGAGCGCTACTTACCCGAACTCGTAAAACTCCTCGAGACCGAGATCGAAGCTGCCGGCCTCCGCGACGACGCGATCACGCTGCGCATCACCGGTTGCCCCAATGGCTGCGGTCGGCCCTACCTCGCCGAGATCGGCTTCGTCGGTCGCGCCCCCGGCAAATACAACATCTACCTCGGCGCCGCTTTCAACGGCTCACGTTTCAACACCCTCTTCCGTCCTAACGTGCCCGTCGCCGAGATCGTCCCCTTACTCGGCCCGATCATCCGCCGCTACGCGTTGGAACGCACGTCCGGCGAGCGCTTCGGTGATTTCACACTACGCACCGGCATCGTGAACCACACCGGCACGCCCGCCGATTTCCACGAAGCCAGCAAGGTCGCTCCGGCGCTCGCTCCGGCCACGGCGTGAGCTAGACGCTAAGTAGCGTCACGCGCCGTGACGCGTCGCAGGGTTTAGGACTTGTGGCGCGCGGGCAAAAATCAAACCGTGGTCGCAGCTCTACCCCCTCGCTTGCCCCCATGAATGATTCCTCGGCTGCTTCGGTTTCAGCGTCAGCACCTGCGTCAGCATCAGCCCCTGCTCTGAACCCAACCGGGGGGGTTCGTAGCGCCGCTGTCTTCATACTCCTCTTACTCGCCAGCCTGAGTCTCGCGCACGCCGCAGATCGGCCCAATATTCTTCTCATCCTCGCCGACAACTGGCGCTGGCCCACCGCCGGCGCCTTGGGCGACCCGATGGCGCTCACGCCGGCCTTTGATCGCGTCGCGCGTGAGGGCGTAGTGTTCACCCACACGTTTAACCCCGTCCCGTCGTGCTCACCCACGCGCTCCTGCGTCCTAACCGGCCGGCAAGCCCACGAGCTCGGCGCGCGCGCCAACCTCTGGAGCAGCTTCCCGCAAGATACACCCGTCGTCACCCAGCTCCTCCGCGCTGCCGGCTACACCCTCGGCTACAGCGGCAAACCTTGGGCCCCCGGCAACAGCGAGGTCTCCGGCTGGAAAGAAAACCCCGTCGGCCCCAAGTTCACCCACTTTGCCGATTTCCAGGCCCGTCGCACGCCCGCCGATGCACCATTTTTCTTCTGGCTGGGCAACACCGACACCGCGACCCGCGGGGGTAAACACCCCTACCTCGCCGCCGCCCGCGCTCGCCTCGATCCCTCACGCCTCACGATCCCACCCGAGCTCCCCGATTGCCCCGAGGTCCGCGGCGATCTGCTCAACTATTACGGCGGTATCATGCAGCTCGACGCCGAAGCTGCCCGCGCCATCGCTACCTTGGAAAAATCCGGCGAACTCGAAAATACCGTCATCATCTACACCAGCGACAACGGCTGGCAGCTCCCGCGCGGCCTCGCCAACTGCTACGACACCGGCTCCCGCGTGCCCTTGGCGATTCGCTGGGGCAAAAACCTCCGCGCCGGCCGCACCGTCGATGCCTTCGTCAACGTCGCCGACCTTGGCCCCACGTTCCTCGAGCTCGCCGGCCTCACGCCCCCGCCCGTCATGACGATGCGCAGTATCAAAAAACTCCTCCTCGACCAACCCGACCCCACGCCCCGCGACGCCGTCTTCATGGAACGCGAGCGCCATGCCGACGTCCGCCGCGACCATCTGGGTTATCCGGTGCGCGCCATCCGCACCCGCGACTTCCTCTATTTGCACAACCTCCACCCCGAGCGGTGGCCCGCCGGCGACCCCGATGTGTTCTTCATCCACGGCCGCCCCTACGGCGATGTCGATACCACGCACGTCAAAGACTACCTCCTCGCGCACCAACACGAGCCCGCCATCGCTCCCTACTTCGCACGCATCTTTGGCCGCCGCCCCGCCGAAGAGCTCTACGACCTCCGCCGCGATCCTCACCAACTCACCAACATCGCTGATCAACCCGCCTACGCCGCCTCCCTCGCCCAGCTGCGCGCCCGCGTGAAGACCTGGATGACCGAGACCCACGACCCACGCCTCGACCCCAAGTATAACGCGTGGGACCATTTCCCCTACTACGGCAAACCCACGACGCAGTAAGCCGCCCGCCGTGACCTCTGGCAAATCGAGCACGACGAGGTTGCAAATGCCCTGCAAAGGGCCGACCGGACCGTTTCACCTAGCCGGCGTATGCGGTGAAACTAAAAACCTCAAATACCGCAAAATCATCGGCATTAGCGGTGAGCAGCCGATGAATGCCAGCGGTGGAGTAAGTCGCCGCCAGTTGCGTGTCTAACAGTCGTTTGCGGCCGAGTCGATAGGAGCGAAGCCATTGCAGTGTGAGCGCGGTCGACTCCGCTGTGGGGTAGATTGCGCGGACTTCTTTAGCTGAGCACCAAAGTTGGGCCCGTTCCGTGGCCTCTTCCATGCTCAGCGGAAGCGCAAATCGCCGCGGATGAATTCCGTCAGCACCTGCGGGGCTAGCGCAAATAGTTGCCCGTCAGATTCAAGGGTGCGGTCTAACCATGCCCTAGCACGGAGGTGGTCTTGCGCCTCACGTAATTCAACCTGAATTAAAAAGGTAGTATCAATCGCGTGCATGCGCTTCAAACATGTCGTCTAGAAGTTCACCCCGCCCAGCCCACGGTTTGAGCACCGCTTTAACGCTCGCTGGGCGTGAATTGCGGAGGCTACGCACGGGGTGGATTTTAGTTTGGCGGTAGTACTCCATCGCCTCCCGGATGATTTCCGAGGTAGGACGGTCCTGATCAATCGCAAAACGTTGAAATTCAGCATAAACAGGCTCACTGACGTTAACAGTGATCGTCTTCATACATTAATGCATACATTAATCAAATGTATCTGTCAATGAGTGCCATAATAAGTACGTTAGGGTTAAGAAACGAAACCGCTGTTACCCTGTAAAAACCTCATAGTCGCGCTGAAGCTAGAGGCGAGTAGACAGGTAGGCCCAACCCAAGAAATGGCAAAGGTTCTTGAATCTAAAGCTCATAGAACTGAAATACTCTATATAAAATATTTTTAATCAGTAATTTATAAAATTTAAACACTAGTAAACTTGTTTTTTAAAACGCCATGTATTATTTATTTACCATGAAAACAATGGTTACCACGAAAAATATGATTACCATTCCTGTCGAAATTTCGCGGCGTTTCGCGATTTCTCCTGGCTGCCGTTTGGATTGGGCACCAGTGGCCGGCAGCGAGTCTGAGCTACGGGTGCGCATCATACCCAAGCGGGCTGATCTCGCCGAGCGCCTACGCGGGGCCGGCGCGAGGTGGGCGCCCGAGCGCAGCGCCGTGGCTGAACTCGCTGCGGAGCGGGCTAAAGAGGGCTAAATCATGGTTTATCTATTCGATACTTCCGCCCTACTCGCCCACTACCGCAACGAGCCGGGCGCCGAGCAGGTCCACGCCCTCTTCACCGCCGAGGACCCCGAACTGTACATTGCAAGTGTGAGCTTACCGGAATTCGCCCGTCGTCTGCGCGATCTGGGCCAAGACCAGGCGCAGATCCAAAGCGTACTAGCCGATTACCGCCATATGCTGAGTGGCGTCGTAGCCATTGACGAAGCGGTCGCAGAGGCGAGCGCTGAGCTTTTACACGTCGTTTCCACTCGCCTACCTTTGGTGGATGCACTCATCGCCGCGGCCGCCCGCGTGCAAGGCGCGATTCTCGTTCATCGTGACGCCCATCTGCGTGTCATCCCTGCCGAATGGGTTGCCTCTATCGATCTGGAAGCGTAACCGCCGGCGGCAGAAAAAAACGATCAAGGCCATGGTCGTCCAATCGCTTTAATGGTTAGGTGCAATGAAATGTCGCCTCCTGGTCCGCTGTGCGCTCACTTACATACCCGTTCTGGTGCTGGCCTCGCTTCGTGCCGCGCAGCTCGCCGCCCCGGCGCCGCATGCGATTCAACCGCGCGTTATAACGCAGCCGACGAAACACGACACCGACGATCCTGCGATCTGGATCAATCCCGCCGACCACAAGAAGAGCCTGATCGTCGGCACCGACAAAAACAGCGACGGCGCACTTAATGTTTACGATCTCGACGGCAACATCGTGCAGGTTGTGTCCGGCTTGAAACGGCCCAACAACGTCGACATCGCCTACGGCCTCAAGCTTGGCGGCCAGCCCACCGACATCGCGGTGACGACCGAGCGCGTGATGCAGCGCCTCCGCATTTACCGTCTGCCTGACATGCAGTGTGTGGACAAGGGTGACCTCGTCGTCTTTGGCGGCGACCCAGAGCGAGCCCCGATGGGCCTCGCGCTCTATCGGCGGCCGCGTGACGGCGCGATGTTTGCCTTCGTCGGCGGCAAGTCCGGCCCGCGCCTCGGTTACATCGGCCAATATCGGCTAGAAGACGATGGCACCGGCCGGGTGAAAATGACGTTGGTCCGCCAGTTCGGTGCCTATAGCGGCAAAAAGGAAATAGAGGCCATCGCCGTCGATGCGGAACTCGGTTTCGTTTATTACTCTGATGAGACCTTTGGGGTCCGCAAATACGCCGCCGATCCCGACACGCCGGATGCCAACCAAGAACTCGCCCTCTTCGCCACGAGCGGCTTCGCCAGTGATTGCGAGGGTATTTCCATTTACAAGATCAACGACGGCACCGGCTATATCCTCGTCTCCGACCAGCAGGCGAATCAGTTTAGAATTTATCCGCGCGAAGGCACGCCCGGTCACCCACACGATCACACCCTGATCAAGACCGTACCCGTAGCCGCCATCGAGAGCGATGGCAGCGAAGTCACGAGCGCCGCGCTAAGCCCCAAATTCCCCAACGGGCTCTTTGTCGCCATGTCGAATGGTCGAGTTTTTCATCTCTATTCATGGGATGACATAGCGGGCAACGACCTTGCCAAAACACCCAATGGTATCCGGTCCGCCGCCCCAAAGCCCTAGCGTTTCAAGCGATTTTAAACATCAAGGCTAAGTGAATCCTCACGAATCTATCATCATGGGTTCTTGAGACAACAAGGTAGGGGCAAAGAAGCTGCCCGCCTGTAAATCCCCATCTTTGGCCGTTGAATCACTGGGGAACACGACAATCCGCGCCTCAATCGTGACCCCAAGTATGATGCCTGGGACCATTTCCCCGGCTACGGCAAACCCACGGCGCCATAAGCCTAAATTCCGCAGTTGAGGATTTAAATTTTCACGGAAAGTGCTGAGCCTAGAGGCTATGGCCCAGACCAAGCAAACGGATGTGCTTCACCCGTTGGGTGAAGGAGATTTTAGCTTCGCAACGCCCGGTGGACGGGTGCGTTTAT
>CAMDRP010000012.1 GCA_945906965.1 Opitutus sp. GAS368 | reverse complement strand
CGCGGAGTTTCACTTTGGCATAGTGGCTGAATTTTCCGGCGCCGGATAGTCCCGACAAAAAACAAGGCTACCGGGATTCGCGCAAAGCCGTTGCGAGCATTTGCCGGAAAACGATGGCCGTGGGTTGCCATTTTCCCTGCATCGCGGATTCCGCGGCGGCTTCATATCCGCCGTCCGGGCGTGGTCTCGGACTGACGAAAGGTGGAAGTCCGTATCTCATGCCGAGACTATTCGCCCAAAGACGCGCCGTTCGACCGTTGCCATTGAGAAATGGATGGATGCGGACCCACTCGGAGTGCGCCCATGCACACACATCGATAACCGCGGACAGCTTGTCGACATCAAGCGCAGTTCCGGCTGGAATCAAAGCGTCCAGTCGTGAAACCGCTGTCTGTAGCACTCTTTCAAAGGTAACGAGCGCCGGAACCACGTCGATCGATGCCATACCGCGACGCGAGCCAATCTCGACCTCGATATTTTCGAGCCCTGGCTCGCCGCGAAATTTTCCGACCGCATTGATATTGGGAACGGTCAGACCGGTGAGAAATTCCAGATGCCAGCTGCGTGCAGCCGCAAGACTTGGTTTAACACGGCGGCGCGCGTCATCCCGAATCCGATGGAGCAACCCGCGCAGATTGTGCCCCAACTTCGGGCTGTCTTCGTCCCCATTAGGCATGGAGCAGGCCGCGAATTTCCGCCTGCACAGCGCCGGCCGGACGGCCCTCTAATGGATCTGCGCCGGCCTGCGCGACCTCATCGTTTACCAATCTCTCAATTGCGCGTTCAAAATCCGGGTCGCTGCGCTGATATTTCTTCAACGAATTGATCACGCCCTCCATCTCTTGGACCAGTTGGATAGATCGTTCCTGAACGAAGCGACTCACCGCTTCGTTCATCAATTTGTTCTTCGGCCGGTGGAGCACTTTACTGAGGTGGTTCAAACCGGCCTGAACATCAGGTTCAAGACGGTGGGTGGAGGCTTTTCTTGGCATAGTGAGATTTACAGTTCTATTTTTTTTGATGTCAAAATTTAAAAATGACGCCATTATTCAATACTTCCTTACACCCCAATCATCATCGCGTTGAGTCGAGTAAGAACAGCGAAGTAGGCCATTTCTTTAAAGTATTGTGCCTCAGAGGTTCATTAGGTCGGTTGCCATATTATACTTTAGACCCCCCTCTTCAGCGTAACCGTATCGTAATTGCCGATTTTTAACCGCTTCGCCTAGGTGCGCTTGATGCAATCCTGCGCTAGGTCATCCCCGCCAAGAAAATCTCCCGCGAAGAAATACTCGCCACATTTCTTAGCGAATTGATGAGCCAAACGCGCTTCTAACTTGACCTTCTGGGTCAGTGCCGCGTTATTACGCTCGTACCCACTGATCAATGGTCCTCGAACTTAAATTACGCAAAATTGGAAATTCCGTCGGCATCGTATTGCCCAAAGAAGCCTTGGCGCGGCTAAATTCCGCAGAGGGCGGTACTCTCGTACTGACCGATGCACCTGATGGTAGCTTTCGGATTGCGCATAATCAGGCCGACTTCGCGCGGCAAATGAAAGCGGCCGAGGATGTGATTCACCGGTACCGCAACACGCTTCGGGAACTGGCGAAATGAACGATCCGGTCTGGATCTTGCCGGAGGTGGTTCGCGCCCTCCATGACCGTCTATTGTCCGAGTTTGGCGGTGGTGCTGCCATTCGGGATGCCGGCATGTTAGAATCCGCCCTTTCCCGCCCCTTGCATCGATGGACCTATGGCTCTCCCGGCATCCCCGAATTGGCCGCCGCTTATGCGTTCGGGCTAATACGTGATCACCCTTTTGTGGACGGCAACAAACGGATCGGTTTTACGACCGCAGTCCTTTTTCTTGAACTTAATGGATATACTTTTGCGGCTGCAGAGGTCGATGCCACCATACAAACTCTGGCCCTAGCGGCACATGACTTGGATGAAGCTGGGTATGCCGCATGGTTGGCCGCTAATAGCAAACCGCGGGGATCGGCGCTGAGAAAACGTAATCCACTAGGAAAGAGGAGCAGTCCGTGAACTTCCCGCTTGCTTCAATACTTCGTTACAGGCCGCATTTTTCTGTCCCTTTAACAGTCTTAGGCGCGCGCCAGCCGTTCTTCCGCTACCTCGGATAGAGTTTGATGTTGGGGTTCGGGCTCCTTGCTCATTGCAGCGACTAGCTTGGGACTGCGCTTCGGGCGGGCGACTAGCGGCGTTTGCTGGGGGCGCGGTAAAAGACGTAATTGATCAAGAAATCCAAGCCGAGCACGCCGCCGAGGGTGCGGATGTTGCGCATGGCGCCAAAAACCATCGTGAGCGAACCTGCCGCGGGCTCGTGCACGCGCAGCAATATACCCGCGGCGACGAGGGAGAGGAGCGGTTGGAGTAAAAAGCAAACGTGGTAAACCGCGAGATCGTCGCTCCAGCGCGCAAGCGCCCATTGTAAGACGCCACCGCCGATGATCGGTGCGACGGCGGCGACGAGCGAGGTGACCGCGAGATTAAAGCCGATGGCGAGGTTCTTGGCTTCGACGGGGAGCAAGCGCAGCAGGAGGGTAAATTGCCCTAAAATGAAACACGCGCTGGTGAGCCCACCAAAGACCCACATGCCGTAAAGTAATTCACGGTTGGCGGGCGTGATGAAACACCAGAGGAAGTTTTGAAGCTGCCAAGTGATGAGCGCGAACGTCATGACGGGCTTGTTGCCGAAACGATCGAGCAGGCGCCCCCACGCCGGGAGCGCGAGCGCACCGCCCAGTGCGGTGAGCGTGGATAAAATGCCGACGTCGAACGCCGAAAAGTTGAGCTGCTCAAACATGAACACGTGATAAAACGGACCGAAACAATTCGCCGCGAACGACCACACGGAACCGAACACGATGAAGAGCAGAAACGAACGGCTGCGTTGGAGTACCTGGAATTGTTCGCGTGTGGAAAGCACGGGCGCGATCGCCCGTGGCAGGCTGCGCGTCGGCGCGATCCACTGCCAATAAATCGAGTAAATGCGCACGAAACACGAAACTCCGATTACGGCCTGAAAAGCGGCAATGGCGTAGTCCCAGTGTGCGAGCGTCCAGCCCGCGAAAAATAAAAAGGCCAGCGTGGAGAACTGGAGGTAAGCGTTGCGGCGGGAGAAATATTTTCCGCGCAGCCGAGCAGGGACCCATTCCTGCACCCAAGAATTCCACGACACGCCGGCCACGGCCGCGAAGCAACTGGAGATGAAAAACCAGAGGATGAGCCAGCGAGCAGCGATGGCAGGTTCGGCGCGCGGTATCCACGGCAAACCTACTCCGAGCATAACCCAAAGTGCGAGATGGATGCACGCCGCAGTCACGGTGACCGTCTTCGGTGGGCGCCAACGCGCAATAAACGGTGCCGCAAAAATCTGGAAAAAATTAGCGATGAAGGGCATCGCTGTGAGTAGTCCAATCGCGGGTTTGGGTAAGACGAAGGCTTTAGTGACCAGCGCAGTGATGAACACATTAACCGGCAGTGACATCGTCACGATAGGCATGGCGACAATGCCGTCGACCGTGCACAAGCGGAAGCTGCGAGCGAGATCGTGCTTTTTTTGCGTAGCGGAGGTGTTCGCGATGGTGGCGTTCAACGTGGAAAGGCGCGCAATCAAAGGCCGCGCCGCAGATAATCAAAGTTAAACCGCGCTTTCGCGGCGAAGCGCCATGGGCCGCTCGCGGTCCCGCCTGCCTTGGCTATGAGGCTCCGAGAAGGGAGCGGATGGCCGTTTGCGCGCTTGCCAAGGAGATGCTGGCGACGCTCGAGCTGGACTGTAGCCAGTGCACGTGCGGTGTGGGCGGAGCCCAGATGGCAGGATCGGTGGGGCCAAAAAAAAGCAGACTCGGCACGGAGCACGCGGCGCCGAGATGGCTGATGCCCGAGTCGTTGCCGAGAAAAAGCCGACAGGTGGAGAATTCGCGGATAAGGGTTTCAAGCGGGAGCTGGTGCGCGGCGGCGCCGAGTGGGGCGAAGGCGAGACGCGTGGCGGAGCTTTCCGCCTCGCCGGTGATGATCAGAAGTTCGGCCTGGTGGGTGGAGCGGAGCCAAGTGACGAGTTCGAGCCAGCGCTCAAGCGGCCAATTTTTTTGCGGTGAGCCGCTGCCGGGATGGATCGCGATGCGCCGGGTTGGAGGTGGCGCGATTCGCTGGGCCAGAGGGTGAAAAAGGGCGGCAGTGGCGATGCCGAGCGCGCGCAGTGGCGCGCAGTAGTGGGCGGCGGCGGGCGCGCAGGTGGGATGGGCGGAGGCAGTGAGAAATGTCTGCGCGGGATGAAGCGGAAAGTGGTGGGCGAGGTCGGCGGCGGGGTCGGGCCAGAAATTAAGGATGACATCGAAGCTCGCGAGCCAGGAGGCAAAATCAGCGGCGAGCGGGGCGCGTGCGTAGAGCGCGGCCCAGCGGGCTTCGTGTTGGGAATGGACGGCGTTGAGGAGGCCACGGGTGACCGCGAGGCTGGCGGCGGAGGCGTTGCCGGCGAGCTCGATGCGGGCGGCGGGGGCTTCGTGGCGGAGCGCTGCGAGCGCGGGGAGGGTGACGATGAAATCACCGAGCGCGCCGCCTCTAAAAATGAGGATGCGGCGCATCGGTGGTTGGGGCGCTAGGCGGTTGGTCGGAAATGAGCGTGGCGACACCCGAACCGAATTGGAATTCGACTTCAAAGCGGACCGGCAGGCGCGGCGGGTCGTTTTGCGCGATCCAGACGCGGACGGCGGTGCCCTGTTTTAACATGCCTTTAGGCAGATTTTTTTCCATGCGAGGCTCCAGCAGGAGGGTGTTGAACGTGGCAATCGGAGTGGTGATGGATTCGTAACGCACGGCTTGGATTTTCATGGGGACGTCGAGCGATGCGAGATGGGTTAAACTGATTGGTTAGGCGAGCGGGAGTTCGGTTTGGAAATCGGTGCCGATGGGCTGGGCGGCGATGCCGAGGGCGCGCAGGGTGGCGGCAAAGGGTTTGGCGAAGCCGTGGAGGGTGTAGACACGTTTGGGTTGGACGAGTTCGACGTAGCGGAGCAGCGACGGGTAATCGGCGTGGTCGGAGAGTGGAAAAGCGGCGGCGTGTTGCTGGCCGTGGAAGGGGCGTGAATCGAGGGCCCAACCGGTAATCGAGGCGGTGCGCGGAGCGGCGATACGTTTGAGGAGGCCGGGCCCGTGCGGCGGGCAGATGACGACGTGGCCGGCGTGGGTCGCCGCGTCGAATTCGCTATGCGGCGGAAAATCGAGCCCGAATTGGGCACAAATGCGAGTGAGGCGGTGGGTCTCGGATTGAAGCATGATCGGTAGTTTAGAGTCGGCGAGGGCGCGCAGGACTTCTTGGCTCTTACCGAGACTATAACAGAGCAATACGGGCGTGGCGCCGGCCGCGAGGGTTCTACGGCAAAAGGCTACTAGGTTGGCGATGATTTCAGCGCTGGGGGGGAAGACGTAGCGTGGGAGCCCGAAGGTGGTCTCCATGATGAGCGTATCGGCGCGCGGGGTGGCGCAGGGCTCGGCGGCGTGGCTCGGGAGGAGTTTGAAATCGCCGGTGTAAAGCAGCGATCCGTGCGTGGTGTGATCGAGGAGGATCTGAGCAGAACCAAAAATATGGCCGGCGGGATGGAGTGTGACAGTGCACTCGGGGGTGAGTTGCTCGGTTTGGCCGAAGGGCAAAATGTGCTCTAGGCGTTTTTTGCTCGGGAGGCGGGCGCGCATCAGCCGGGCGGTCGCATGGGTACAAATTACCTCGGCGTGGCGGGCCATGTGATCGGAGTGCGCGTGGGAAACGAAGGCGCGCTCGACGCGACGGGTCGCGTCGAGGGACCAGCCGATTTGGGGCAGATGAATACCGTGTTTAAATTGAATCTCCCAAGCCATGTCCCACGCAAAGGGCGAGGCCCGTGAAACGAAAGACGAAAGGCGCTAGTGAGGTAATTAATCTGCCTCGGTTTCAATACCCAGCTAGGTGATCAGCGCAGGCCGAGAGCTGAAAGTAGGATAATCAATAACACTGCTACTCCGGTGAGGATCCAATACCAAGCTAGGCCGCCGGAATTTTTGTAAGAGGACGCTGGGCGCTCTGAGTCGGCATCGGGTAAGTCGAGACCGTCGTAGATCGAGGGGTCGCGCCAGCCGGTGCGCTCGTCGGCGCCGCACCCGGGACAAGAGTGAGCTCGTTGGGGAATCTCGGCGCCACACTGGGCGCAGTTCGAAGGAGGCGAAGGAGTGCGAGCCACAGAAGTAATCAGGCGGCGAAATATTTATGTTTAACCAACCGCCACGCGGTGACGAAGAACGCGGTAAGTGGGATTGCGAGCAACATACCCAGCACGCCGTCGAAGGCGGTGCCCCAGAAGAAAATTGCGACAATGATCGTGACCGGATGCAGGCCGGTGCGGGCGCCCATGATTTTGGGCGTGAGTACCCAGCCCTCGAAAAGCTGCACGATCATCTTTACGCCGAGCACAAGTCCGACGAGTTTCCAGCCGCCATCGTTTTGGAGGAAGGCGAGCGGCAAGGTGAGTGCGAGGCCGATGATGCTGCCGAGGTAGGGGACGATGTTGAGCACGCCGACGCAGAGTCCGATGAAGAGGCCAAACTTTAATCCGATGAGGCTGAACCCCAGCGCCAGCAATGCCCCCATGATCAGACCAATGAGGATTTGGCCTCGGAAAAAAGATGCGATGATCCCGATGAATTCGCGCACGAGAAAAATCAGGTCGTCACGCACGGTGGGTTTTAAAAATGAGAGGTGCTCGGGCAGGTTTTTAGTTGGGTCACCGCCGACCGAGAGTAGAAAGAAAAAGAGATAAACGGGAATGATCGCCAGGTGGGTCGCGAACGCGCCGAGGCCGAGCAGACTGCCCCCAGCGGCACGCAAAGAGGGCAGCGTTTGCTTGAATAGATTCTGCGCTTCCGCGCCGAGACCTTCACTGAGTTGGCGGACGACAGGGTTGGCGAGCTGACGTTGGGCAAAGGTGATCCAGTCGGGATAATGCGACTCGATGTAGAGACTGGCTTGTTCGCCCAGCGTGGGTACGTAGCCGATGAAATCGAGCACTTGGTCGACCAAAGGTGGCAGGAGCAGCAATAACGTGCCGCTGCACATCAACAATGCGGTCCCGTAAATGACCACAACGGCCGTGATGCGGCGTAAACGCAGGCGCGCGCCGAGTAGATCGACGATGGGTCGCAACATCAGGGCGAGCACGCCTGCGACGGCTAAAGGCCAGAGCACGCTAGAAAAAAAACTGATCATGCGCCCAAGGGCGAGGCCGCCGGCAATCAGGAGCGCGAGGGCGCCGCAAACGGCCGCGAGGGTGAGGGCGAATCCGACCGCGCGGCGTTGGCTGGCGGTCAGAAGCGAAGTACTAGGCGAAGATTCGGGGGCGCCGGACATGGCGTTGAGGATTGCCCGAAGCGGCGGGTTTTGACTAGCGCGAAAAATAATCGATCTAATCTTATGACGGCGTGGCTGTTACTTGGCCGCCATGCTGGCGCCAAAACCAGCGGGCCATCGCGGGTAACAGGATGATCGCGCCCAACATGTTTACCAGAAACATGAACGTGAGCAAAATACCCATGTCGGCTTGGAATTTGAGATCGGAAAAAATCCACAGACTGACGCCGATCGCAAGCGTGAGGCCGGTAAAGACGATCGCCGCGCCGGTGTCTTTGTAGGCGATGATCATCGCGTCTTCAAAATAAGCGCCCGATTTCATGGCGGTTTCGAGCCGGGCGAAAAGATAGATGCCGTAATCTACGCCAATTCCGACGCCGAGGGCGACGACGGGCAGCGTGGAAGTTTTTAACCCGATCTCGAGGTAAACCATGACCACGTAGGCGAGAAAACTCACGATTCCCAGTGGCACGACGATGCACAGGGTCGCCGCGAACGAGCGAAACGTGATCAAACACAAGGCGATCACGGCGCCGAAGACCCAGAGTAAGATGGGCGTTTGCGCGGCAGCGACGACTTCGTTGGTCGCGGCCATCACACCGGCGTTGCCACTGGCGAGGAGAAATTTGGCCTTAGGCGAAGGATGGGCGGCCGCGAAGGCCTCGGTGGCGGCGGTGACGGCGCGGAGCGTCTCGGCTTTGTGGTCGGCGAGAAAAATCAAAATCGGCATCACGCTGGCGTCGGCGTTGAGCAGGCCGGTCGCGGTTTCGATAGGGGAAACGGATTGGGCAAGCGCCTGCGGTTGGCGCGGGAGTACGCGCCATTTGAGGGAGCCTTCGTTGAAGCCGGCGTTGATGGTCTTGGCGGCGGTGGTCAGGCTGACGACGGATTGGACGCCGGGGATCGTGCGGATGTGGCCCTCGAATTGATCCATGAGCGTGACGACGTCGTGATCGACGCAGCCGTTGGGTATCGTCTCGACGATCACGGAGAGCACGTCGACGCCGATGCTAAATTTTTCGGTGATGAGACGGCTGTCGGTGTTGTAACGAGAATTTTGGCGAAGCTCGGGGACGCCGGCGTTGGTGTCGCCGATGCGGACGTGTTCAGCTTTGAAATAAGCCCAGACGCCGAGGGCCAAAGACACGAATACGATCGCGAGTGAGGGGCCGGGTTTGAGGGCGCGGCCGAGGCGGGCCCAGCGGGCATCCGTGCGTTGGCGGCGGGCCTTGACCCAGTGCGCGTAACTGTCGGGCAGATGCAGGTAGGAGAGAAGAATCGGTAGGAGAAAGAAATTGGTGATGATGATGACGCCCACGCCGAGGCTGGCGGTGATGGCGAGCTCGTGGATCGTCGTGATTTTGATGACCATCATCGTGATGAAGCCGATGATATCGCAGATGAGCGCTACCATGCCGGGAGCGATGAGCTGGATGAAGGCATTGCGGGCGGCGGTCTTTCCATCGTGACCGGCGAAGATCTCGTTGCGAAACGTGCAGATTTTTTGGACGCCGTGGCTGACGCCTATAGCGAAGACCAAAAACGGGACTAGGATCGAAAACGGATCGACCCCGTAGCCGAGAGCGGTGAGCGCGCCGAGTTGCCAGATGACGGCCACGAGCGAGCACAGCACGGGGGCGAACGCGAGTTTCCAGCGGCCGGCGTAGTCCCACACGAGTAGGCCGGTGACTAAGATGGAAATACCAAAGAGTAAAATTACGCCGCGCGCGCCTTCGGAGATATCGCCGATGACTTTGGCGAAGCCGATGATGTGGACGTTGACGGCGCCTTTGGAATCGGCGGTGACGCGGGTGCGAATCGCTTCGAGGGCGGCAGCGACTTTGGCGTAGTCGAGTTTTTGCCCTGTGCTCGGATCGATCTCGAGGAGCTGCGCGCTGACGATGGCGCCGGTGAAATCGTTGGCGACGAGTTGGCCGAGCTTGCCGGATTTGATGATGTTATCGCGGACTTTGGCGAAGCCAGTGGGGGTGGGGGCGAAGTCGGCGGGGATGACGTTGCCGCCAGCGAAGCCATCTTCGACGACCTCGATAAAGCGGACGTTGGGCGTGTAGAGCGACTGAACTTGCGCGCGGTCGACGCCCGGCAGGTAGTACGCTTCGTCGGTGACGCTTTTGAGCGTGGCAAAATAGGTGGCGTTAAAAATATCGCCCTGGGCCGGGACGAGCGCGATGAGGACGCGGTTGGCGCCGCCAAAGTCGTTCTGGTATTGGGTGAACGTGCGGATGTACGGGTGATCGAGCGGGAGCGATTTGTTGAAGCTGGCGTCGACGCGGAGATGGGCGGCGGACCAAGCCATGTAGCCGGTGAGCAGCGTGAAGCCGATGATGAGCGGAGTGCGCCAGCGAAAGAGCCAGTGGGCGAAGCGTTCGATCATGGTTGGGCGGACGGGGCGGGGAGCGTGAAGACGGTGGCGCCGGCTTCGCCAAGGGCGAGGAGGCGGCCGTCGGCGAGCTCGAGCAGGGCAGCGACGGCGCTGGAGAAGGGAACGGGTTGGGCGGCCACGGTACGGGCTTGGTCGTGGCTGGCGAAAAAGGCGCGGGCCTGGCCGGCGAAAAGGACGGTGTCGTTTTTAAGTTTGAGCGCGGTGGCGAGCAGGACGCGGTCGGGTACGGAAATGAGATTCCAGGTGCGGCCGTCGTCATCCGTGCGGTAGAGGCGGCCGCGCAGACCGTGGGCGACTAGGGTGTTTTGAGCGAGCGGGAGGATGCCGTAGAAAGAACCGTCGTAGGGGGCTTCGATCGGTTGCCAGGTGGCACCGGCATCCTTGGAGCGGAGCAAGGTGCCGCGCTCGCCGGCGAGGTAGAGAGTGCCGGTGGGACCGCGGGTGAGGCGGTTGAGGTGGAGGTCATCGCTCAGGATTTTACGGCGCTGCCAGGTGGTGCCACCATCGGTGCTTTCGACGTAGAGCCCATAGGCGCCGATCGCGATGATGTGGCGGGCATCGACGACGAGGACCTCGAGAAAGGATTCGGTGAGGTTTTCGCTTTGCCAGGATTTTTGCCAAGTGCGGCCGGCGTCGGTGGTGGCGAGTATGATTGCGTCGTGGCCGACCGCCCAAGCGTGGGTGCCGTCGGGGCCGAAGCTGAGGCCGGTCAGCGTGGCCGTGAGGCCAGCGGGCAGTGACGCGGATTGCCAGGTGCGGGCGGAATCGGCGGAGCGCAGGATGGTGGCGCGTTCGCCGACGGCGATAAGGTTAGTCGCGGTGGGTTGGGCGCCGGCGAGGAGCAGCATCCGCGGGGTGACGTCGGCGGCTCGGGTGCTCACGACCAGCGCGGCTAAAAAGACAGCGCGAAAAAAGCCCGATGGGAACATCGGGCTCCACCTGGCGATTGAACGAGGTGGCATAAGGCGCGGGTCAAAAGCAGGTGGCACGAATGGGCCGACCGGAGGGATGGCCCGACCTTAGCGGATACCGTCGCGACGGAGGGCGTCGGCGGTGTAATCAGCGGGGGTGCGCTTGATGCTGAAGTCGTACATGGCGTTTTCATTGTCGAGACCGACAACGAGGTAGCGACCGGCGATCAGATCGGTGTGCGCTTCGAGGGTGCTCCAGAAAACTTGGGCGTCGTAGTAATTAACGCAGTGCGCTTCGGAGACGCGCCACATCTGGTCACGGGAGTCATATTGGTCGACGGCTAGGATTTGCCAGGAGTCCTCGTCGACGTAGAAGGTGCGGCGTTTGTAGATGTGCGAGGCGCCGGGCTTCAGGGTGGCTTCGACGATCCAGACGCGGTGGAGTTCGTAGCGGGCGAGGTTTTGGTTGAGGTGAAGGGGCTTAAGGATGTCAGCGTATTTAACTGAGTCGCTGTGCAGTTTGTAGGAGTTGTAGGGAACGATCATCTCGCGTTTGCCGACGAGCTTCCAGTCGTAGCGGTCGGGCGCGCCGTTATACATATCGAATTGGTCGCTGGTGCGCATGCCGTCGGCGGCGGTGCCGGGATTGTCGTAGGCGACATCGGGGGCGCGGCGGACGCGGCGTTGCCCGGTGTTGTAGACCCAAGCGCTGCGTTTTTCTTTTACTTGGTCGATGGTCTCGTGGGCTAAGAGGATGGTGCCGGCTTGGCGGGCGGGGGCGGTGACGGCTTGTTTGTAGTAGACGAGGATGTTTTCGAGCTGGGCGGCGGTAACATCGGGGCGGGCGTAGTTGAAGAGAAATTCGTCTTCAAACTGGACGAGGTTATAGCTGCCGCTGCGCGTGGGGGCGGCCTGGGCAATGTGGCGGGAAGCAGACACTCCGCGGTAGCGGGCGAGGTGATTCCACATCACTTCGAGACCGCTGGTGGGCAGAGGAAAGGGGATGCCGGTGAGAGCGTTTTCGAACGAGTTGCCGTTATTGGCGAGGGTGCCGGTGATCGCGTTGGCTTTGGTGGCGTCGTAGATGCGCTGCGGCGCGTTGGCGCTGCGGCGGGTGGGGTAGACGATAAGTTTGTAGTCAGCGTAGGCTTTGAGCAGCGAGACTGAGCCGGCAGTGAGTTTGGATTCGTATTGGCCGACGTTGGACGGCGTGATTGTGTAAAGGGGTTTATCGGCGGCGAACGGGTCTTGATGGTGATCGCCTACTTTATAGCCCGCGGGCGGGGTAAGAATACCGCCGTTCCAGGCCGGGATGGTGCCTTCGGCGTTGCCGGCGGTTTCGGCGCCGAGGGGGGTGAGGTCGGCGCCGAGACGGGCGGCTTCGGCGGGCTTAACCGCAGCGTGGAGGTTTAAGGCGATGAGGGTGAACAGGGATGAGAGTAAGAGGTTTTTTTTCATCGGAGTGACGGGGTTCGTCGTGGCTGCGGGTTATCTTGTTTAGAAGGAGTATTTGATGGTGGTGGAGACGTAGTCGCGGTCGGAGAGCAGGTTGTAGCGACCGGCGTCGAAGAAGTTCACGTAGCGGATTTCGAAGGCCCAAGCGTTTTGGTAGGTGAACTCGACGGCAATGTTGGTGCTCTTGCGTTGGGACAGGTAGTTGCCGAGGGGCAGGGGCGTGTTGCCTTTGACGTCGTGGGTTAAGGCGAAGGAGGGGGAGACGTTCACGTTAGCAAAGACGTTGGTGTAATCGAGGCGGCCGGCGATTTGGTAGCCCCAAGAGAATTTATCGGCGAACGCTTCGCTGGGAGTGGCGGGATAGGCGCCGTTACCGGTGTTGAGCATGCTGGCGTAATTGGCGCTCGTGAAGGTGGCGGGACCGTCATAGCGCAGCACGTCTTTAGCGGGCAGGTTGGCCCAGACGCCGCCGACTTCGCCAAGGAGGGTGAATTGCTGGGAGCCGAGGACGGGGCCGAAGACTTTGGTGAGGGTGGTCTGGGCGGTGGTCACGGAGTGGCGACGGAAACCAGAAATTTCGCGGCCGTATTGCCCGAGGTAATTGCCGACTTGGTTGTTGGCGCCGAAGGCCGGATTGAGAGTCGAGAGCGCGGCGAAGAGGATTTCGACGTCATCAACTTGGAGTGGTTGATCTTGCTTGTAGGAGACTTCGCCCTGCCAAGAGATGCCGGTTTTGCCGAGGGAGGTGTTGAAGCTGAGGCCGTACATGTCGACGCCTTCGGGATACTCGGTGAAATAGCGACCCGTGGCGGCAGCGGTGAGCAGAGCGATGGATCTCGCTCCGTTGATAGCGGCCTGCGTGGTGGGAGCTTGCAGGGTGGCAATTTGGGTGGCGTTGAGGGCGGCGGGATTGGTCTGGGAGAGGACGATGAGTTGGTAAATGCCGGCGGCTTGGGCGGCGGCGGTGGCCGCGGGAAGTCCGGCGCGGATGAAGACGGCAGTCAGGGGACCGGTAAGGTTGGTGTTGATGGCGCTGGTCGGCGTACGGGCGCTGATTAGGGGCGAGCGGTTATGGTATTTGGCGTAGTAGAAACCGATGTCGGTGTCGTTGAGCGCGCGAGCTTGATAGTGAGCTGCTACGCCGTACTGAGTGAAGTTATTGCCTTCGCGATCGTAGTCGCGCGGGATACCGCCGAGGGTGCTGGTGTCCGAGAGCGAGCCGAAGCCTAGGAAAACATTTTGGCCACCGCGGCTGGCGAAATCGTTGGTCGAGAAATACGTGCCGGCGGGTTCGAGTTCGTTGCGGCGGAATTCGAGCAGCCAAAACGGCTCGACGGTGAGATTTTTCGTCAGGCCGATGGAGGCCTTGAGCATGTTAACGGGCAGGAAAGCTTCTTTCAGCTCGGCGCCCGGGACGCGGAGTTTAGAGAGTTCGACGGGGTTAACGACGTTAATACCGTTCGGAATGAAGGTGCTTTCGCCCAGACTGAGCACTTGGCGACCGAAGCGCAGGTCGACGGGGATGTTATTGGCGGCTTCAAATTTGGCGAGGACGTAGGCGTCGAGCAGCTCGGCGCCGCTGACGACGCGGTCTTTGGCTTGGTAACCGAGGTCAGTTCGGGCGGTGTCCTCGGCCTTGAGGTCGCGGAAATAATAGCCGCGGGCGAAGCCGGCAAAATTGCGATAGCGCAGCTCGAGGTCATGCGAACCTTTGAGGAGCTCGGAGACCCAGCCTTTCTTGTAATTGAGGTTGCCGTCGTCGGTATTGACGGAGGTTTGCAGGCCGGGGATGCCATTGTAAGTGTTCGACGTGGCGTAGTAGACGGCGCTGGGGTCCTGCAGGCGGTACATGGCGCCGACCGAGACAGTGGAGTCGAAGCTACCTTTGAGTTCGCCATAAGCGAATTGGAAGGCGTGCCCCGTCGTGGCGGAGGCAATAAGCGCGAGGGCGGTGACGGCCGTCACGCCGAGTTGGCGAGCGGAGTTGATACGGTTCAGTGAGACGTGGTTCATAAAAGGTTATATAGCCGCTAGGTTTATCAGATCAAAGAAGACGGCCGCTATTTGGTTTGCGGATGCTGCTGCAGTAGGGGTAATGCTTTTGACATAAAATGAACCTATTATTGCGGCATCAAGGCCGAATTTGAAGCGGATCGGTCGCACAATTGCTTAGTGCGTTGACCCGTGCCGCGAATGCTTAAGCTGCGTTTCACTTCATGCAGGCCGCCACTCATATTCACGTCAAAGGCGCCCGCGAGCACAACCTGAAGAACCTCGATCTTCGGCTGCCGCGCGGGAAACTCGTGGTCATTACCGGGCCGAGCGGATCGGGTAAATCCTCGCTGGCTTTCGATACGATTTACGCGGAGGGCTACCGGAAATACATGGAAAGCCTGTCCACGCAGGCGCGCCAAGTGCTCGACCAGCTCAAGCGACCCGACGTCGATTTCATCCACGGCCTTTCCCCCGTCCTAGCCATCGAGCAGCGAACCGGCGGCGGTTCCCCTCGTAGCACCATCGCCACGGTCACCGAAATCGCCGACTACGCCCAATTGCTTTGGGCGCTCGCCGGTGCCCAGACCTGTCCCAAAGACGGCGGTCGCGTCGTCCAGCGTTCGCTCGACGATAACGTCCAACGCGTCCTCGCGGAATGCCCGGGCGAGCGCGTCGTCTTGCTTGCGCCATTCATGCGCGCCAAGCCCGCCGTTCTCCGCGATGAATTGCCGCGCGTGCGCCAGCGGGGTTTTCAACGCGTCCGCCTCGACGGCGAAATTAAAAACCTCGACGATCCGAAACTCATTCCGACGGGCCTCGGCACGAAAGAGATGAACGTCGAGTTGGTGATCGACCGCCTCGTGGCCGGCGCCGATCAACGCAGCCGCCTCGCCGATTCCCTCGAGCTGGCGTTTCGTGAGGGCAAGGACCGTGCGATCGTGCTCGCGCAAAAAACCTCCGATGCCCCGTGGCGTGAAGTGGCCCTCAGTCAATCGCTCGCGTGTGAACTATGCGGCGATATTTTCGAGAAACTCACCCCGCGCCATTTTTCCTTCAACCACAGTGACGGCGCGTGCGGCACCTGCGGCGGACTCGGACGGAAATTGCGCTTCGTGCCGGAGCTGATCGTCGCTGATCCAGAAAAATCGGTGCGCGGCGGCGCGCTCAAACCCTGGCGTATCGGCGGAAAAAATCTCATCATTAAACACAACGCGCTGCTCAAACAGCTTGCCGAGCAATTGCCCTTCGACGCTGACACACCGTGGAAAGACCTGCCGACGAAAACGCGCGATGCGATCCTCCACGGCGCCGGCCCGCGTGAGTTCGCCTTCAAGCTCCGGCGCATGCGCGAGGCCAAGGCGATGCCGTTTGCCGGCGTGATCGCCGATCTCGAGGAAAGTTTTCGTCACACCGACAGCGAGGGATTCCGCGCGCGGCTCACGACGTTTATGGTGAGCGGCGAATGTCCGGAATGTCACGGCGCGCGACTCAACGCCCGCAGCGGTGCGGTGCGAGTGGCCGGCCGCACGTTTCCTGAATTCATGCGACTCGACATCGGCGAGGCGCACGCCTTCGCGCGCGAGTTGTTGGCGGCGTATCGGGAAAATCCGGCGCTCGGAGATGTCGTCGTGGGCATCGAGCAGCGCTTGCATTTTCTTTTGGAAACAGGACTCGGTTACCTCACGCTCGAGCGTGATTACGCGACGCTTTCCGGCGGCGAATCGCAGCGCGTCCGTCTCGCGACTCAGCTCGGCATGGGGCTAATCGGCGTGATCTACGTGCTCGATGAACCGAGCATCGGCCTGCACGCGCACGATAATCAGAAATTGATCGAGACGCTCGTGGCGTTGCGCGATCGCGGCAACACCGTGATCGTCGTCGAACACGACGAAGATACGATGCGCGCGGCTGACGAGATTTTGGAACTCGGCCCCGAAGCCGGCGTCGAGGGCGGGCGCATCTTGTTTCTAGGTCCGCCGGCTTTGTGCGCCGCACAGCCGCCGAGTGTGTCGCGCACGGGTCCGTTTCTGGCGCGCAAACAAGCGGTCATGAAAGAGGCGAAAAACAAAAAGCCTGACGGTGCGTGGCTGACCGTGCGCGAGGCGCGCGAGCACAATTTAAAAGGCGTCGATGCGCAATTCCCCGTGGGCTTGCTCACCTGCGTCACGGGCGTTTCCGGCTCGGGCAAAAGTACGCTCGTGAATGACGTCCTCGCCGTCGCTGCCGCGAAAAAACTCAACGGCGCGCGCGCTTTGCCTGGTAAACACCGCCATATCGAGAATCTGGATTTTTTTGAAAAGCTCGTTCAGGTCGACCAAGAGCCCATCGGCCGGAGTCCACGTTCAAACCCGGCGACTTACATCGATCTGCTCGGGTTGCTGCGCGATCTTTTCGCGATGGTACCGCTCGCTAAAGTGCGTGGTTACAAGGCCAGTCGGTTTTCCTTCAACGTGCGCGGCGGTCGCTGTGAACGTTGTCAGGGCGATGGCGCGATCAAACTCGATATGCAATTCATGGCCGACGCCTACGCGCCGTGCCCGAGTTGCGGCGGTAAACGGTTTAACCGCGAGACGCTGGAGATTTTGTTTCACGGTAAGTCCATCGCCGATGTGCTCGCGATGACGGTGCGGGAGGCGATCACCTTGTTTCGCAATGTCCCGCGCGTGATCGACAAGCTCGCGACGCTCGACGCCGTGGGGCTCGGTTATCTCACGCTGGGGCAATCGTCCACGACGCTCTCAGGGGGCGAGGCGCAACGCATCAAACTCTCACTGGAACTGAGTAAACGCCAACAAGGCTCGACGCTCTACATTCTGGATGAGCCGACGACGGGGCTGCACTGGGTCGATATTCAAAAATTGATGGATCTACTTTTCAAGCTCCGCGATGCGGGCAACACCATCATCGTGATCGAACACAATCTCGACGTGATCCATCTCGCCGACTGGCTCATTGATCTCGGGCCGGGTGGCGGTCGCGAGGGCGGAGAACTCGTTTACGCGGGCGCGCGCGCAGACATCGAAAGCTGCGCGCGTTCACTCACGGGGCAGGCGCTGAAGCGCTGGCGCGCCCAGAAATAAACGGGCCGCGCCAGAGCGGAGGTGAGCGTTATTTAACGGCGGCCCAGACGCGTTGAACGTCGTCGTGGTCGTCAAGTTCGTGGAGAAATTCGCCGACTTCGATGCGAGCGGCCTCGTCGAGTTGCGGGTAATTTTTGGCGAGGTAACCAAGTTCCGCGGTGACGACGGTCCAACCGTTTTTACCGAGCCACGTGGAGACGGCGTGCACGTCTTTGATGCCCGTGATGAAGCGGGCGCCGGCGTGGCCTTCCGGGATGTCGTCGTTGGTCTCGGAGGAGACGGCTTCGAAATCATTAGCGCCGGCCTCGATGGCGGCGGCTTCAAGGTCGGTCGTCGCAACGGGATGGTGGGCTTCGACGAGTCCGACGTGATCGAAAAGAAATTTATTACTACCGGCCCCGCCCAGGATGCCCTTTTTAAACATCACGCGCATTTCGGGCGCGGTGCGTTGGTGGTTGTCCGTGTAAACTTCGACGATGACGGGGACTTTGTGGGGCGCGTAGCCCTCGAAGACGACGTGTTCGAGGACCATTTTATCGTCGCCGATGCCGGCACCTTTTTTGATGGCCCGCTCGATGACGTCGCGGGTGACGCTGGCTTTTTTAGCTTTTTCGACGGCAGCGAACAGTCGGGCGTTGCCCGCAAGATCGGGTCCGCCGAGTTTGGCGGCGACGCTGATTTCTTTGGTCAGCTTGCCGGAAACTTTGCTTTTACGCTCATTAACGATGGCGCGTTTCGCGTGGAGCCATTGACGTCCCATAAGATTTAGGAGGTTGCGGGGTATTATGTGGCGGGCAATCCCTGAAATGGGCGGGACGGCCCGAGAATATTAAAATTCAGCCGTGCCGGGGGTGCGGGCGAAGGGGATGACGTCGCGGATGTTGGCGACGCCGGTGACGAACATGAGCATGCGCTCGAAGCCGAGGCCGAAACCGGCGTGGGGTACCGTGCCGTAGCGGCGGAGGTCGAGGTACCACCAATAAGATTTCTCGTCGAGGTGGTGGAGCGCCATGCCTTCGCGAAGGACATCGAGGCGTTCCTCACGTTGGCTGCCGCCGATGATTTCGCCGATGCCGGGGACAAGAAGATCCATCGCGGCGACCGTCTGACGATCGGGCGCGTCACCGTCGTTTTTGCGCATGTAGAACGCTTTGATCGCGCGCGGGTAATTGTAGACCGTGACGGGGCACTTGAAGTGTTCCTCGCTGAGGAAACGTTCGTGCTCAGATTGGAGATTGTCGCCCCAGACGACGGGATGTTCCCACGTGCGGCCGGACGCGGTGAGGATCGCGATGGCTTCGGTGTAGCTGCAGCGTTGGAACGGGCGCTCGAGGACGAAGTCGAGGCGGGCGATTAGGTCTTTATCGACGAACTTGGAGAAGAACTCGAGGTCGGCGGCGCAGTGTTGTTTAGCGTCGCGGATGAGGTATTTGACGAATTCTTCGGCGAGGGCCATGTCGCCCTGAAGATCGCAAAATGCCATCTCAGGCTCGATCATCCAGAACTCCGAGGCGTGGCGGGAGGTGTGGGAGTTTTCGGCGCGGAACGTGGGCCCGAAAGTATAAACATTAGAAAGTGCCGTGGCGAAGATCTCAGCTTCAAGTTGGCCGGAGACGGTGAGAAACGTTTTCTTCGCGAAGAAATCTTGGGTGGAGTCGATGGCGCCATCCTCGGTCTTGGGCGGTTGAGCCAGATCGAGCGTGGTGACGCGGAACATGTCGCCCGCACCTTCGGCATCGCTGGCGGTGATGATGGGCGTGTGGACGTAGCAGAAGGATTTTTCCTGGAAAAATTGGTGGACGGCGTAAGCGAGTCGGCTGCGTACGCGGAAGACGGCACCGAAAAGATTGGAGCGGGGGCGGAGGTGGGCGATTTCGCGGAGAAATTCGAGGGTGTGGCCTTTTTTCTGGAGTGGGTAGGTGGCATCCGCTTCACCGAGGACTTCGAATTTCTCGGCGACGACTTCCCATTTTTGGCCCTGACCTTGCGAGGGGACGAGTTTGCCGCGGACGGCGATCGATGCGCCGGTGCTGGCGCGGGTCACGGCGGCGTAGTCGGGCAGGGTGGCGTCGACGATGACTTGGATGCCCTTGAGGCAGGAGCCGTCGTTGAGCTCGACAAAGGAAAAGGCTTTGGCGTCGCGGCGGGTGCGGACCCAGCCTTGGAGAAAGATGGTGTCGAGGGCTTGGGTGCTGGCGAGGGCGTCTTTGACGAGCGTGCGATTCATGGGCGTTTTAGTACGGAAGGGTTTCGGGCTCGGCTCGGTTGAGGCGAGGCTAATTATGCTGGATTTGAACAAAGCGGCCGTTGCGCCGTTGGCGAGATTCGTTCGTTTCAAGGGATGCGTCTACTCACTAAGATATTTTCAGTCGCATGCTGCTGATTTGGTGGCGGCTACTAGGGGCGGGCGATATGGGATTATTGGTGCTCCGCGGCACTGTGGCTAAGGATTGTTCGGGTTGAGCTCCTACCGGCCCCTAAAGGACTGGGTTTTAGCGCCGTCCACTGAGATAAATGTTTCTGTTTTTGGGGAAGCATACGAGCCGAGCCATTTTGAGGGCTAGCGATTGAGTCGGTGATGATCGTGATCCTGGTTCACCAGCGCTCGCAGGGACAGGCGCGAAATCGTAACATTTGTTACGGTTATGTGTCTGTAACGTCAACTTTCCGTGACGGCGCAGCTTTAGCGTTGCGGGACCGGTTCGTGCGTCTGCCACGTTGCAAGCATGATCTCATACACGGCGCTGCGTGCGCTCATTTATGTCACACTTTTAAGTATGGTCGTACCGGTTTGGGCCCAAAGTGATTCGATTTTGGGTACGCTCTCTGGTCGAGTGGTCAGTACGGCCAACGGCGTCGGTATCATGGGTGTGGCGGTCAGCGCGTCAGGACTGTCTACGCAAACGGATCTTAATGGTCTTTTCCGCTTGGACCGAGTGCCAGCCGGCGCGCACGAACTCACTTTGGCCAAGTCCGGCTTCGATCCGTTAAAAATCACGGACGTTCAGGTCAAAGCAGACGGCAACGAGCGCCTCGATTTGGCGCTCAATCCCGCGCTGACTCAGGCCGATAGCGTGATCAAGATGGACGCCTTTACCACCTCTGCCGCCGTGGTGGTCAACTCCGGCGCCGGCTTGCTGGCGCAGCGCCAGAAGGCGACCGCGGTGAGTGACGCCATCGGCAGTGACCAGATGAGCCGCCTCGGTTTCAACGACGCGGCGCAGGCGATGAAAGCCGTCACGGGCGCCTCCGTCGTCGACGGCAAATACGTCTACATCCGCGGCCTCGGGGAACGCTATAGCTCGACTTCGCTTAATGGCGCTGAAGTGCCCAGTGCCGATCCGGATCGCCGCGCTGTGCAGATGGATCTTTTCCCGGCCGAACTGATCGACGCCATCGTCACCACTAAGACGTTCACACCGGATCGTCCCGGTAATTTTTCAGGTGGTAATGTTGATATTCGCACTAAGACCATGCCTGACACCCGGACGCTGGCGATATCGGTCGGCACCTCCTTCAACTCGCAGACTACCGGCAAGAAATTTCTGACCTACGACGCAGGCGAAGACTGGCTAGGCCGAGACGACGGCTCGCGGCAGATCCCCGCCGAACTTCAAGGTAAAACCATTCCGGCGCGCGGGCTCTCCACCGACGCGGAAATCGGCCGGCTGTCGCGGCTCTTTTCCCCGATCATGGCGCCACACTCGACCGAAGCACCGTGGAACCGCAAAGGCTCCATCACTTATGGCGATCGTTTCGATTTGGGCGAACAAAAGCTCGGCGTTATCGCGGCACTCACCTACGCTCACGACTACAACAGTTACACCGGTGGTAAAATCGGTCGCAACGAGCGTCAGGGCATCAATAGTCCCCAGCTTTCCACTACGGTCTCGCTTGAAGACAACCGCAGCGCCGAAGAGATCGCAGCGGGCGCAACTGGCAAGATCTCCTGGCAACCCAGTACGGCCCATGAGATCTCGCTCAACGGTCTTTATAACACCACCAGCGAGGACGTTGCCCGGCTCCAAAGTGGGCTCTATATCGCGGGCGGTGGTCTCGATAACGACCAGACCTACACGACGCGTACCTTGAAGTTTACCGAGCGCTCATTGCGCTCGGGTCAACTCACCGGCCGACATGTTTTTCCGGCGTGGCACGATTTCTTGGTCGAGTGGTCCGCAGCAAATGCGACGAACACCCAAAAAGAGCCCGACACCCGTTTCTTCAATAACTCCAGCCGCGTCCTTGGCGGCCAAACATTTTACGAATGGGAGACCTCCGGCCTCGTCAATCCGGCGCGTTACTATCGCGACCTCGAGGAGACGCGTCGTGATTTTGGTGCGGACTTCACCCTCCCGCTGACCACGGCCGGCGGTAAAGAATTTAAGTTAAAGTCCGGCTTCACGATGTCCCGCATCGAACGCACCTTCCGGGAGCGCCAATATCTCTATCGATCCCTCGGGCGACGTTTCGACGGCAACGACCAGACATTCTTTCTTCCGTCATTTGTCGGCAACGTGAACTCGACTACGGGTCGTTTCACCAACGATACGATCTTCCTCCAAGACACTTCGGCTCCACGCAATAACTACGACGCCGCGATGGATGTTGATGGTTACTACTTCATGGCCGAGGTGCCGTTGACCAAGAAGCTCCGCGCCATCGGCGGTGCCCGTATTGAGAGCACCGATATTCTCGTCAGCAGTGGCGACCCGACCCGGCGCAAGGGCATACTCGATCTCCGTGACACGCTGCCGTCGTTGAATCTGGTCTACGAATTGCAGCCCAAGATGAACTTGCGAGCCGCCTTTGGCCGCACGCTCGCTCGGCCGAATTTCCGCGAACTCGCGCCGTATGAAACCTTCGAGTTCGTCGGCGACTTCGTCTATATCGGTAACCCTGATTTGAAGCGTACGCTGATCGATAATTATGATTTGCGCTGGGAGTGGTTTACGGGTCCCGGCCGCATCGTGGCGGTGAGCGCCTTTCTCAAAGAGATGAAGAATCCCATTGAGAAAGCTATCTTTGCGCCCACTGGCGTGATCATTAACCAAGGTGAAATCCAATTCCAGAATCCCGAAAAAGGTCGGGTTTTAGGCGCCGAGTTTGAATTGCGCCAGAAATTGGGCGGGCTCTGGTCGCCGTTGGAAAACTTCACTGCTGGGCTCAATCTTACGTTTGTGGAATCTTCCGTCGATATCTCGGCGAGTGAGCTCAAGGTGGCACGCCTATACGAGCCCAACACCTCCTCGAAGCGTCCTCTGGCCGGCCAGTCGAACCACCTCGTTAACGGTGATCTCAGTTACTCAAATCCGCGCACCCGCACCTCGGCTAGCATTTATTACAACGTTTTCGGTGAGCGTCTCGCGCTCGTGAGCCCGCCCGGCACGCCCGATATTTACGAGCAACCCGCGACTGAGCTCGACTTCATCGTGTCGCAGAAATTCGGCGTGCGTTGGAAGGTCGGTGTTTCCGCGAAGAACCTCCTTAACTCGAGCGAAGAGGCGACGCAGACCTTCCGCGGCATTGATTACACGCGTTACGAGCGCACGCGCGGTCGCAGTTATTCGCTCAGCCTCGGCTACGGCTTCTGAGCGCACGCATTTTTGTCAGCCAACTATCAAAAATAACCATCCATCCGCATGAAACGTCCCCTGATAAGCTCCCTAATCGCGTTACTCGCCGCTCCCGCCGGCGTGTTCTCCGCCGATGTTGTCGTCACGAGTAACATCACCGCTAACGCCACTTGGACCAAGTCCAATGTGTATATCCTCGACACCAAGATTTACGTCACCAGCGGCGCTACCCTCACGATTGAGGCCGGCACCGTAGTCAAGGGCCGGGCCAAAGCCAATCCCGTCGACGCCACCGCTCTGGTCATCGCCCGCGGCGGTAAGATTAACGCTCAAGGCACCGCCACGAGCCCCATCATCTTCACGGCCGAGTCCGATCTGCTGACCGCCAACCTCACCCAATCCGACCGCGGTCTCTGGGGTGGCGTCGTGATCCTCGGTCGCTCGCGCATCAACACCACCAGCGGTCAAGGCAACGTCGAAGGTATACCCACCACCGAGCCCCTCGGCACCTACGGCGGCACCGATGATGACGATAACTCCGGCATTCTCCGCTACGCCCAAATCAAACACAGCGGAGCCATCGTAGCGGCAAACGTCGAACTCAACGGCCTTACCTTGGGCGCGGTTGGTCGCGGCACGACCATCGAGTACATCGACGTCTACGCTGGTAACGACGACGGCTACGAGTGGTTCGGCGGCACCGTCAACACCAAGTATCTCATCAGCTCGTTCAACGACGATGACAACTTCGACTGGGACGAGAGCTTCCGCGGCAAAGGTCAATTCTGGTTTGCCATCGGTGCATCCGACAAAGGTAACCAAGCCATGGAAATGGACGGCGGTACCACCCCAGAGGACGGCATGCCCTATGCCATTCCAGAACTCTACAATCTCACGCTCATCGGCTCAGGCTCAGGCTCGAGCAACACCAACAGCAACGGTTTGATCTTCCGTGATAACACGGGCGGTAAAATCTATAATTCGATCGTCCATGACTATCGTAATTACGCTGTGCGTATCGAGACCGAGAGCGCTCAGTCCCAGGATAGCGCCAAGCGCCTCGCGGCCGGCGACCTCGCTATCGGTAACAGCATCTTCGGCACCTTCGGTGCTGGCACGGGCAACACCCAGCTCTTCCTTGCCCCCAACGCTACTTCTGGTGGTGCGGTTCCCTCCACTAATTACAGCGTGGAACATATCACTGGCACGGCTCAGTCTAATCGCATCAACACCGACCCGATGCTCACCGGCATCAGCCGTAGCCGCAATAAGTTCCTCGACCCCCGTCCCGCCACCGGCAGCCCTGCTCTGTCTGGCGCTAAAACCCCTCCTGCCGACGGTTTCTTCACCGCAACCGACTATGTCGGCGCCTTTAAGGCCGCCAACTGGGCTAAAAGTTGGAGCGCGATCTCCGCGCTCGGTTACCTGACCGATGCCGATGCGACCGTGGCTGATGAGCCCGTCGTCCGTGGTTCCACGAGCAAGATTTTCAACATCGCCACTCGCGCTACGCTCGCCGCCAACGGCACGCTCATCGGCGGCTTCTCCATCACCGGCACCCAGTCCAAGACGGTGCTAATTCGCGCCGTCGGTCCTGGCCTCACGCCCCTCGGCGTGTCTGGCGCCCTCGTAGATCCCACCATGGAACTTTACCAAGGCACCAATGTGATCGCGTCGAACGATGACTGGAGCGGCACGCAGGCCTCTTCCCTCGCCTCCACCTCTGGTGCCTTCGCTCTACCTGCTTTTAGCAAAGACGCGGTGCTCGTGAAAACTCTCACGCCTGGCGGCTACACGGTCCAGATCAAGGGCAAGGGCGCTGCAGGCGAAGTAATCTTCGAAGTTTACGAGATCAACTAAGCCGAGCTGTTGTTAAATTGATTTTGATCCATACGGCGGCGCCCTTAGGGGCGCCGCTTTTTTATGGTCGTAGCGCGGCATCGTTGGCCGAACCAAGCATCAATCTAATTCCAAGGCTTCCCTCGGTCTTATCCTTGAACGTGCTTTTAGGACGATTCGAGCTCCCGCTGATTTTTTACGCTGGCTTTGGTTATGAAAAAACCGGGCTTAGTCGGCCACTAGCAGCGCCGAATACATTCACGTTCCCGCTGACTCGCGTTGCGAGGAGTTCACTCCGTCGGTAGGGGCTCGGTGCTAAAAAGCTCAGCCCATGCCAGCAGTGTGCGCACATGATGCGCGCGGGCGACTTCGGGGCTGGCCAGTTCCAGGGCTTCGGCGAGGGTAGCGGCGAGGAGTTCGCGCGCTGCGAGCTTCTGACCGGCGGCGAATTGGGCGCGAGCAAGGGTGAGGGCCTCAGGAATGCGATCAGTGACAGTCAGCGTGGTGAGAGAAATCGCGGCTTCAGCGAGCCGCTGATCGGCGCGAGCCGACTCACCGCAGCGACGCCAGGCCGCGGAAATTTGGGTGAATTCGGAAACCTTCCAGGGACCGGCAATCGCTGAGGCTAGGTCGTCGGCTCGGTTGAGTAGGGCCGTCGCGGATGCCGTTTCGCCGCAGGCGTACTGCGCCACGGCGACTCCGCGCATGGCGCCGCCGTCGCTCCAGCCTGGTTTCTTCGGCAGCAGGAGCGCCGCTTGGGCGAGCAGTGTAGCCGCGCCTTCATTATCTCCGCGACTATGCAAGGCGGTGGCAACCTGAGCGAGAGCCTCAGCTTTCTGTCGGTAGGTGCCGTAGCGCCGATTTTCCTCGATGCTGCCCGCTAGCTCTCGGGCTCGGGCTACCTCGCCGGCTTGGCAGAGAGGCCCGACGATAGCTTGTAGGGCATAGGCGCGGTCCTCGGTGTCTGGCACTTCGCGAGCGAAGACTTCAGCGGTATCGAGGCGCCCGAGCCGGGCATACGCCACCGCGAGGCCCCGTGCGATCCGGCTTTTGTGCCAATCAGTGGTGAGCGCTTTGTCCGTTTGCACCGCCAAGAGGAATTTTTCAGCTGCAGCACGTTCCACCAACGATGTGACCTCGGCTAACGCGAGCAGGACGGAGGCATGCTGATAAGGGGGGAGCGCTGCGGCGATTTTTTCGGCCTCGGCCAGTCCCCCTTGCAGCGCGATGGTTTGGGCGACCGCGGCCTCCAGTTCGGTGCGTAACTCGGGGCTTTCGGCTGCCCGGGCGAGGGCTAGGGCGGCGGGAAGGGCGGTGCTTGGGGCGGCGGTAGCCGCTACACTCAACGTGGTTGCGAGTAGGAGGCAGATGATCATTTTTACTCATTGGTTATCGCGTTTTCAATGAGTCAAGGCCGCGGCAGTGGTTTGATTGAGATGTAACGCAGCTGTAACGCTCTTACCTCGCTGAATGGCCTTTTTTTTTCCGTTATGTTTTGGGATCGTAACATGAATGACATGATTTCGTAACAATTGAACGCTATCTTACCTAGGTCGGCACGATCCCGATCGATCAAACCTATACTATGAAATCCCGTTTCACTACAAAATGCTTGGCCATTATCGCCGGCTTATGCCTCTCGACAGGCGCTCTGCTCGCTCAAGACAGTGGTCCTCTGATTGACCTACTGGTCAAAAAAGGCGTCGTTACCGACCAAGAAGCTGAAGATCTTCGCGTCGAACTCCAAAAAGATTTCGCCGTCAATTCATCTGCCGGTAAACTCAATCTCAGCTCCTCGCTCGTCGAATTCAAACTCTCCGGCGACCTGCGCATGCGTTACGAGGCTAACAGTCAGACGCCCGAACTCGTCACTGGCGGTGCCGCCGTCAGCAACGAGACCTCCCGTCAGCGCTATCGTTTCCGTTTCAACGGCGATATGATTCTGCAAAAAGGCTGGACCGCGGGTTTCGCTCTCGAAACCGCCCAAGCCTCCGACTCCGGCAACCAGACCTTTACCGGCGGAGCCGATGATTACGGGATTTTTCTGACGCGTGCCTACGTGGGCTGGCAGCCTAACCTTAACTGGTCTTTCGTGCTCGGTAAGCAAAAGAACCCGTTTTACACCACTGACATGCGCTGGGATGGCGACATCAACCCCCAGGGTGCTTTCCAAGGTTACAAAGCCTTCATCGGCAGCAAGGATACTTTTGAGGTGCGTGCGATGCAGCACGTCATGTTCGACAATAACGAGCAGCTAGTCGGTCCCGCCGGTCGTGATGCCTGGATGTTTGAAAACCAAGCCGTGTACACGCATTGGTTCGCTCCCGACAATCTAAGCAGTGCCATCTTCGCGCTGGGCTACACCGCTTATGGTCAATCGACCATGACGGGCCTGCTTAACTCGGCAGCTTTCTCTGGTGTGACCCGCGCCCAAAATTACGGCACGCTGAGCGGCGAATTAAACTTCGCTAACCTGTATGGTCCCGGTACGGCGGTGAAGCTCTATTGGGATGGTTCTTACAACTTTACGGGCGATACCCGTGCGTATCGTGTCTATAATCTGAACCGCTCGCTGTTTGACGCCGGTGAAGGTGCTTGGCTCGCCGGTGTGGGCTACAGCTACGGCACGGGTAAAGTACAGGGCGACTACAGCGCCAAGCTCGACTATCGTGAAGTCGGCCTGACCTCGATCGATCCCAATGCCAATGATTCTGACTGGGGCTTCGGCAAGACCAACCAGAAAGGACTCAAGCTCGCCCTCTCTTATAACATTACCGATTTCGCTAACTTTAACGTCACCTATTTTGACACGAAAGTTCTGCAAGAGAAAATGACGTACTCTCTTGGTAATTTGAACCGTTCAAGCGAATTGCTCGTCGATCTCGTTGTTAAATTCTAACCGCCATTAACGCACGTCTTCCCTACTTATTATGAAAAAAACTATTCTCCTCCTCTCGGCCCTTGCGCTCGTCACGACGGCCTCGGCGCAGAAGCTCGTCATCAAAGGCTCCGATACCCTCGGCGCCAAACTCGTCCCCACGCTTGCAGAAGAATATAAGGCCAAGCACCCCGGGGTCTCCTTCGAAATCGCCGCTGAAGGCTCGACCACGGGTCTAGCTGCGATCATCGACGGTACCGCCCAGATCGGCATGTCCTCCCGTCGCGCCAAGACCACCGAGGTCTCAGCCGCGCAGGCCAAGGGCGTGACCATGAAGCCGATCATCGTGTGCTATGATGGCATGGCCGTGTGCTTGAACGACAAGAGCCCGGTCAAGGGCCTCACCAAGCGCCAGGTCGAGCAGATCTTCACCGGCGACATCACGGACTGGTCTGCGGTCGGTGGTCCTGCCGGCAAGATCTCGATCTACACGCGCAACACCTCTTCTGGCACTTACTCCGACTGGAAGGATCTGGCGATGAAGAAGCGCGACTACGCCGGATCATCGCAAAAAATGGCCGGCAACGAGCAAATCGCCGCCGAAGTGGCGAAGAACCCGAACGGCATCGGCTACCTCGGCCTAGCTTATATTAACGCCGAAGGTATCAAAATTGTCCCGATCGATGGCGTGCTGCCCAACAAAGAGACCGTCTTGAGCAAGAAGTATCCCTACGCGCGTCCGACGTTCTATTACACCAACAGTGAGCCCACTGGCGAAGCGGCCAAGTTCATCGATTTTAGCTTGAGCGACGAAGGCCAAAAAATCGTCGAGAAAGTCGGCTTCATCACCCTCCGCTAAGTCCCAATTGAATTAACCCTAAGGGCCCATCCCGGCAGATGTCAGGACGGGCCCTTTTTTTTCTTTCCGCCTTTTCTCCCAAACTAAGTCCATGAAAATTACCTTAGCCTTTTTTGCCCTCATTGCTGCGACCGGGAATCTTTTCGCTCAGAAGCTCGTGATCAAAGGCTCCGACACGCTCGGCGCCAAACTCGTCCCGACGCTGGCGGAGGAATACAAAGCGCGCCATCCTGGGGTTTCCTTTGAAATTGCCGCCGAAGGCTCCACCACGGGTATCGCCGCGATCATCGACGGCACCGCCCAGATTGGCATGTCGTCACGCCACGCCAAACCCACGGAAATTTCCGCCGGTCAGGCTAAAGGCGTGAACCTCAAGGACACCACGGTCGCCTACGACGGCATGGCCGTCATCGTCCACGCCAACAATCCCATCACCCAACTCACGAAACGCCAGGTTGAGCAGATTTTCACGGGTGATGTCGCAGACTGGTCTGCCGTAGGTGGCAAAGCTGGTAAGTTTTCCATTTACACGCGCAACACCTCCTCCGGCACCTACTCCGATTGGAAGGACCTCGCGATGAAGAAGCGCAACTACGCGCCCGCGTCGCAAAAAATGGCCGGCAATGAGCAGATCACCTCCGAAGTTGCGAAGAATCCGAGTGGCATCGGCTACGTCGGTCTCGCCTACATCAATGACCCTGGCATCAAGGTGGTATCGATTGATGGACTGCTACCGAATCGGGCCGATATTGTCGCCGGTAACTATCCCTATTCCCGCCCAACGTTCTACTACACCAATGGTGAACCCACCGGTGAGGCCGCCAAATTCATTGCTTTCACATTGAGCCCGGATGGGCAGAAAATAGCCGAGAAAGTCGGCTTCGTCTCGGTTCCATGAGCGTCATCTAATTGTGACCCAAGGACCGCTTGACCCGTCGTGGGCTGCCCCTTGTGTCACGGATGATTTAGCCCGAAAAAAGTTTTTATCGATCTCATGGATTCCCCGCGACCCGCACCCGCCTCGGATTTTTTGGTTAACAAGAAACGTGTCCGCGTGCTCGGGCTTTCCTTCGATGACGCCGTCAAAATTTTCTTTGGCGGCAATGCCTTTGTCTCGGTTCTTGTCCTCGCGCTGATCACCTATTTTTTATTTCAGGAGGGCTTCGGCTTTTTCGGACAAAATCACCGGAATTTGCTCACGTATCGCCAAGCTGGGCTCGAATACGTCGACTATATTCGCACGCAAGAGAGCGCCCACACCGCGCTTACTCGTTATCTCTCCGATCTGCGCTTGCGTCAGTTCAGCCACGCCACTCTAGAAAAGAAGCTCACGCCCGCCGCCGCCAATGAGTCGCTTGTCGCTTTTGATAATTTCGCCGCGCTCTACGGTGACTCTGTTGAACCTTTGCGCGGCTTAGTCTCCGAACTCACTGAGCAGGCCACCGCCATCAAAACGAAGTTCCTTGTCGCCGAAGATAAGGCCGTCGAACGCCAACAACTCACCGCTGAGGGAAAGATCGCCGAGGCGGCCGCCGTGCAAATTGAAACGGTTGATTTTGCCGTGGAGGTGAAAGCGCTCACGGGCACCCTTCCTGCCTACAAAGAACTCGCCGCTGAGTTCATCAAGAAACTCGATGCCGCGCTGCTTACCGCCCCGGCGATGCCCACTGCGGAGTTGACGACCCGCCTCGAGCGTTTTCGCCAGCTCAGCAGTGATTTTACTGCGACCTTCCCCGCCACGACGCGTAGCCTCGAGACTTGGGATTACACTCGGGCTGTACCGTGGTATCAGGCATTCTCCGCTTTTCTGTTTGGTCGTGAGTGGCTCACCGCCAGCTTCTGGCAGGATTGGTATGGGATCGTGCCACTTTTTATGGGCTCGTTGATGGTCTCATTGGTGGCGCTACTGCTCGCGGTCCCCATGGGTGTCGGCGCCGCGATCTACGTTAACCAGATCGCTTCCGCGGCTGAGCAACGTTTCATCAAACCCTGTATCGAGTTTATCTCCGCGATTCCTTCGGTCGTGCTTGGTTTTTTTGGCATCGCGGTGCTCGGGCAACTCTTGCGCTGGCTATCGCAGCAGGACGCACTCGCTTGGGTGCCGGGCTTCCCGTTCAGCGAGCGGTTGAACATCCTGACCGCCGGCTGTTTGCTCGCACTCATCGCCGTGCCCACGATTTTCACCCTCGCCGAGGACGCGCTGCAAAACGTACCGAAAGCCTTTAAGGAAGCGTCATTCGCCCTTGGTGCGACCCGTCTCCAGACGATCATCAAGATCGTGGTGCCGGCTTCGTTGTCGGGTATTATTTCCGCGGTGCTCTTGGGCCTGGGGCGCGTGATCGGCGAAACGATGGTCGTGCTTCTGTGCGCTGGTAACCGTATCGCCATCCCCGATTTTACGGCTGGTCTTGCGGTGGTGACCCAGCCGGTGCACACCATGACGGGAATCATCGCGCAGGAGATGGGTGAAGTGGTGCGCGGCAGCATTCACTATCGCGCGCTCTTCGTGGTCGGTCTCGGTCTCTTCTTTCTCTCACTCGCGATTAACTTTCTCGCGCAGAAAATCGTGAACAAATACCGCATCTCCATCGGCTGATCTCATGAGCGCGCTTAACCGTCATATTCTTCAATCCCAGCCCTCGGCCGCGCGCCGTTGGGAGGCCGCGGCCGTCTGGTTGTTCCGTAGCGCCACTTATGTGATCTTGCTTTGTGGAGCGTTGGTTTTTGGCAACATCGTCTTTAAAGGCTCCAAGACGGTGTTCACCACCACGGCGCCGTTTATCAACGTCGCATTTTTGACGGAAGCGCCTGAGTCGCTCTACGTTTTTGAATATCAGGGGAAAAAAAGAGAGATGGGCGATCGTGAATTTCGCGCCTTTAAGGCGCAGCACCCCGATGCCAGTAACGTGAAAAGCGAGAGCTACGTCTACTCAGCGGGTGGTATTTTCCCCTGTATCGTCGGTACGGTGCTGCTGGTGGTCGGATCCATGTTTATTGCCCTAACCCTCGGAGTGAGTGCGGCGGTATATCTCAGTGAGTACGCCACGCAAGGCCGGGTCGTCACCGCGATCCGTTTGGCGATCCTCAATCTTGCGGGCGTGCCATCAATTGTCTTCGGCCTCTTTGGTCTAGGCCTTTTCGTCATCTATCTCGATTGGAATGTTTCGTTAATTGCCGGTTGGTTTACGCTCGCCCTCATGGTGTTGCCGGTGGTCATCACCGCCTCCGAAGAATCGCTCAAGGCTGTGCCGAAAGGTTTTCGGGAGGGCTCGCTCGCTTTGGGGGCAACCAAGTGGCAGACGATTCGAAAGAACGTTCTACCCTACGCACTTCCCGGTATTCTTACTTCGTCGATTCTCGGCATCGCTCGCGTCGCCGGTGAGACGGCACCGATCATGTTTACTGCTGCCTATGTCGTCCGCGACAAATTACCCTGGGAAGGGCTCACCTCGGTCAGTGATTTTTTCTTTCAGGGCGTCATGGCGCTGCCCTACCACATCTACGTCGTTAGCTCGAAGATTCCGCAAAATGAATACACCGAGCGCGTGCAATACGGTACGGCCTTTGTGTTTTTAATGATCGTGGCAGCAATCGCGACGAGCTCGATTCTGCTGCGCAACAAATTGCGTAATCGCTACAAATGGTGAGCCCAACTTAGCCCTAGCCTCTGTTATGGATATCAAAACTCCTTTTACTGCTTCTTCATCCGGCCGCTCAAGTCCTGTTTCGGCAGCGCCTGTCGGTGCGATCTTGATCGACATCGATCACGTTGATTTTTACTACGGCGCATCTCAGGCGCTGCATGACATCAACCTTAAGATTGAAGAGAAAAAAGTCACCGCCTTCATTGGTCCCTCGGGTTGTGGTAAATCTACGCTCCTGCGCTGCTTGAACCGCATGAACGACCTGATCGATGGGACCCGCGTGGCCAAAGGTCAGATCAAGATTCGCGGTATTGATATCTACGACCCAAGCGTCGATGTCATCGAACTGCGCAAACGCGTGGGCATGGTCTTTCAGAAATCCAACCCTTTCCCGAAATCCATTTACGAAAACATCACTTACGGACTCCGCCTCCAGGGTCGCTCCAATAAGTCGGATCTCGATGCGGTCGTGGAAAAATCGCTGCGTGGAGCTGCGCTCTGGGATGAAGTCAAAGACCGCCTCCACACTTCGGGTCTCGGTCTTTCTGGTGGACAACAACAGCGTCTCTGTATCGCCCGCGCCATAGCCGTCGAACCGGAAGTGATTCTCATGGACGAGCCGTGCTCAGCCCTCGATCCGATCGCGACGGTCAAAGTCGAAGAGCTCATCCAAGAGCTACGCACCAAGTTCACCATCGTGATCGTCACCCACAACATGCAGCAGGCCGCTCGTTGCTCAGATAAGACCGCTTTTTTCTACATGGGTAAACTCATCGAATTCGCCGACACTCGGGCGATCTTCATGAACCCCGCCAACGCTCAGACCGAAGCCTACGTCTCCGGTCGCTTCGGCTAATAGCCCCTATACTGACATGACGCACTACTCCGAAGAAATGAACCGGCTCAAAGAGAGCCTCCTTGCGATGGCTAGCCACGCCGAATCGGCCGTGGCCCGCTCCATCCGCGCGCTTGTAGAGCGTGACGACGCCCTCGCCCGCCAAGTGCAGGAAGATGATAACATCCTCGACCAACTTGAGGTCGAGATCGACGACATCGCCATCCATCTTCTCACCAAGGCGCCGCTCGCGACCGAGCTTCGACTGATCACGGTTGCGATGAAAATCTCGCAAAATTTAGAGCGGGTCGGCGATGAAGCGGTCACCATTTGCCGCCGCGGGATCGACCTCAACGCCGAACCCCAACTCAAGCCCTACGTCGATATTCCCCGTATGGCTACCATGGGCCTTGAAATGCTCCGCGAGGCTATCACCGCTTTCATTAACCGGGACCCCGAGAAAGCGCGCTTGGTGGTGCCGCGCGATGGCGATGTCGATAATCTCAACCGCCAACTGCACCGCGAACTCTCCAGCTACATGGTTGAACGTCCTTCCAATATTTCACGCTGCCTGAACCTGATGGTCATCTCCAAAAGTCTCGAACGCATCGCCGACCACGCCACCAACATCGCCGAAGAAGTCGTCTATTTATACGAGGCTAAAGACATTCGCCACACCTCCGGAAAAGCTAATGAAACCTAAAATTCTGCTCGTCGACGACGAGCCCGACGCGCTCGAAGTACTCGGTTTTAAGCTGCGTCAGGCAGGTTATAACGCGCTTCTAGCCAAAGATGGCGCCCGAGCGATCGCCCTGGCGCGTGATGAGCGTCCCGCGCTCATCGTGCTCGATCTCATGCTGCCCGAGGTGGACGGCCTAGAGGTGTGCAAAATTCTTCGGCGTGACGCCAACACTGCGGCTATTCCGATTATCATGCTCACGGCGCGAGCCGCGGAGATGGACCGCGTCCTCGGACTCGAATTGGGGGCCGATGATTACGTCACCAAACCTTTCAGTCCTCGCGAATTGCTTTTGCGCATCAAAAAACTCCTGGTGCGTGCCCAAAGTAGCGAAGAAACCAGTGCCGAATTGCGCATGGGTGAGCTGATCCTCGACGCGGGTCGTCATGAAGTTACGGTCGCAGGCGAACCGCTCGTGCTGACCGCGACCGAGTTTAAATTACTCGAAATTCTCATCCGTCGTCGGGGTCGCGTGCAGACTCGCGATCGGCTGCTGCAGGACGTCTGGGGCTACGACAATCCGATCGATAGTCGCACCGTTGATACCCACATGCGGCGTTTGCGTGAGAAACTCGGTGAGATCGCGCGTTATCTCGAAACCGTGCGTGGCGTCGGCTATCGTTGCCTCGCGGAGGCATAACCCTTAGTGTAGAGGCTGGGCTAGCACTCTGGCTCAGCGATTAACAGTATGTTTACCTCCGTTTTTCTCCTCGTGTTGGCGGCGATCTTTGCCGTCGCCTGGTGGTTGGAGCGCGGTCGTAACCATCGCTTGGAAGCGGAACGCTTGGGTCAGCTCGCCGAGCAGCGCGCCCAACGCGAGAACGAGCTCCGCGAGCAAGCCCAGCGCACCGCCGCACTCTTTGAGCGCATGATCGAAGGTCTCATCGTCGTCGATGCGGCGGGCCGCATCCGCCTCGCCAATCGCGCCGCGGGCGAGTTGTTCAATTTCAAGCCTCCGGTTGTAGGCCGGACGATTCTGGAAGCGACCCGTCACCACGAAGTCGCTGCTTTGGTGACTCGGCTGGAAAACGAGCCAGAGATCTTAGGCCACGACTTACGTCTGGAGACGCTGGAGTCACCGAAATTTCTCCAAGTAAATGCGCTCGCGCTGCGCGATGGCGAGGGCGCGCGCGACGGCGCCATTTTGGTGATTCACGATCTCACACAACTCCGCCAACTCGAGGCCGTGCGGCAGGAATTTGTCGCCAACGTGAGCCATGAACTGCGCACCCCGTTGTCTTTGATCAAAAGCGCAGCTGAGACCTTGATCGACGGGGGTAAAGATGAACCTGATTCGTTACTACGGTTTCTCCAGATTATTGATAAAAACGCAAATCGACTGACCTTGCTCATCGATGATCTGTTAATGCTCTCGACGCTTGATTCTGGTAATATCCGGCTTGCGCTCCAGTCTGTTTCGCTGCGCCTGGCGGTGCAAGAAGCGGGCGATGATCTGCGTGGCCGCGCCAGCGCGCGGGGGGTGGCGATTAAAAATAAAGTCGATGCCGCGCTGATCGTGCAGGCCGATCCTGATCGTTTGCGGCAGGTGCTTTCCAATCTCATCGACAATGCGATCAAGTATGGACGCATCGAAGGAGAGGTTGTGATTAGCGCGCGGGCCTTGGATACTCGGCGGATCGAAATTTGCGTGCAGGATGATGGCCCGGGCATTCCCGCGGATGCGTGTGCGCGGATTTTCGAGCGCTTTTTTCGCGGGGATAAAGCGCGCTCGCGTGAACAAGGCGGCACGGGTCTCGGGCTTGCGATTGTGAAGCACGTTGTGCAAGCGCACGGCGGAGAAGTGCGCGTGGAGAGTGCGCCGGGTGCGGGCGCCCGGTTTAGTTTTACGCTCCCTGCCGCTTAAGGCGCGAAGCTTTCGCGCCAAGCGAGCTGGGTCCATTCCGGCGGCGCCGTGAAGGGCTGCGGTGCGCCGGGTGTGCTGCGGCCGCGCTCGATATCGGCACGCAGCTGGCGGCCGAGGCGTTGGACGATTTCAGGGTGCGCGGCGGCAAGATTTTGCGTCTCGGCCGGGTCGGTCTCGAGATCGTAAAGTTGGAACGCGGGGAGGGTGGCCAAATCGGTGCGTGGGACTTTCAACCATTGGCTGGGCGCGGGGGTGGGTGAGCTCCAACCGCCGGAACCGGCCCAAACGAGCAGTTTCCAACGGCCTTCGCGGATCGCAAAACGGCCTTCGGCGGAATGGTGGATGAGTGTCCTACGGGGCGAGGGAGCCGTGTTGGGTTGGCGCAGTACTGAGAGGAAACTCACGCTGTCTTCGGCGACGGTGGCGGGAAACGCTTGACCGAGAATTTCGGCGCAGGTGGCGAACAGATCAAGTTGTTGGATCAACGCGCCGCTCGTGGCGCCGGCGGGAATCGTGTCGGGCCAGCGGGCGATAAAGGGCACGCGGTGTCCGCCTTCGAATAAATCGGATTTGTAGCCGCGGTAGCCGCCACTGGGGTCGTGGTGTACGCGGGCGTGGGCCGGGACGTCAGCGGCGGGAGCGAAACCGTTGTCGGAGGTGACGATCACTAGGGTGTTTTGGGCGAAGCCGTGTTGCGCGAGCGCGGCGAGAATCTCGCCGATGTCAGCATCGACTTGAGTCACAAAATCACCGTAGGAGGTCGTTTGAGTTTTGCCGGCAAATGTTTTGGTGGGCAAAATCGGCGTGTGCGGTGCCGCGAGAGGCAGATAGAGAAAGAATGGCTTTTTATCTTTCGCCGTAGCGCGTTCGGCGATGTAGGCGACGGCGCTGGCCGTGAGCCGGGGTTGGACCTCTTCGAGTTTGAAGTCAGGCGCGAGCGGGCCGGAGCGCCAGAGTTTCGGGGCGGGGCTGTCGGGGAGGGTGAGGGAGGGTAAAGTCGGGACACGATTCTGGGCGAGCCACGCGTAGGGCGGCATGTCGAGCGAGGCGCTGATACCGAGGAAACGCTCGAAGCCGTGATCGTTGGGGCCGCCGCGGAACGCTTGGGCGTAGTCAATGTTTTCGGGCTGGGGTCCGGTGCGAACCCAGTCGAGGCCGAGGTGCCATTTGCCGAAGATCGCCGTGGCGTAGCCGTGGGCTTGGAGAAACGAGGCGACGGTGGGTCGGCCGGCTTCAATGAGCGGTGGACTGAAGCCTTGGAGGACGCCTTGTTTGAGGCGACCGCGCCAGGCGTACCGGCCCGTTAAGAGCGCGTAGCGGCTCGGCGTGCAAAGCGATGACGCGGCGTGGGCGTCGGTGAAGCGCAGCCCTTCACGGGCGAGGCGGTCTAGGTGCGGGGTTTGCCAGGCGCTGGCGGGGTTGTAGGCGGAGACATCACCGATGCCGAGGTCGTCGGCGAGGATGTAGACAATGTTGGGTGGCGTGGCGGCGTGGAGGGTGGCGCCAAGCAGCAGGGTGATAAAGAGACGCAGAATCATCTTAGGGATGCGCAGCAAATCCGGTCATTGAAGGCCGAGAGGAAAGCGCGTAGCGTTGGTTGGAGTGATGGTTGAAGGGCTAAGGTGATTAAGCTGGGATTCAGGCATCGCCTTCAGCGCGCTGCGGCGATGCGGCAATGCCGAAGGGGATGCCTTGGACGACTCCCGCGAGCGGACTGGAGGTTGAAGCTGCCGCCGGGCAAGGCACGGTGTCCGTCGTAGTCGCGGGGCCTGCCGAAGGCGGCGGCGTGGAGCGCGGAGCGAACGCAGCTCAGGGCGCGGTGGGGGCGTATCGGGTTAAAATTTATTTTTTATAGCTACGGCTGTAGGCAAAAACGCGGTCGGCGGCCTCGAGGCACGCCGCATTGCGGTGGATGATTCCGTAGTAAGTGAGCGCGTAAACGACCTCTTGGTAATTGACGGTTTTGGCTTGGCCGAAGGCGTTGGCTTCTTTGCCGACGCCGGTGCGGGTGTTGCTCTTCACGTCGATCTCGCCGCTGGGGAGGACGCGGGTGAGTTGCCAGGCCACGGCGGCGGGCAAGATGGCCTCAAATTCGGGCATGGGGACGTGCAGTGCGAGATGAGAGCCGAAAAGAATGGAGACGACGTTGTAGCTGGAGTCGCGGCCGCCGTTTTCGATGAATATGCCCTCTTTGTCGCGTAGTGTGATGGCGTGCGCGATGAGGCGGCGGGATTGGGCGATCAGTTTTTCGTCTTCGAGCACGACACCGCAGGTGCCAAAGGCTTTGGCGGCGATGATGACACGGTTTACCGAGTGGCCGACTTTGGGGATGATCGTGTCGATACCGCTGCTGATGTAATCGGCCGCGCGGCGCAGCTTGGGTTCGAGCGCGGTGATGCGGGCTTTGAAGTGATCGGCGTGGGGCGATTGACGGATGATCAAAATGGCGCGGCCGAGTTCTTGGAGAAAGAAGTAAGCGGTCTCGACGTTGGCGTTGAACGCGGTGGAAGCTTTACCGTTGGCTTGGGGTTTGGACTCGAAACCGCCGTTGGCGGTTTGGTGACTGAAGGTCACATCAATGCCGCGCCAGGCGTTGTCGGCCGCCGCAAGATCGTCGCGGATGACGGCTGCGATCACGGCGCGGCAACTGCCGCGTTGAGGGCCGGATTCGACCCAAGATTTATGCGCGCGATTATTGCCAGTGAGCCCTTCAGCGTCGGGCATGTCGCCCGCAGCTAGGGCGGCGAGGCGACCGGCCGGAAAAGCACGGAGAATGTCGTATTCGCGCAGCGGGGCGGCAGGAGCTGGCAAAGGCGCGGCCAAAAGCGGCGCGGCTACCAAAGCGGCAAAGAGCAAAGCGATCCTGGCAAAAGGAGAGGGTTTCATTTTTCAGCTGATCTTGAGGCTCGTTTTGAAGGGCGTGAGGCCGGTCACGTAAACACTAAGGCCGTCCCATTTGGGGAGGGCGCCGCGGACTTGGGTGTAGGTGTGCGGGGCTTGGCCGGGACCGAAATCAATCGTGTCCTCGCCCACGGTGTAGCGACCCGTGCCGGAGGAGAGGAGGAAGGTGTCGTTGACGTGGGGGATGGGGGCGACGCCGGTGAGTTTACCGCCGTGGCGAAAGGCGAATTCGAGGGCGACGGGGACCTCATCGGTGCCGGTAATGGAAAAATCTAAGGTGAATTTGCCGTCGGACTCGGTGATTGTGATGACGCTTTCCAGAGTTTGGATATTGCTACGCGTGCGCAGGGCGCGGCTATCGGTTGAGAGCGTGCCGTTGGGGGCCATTTTGACGTGGTCGCCGTGGGCGATTTGGTCGGCGCTGAGGGGCTGGAAGTAGGGTCCTTCGAGTTTTTGGCGCAAGATGTAGCGGCCATCGACGGGCTCGAGCGTATCGGCGATGAACTGGCCTTTGCCAAAAAATGCTGTGGCGCAGCGGACGGCTTCCAGCGCGGCGGCGCCTTTGCGGTAAGAAAACAGAGTGGTGTTATTGGCGAGGATCGTGCCACTGCGAGCGCCGCGGCGGATACGGGCGAGGTTGGAGTAAGCGAAGACTTTGGCGTAATCGGTGGGCAGGGTCGCGTCGGGCGGGAGCGGCTGGTTGAGATCGGATTGGGTGAGTAACTCTGGGAGGATGCTGATTTGGGCGCGAGCGGTCTGCTCGATCTGACGACACAGGGCGGCGAAGCGACCATTGCCGTCGTGGAGGGCGAGGGCACGGTAAGAGTAATAGTAACGGGCCATGCTGCCGCGGGTGTTGCGATCTTGGCGGCGGGATGCCTCGGTGACGACTTCACCGTCGGGGTGGACGTAGAAAAGAGTCATCTCCAGGTTGCGACGAACTGGTTCGTAGAGCGCGGGCCGGTTGAGGAGACGGGCGACGTGAACCAGAGAGTTATCCACCGTAGGCGAGTAGACCGTAGTGCTTTTTTCGGTGTATTGGCCGTCGGGATCGAGGTCGATGGTTTCGGCGAGCCATTGGTCGATCCGAGCGACATAACGAGGATTCGGATACAAAGCATGGGCTAGGGCGAGGGCGGAGCACACGACCCAACGGTGGTTGGGCGTGTGGATGCCTCCCGTGACGAGTCCGTCCGCTCCGCGCGTGATAAAGACACCTAATTCGTCGGCGATGGCGCGGTAAACGGGGAGGGGGCTGAATCGCAATAACTCGCAAGCCGGACAGACGAGCTCGAGGATGAACGCCATGTCGGGGTTCGAATGAAAATTGGTCGCGTAGTAATCAACGGTCCCGTCGGCGTGCTGCGCGTTGATGATATACGCGACCGCAAGACGAAGGGGTTGGGCGAGCTCGGGGGCGTTAGAGTATTTCGAGCCAGGCGCGCAAAGAGCGCAGGCGAGGGCGGAGATGAAATTAGCAGTGCCGCCGACGGTGTGCAGGCCGTATTCGTTGATAATCCCGCCGTGCCAGCGGTGGCTTGGACGAAGTTCTTGTTGGCTGAGAAGGGCGGAGATCTGGGCGTTGTTGGCGCGGATGAGGTCGGTCAATAAGTCGTTCGTGGATGCGCTTGCAGGAGACGAAGTCACCGTGGCGGCTCGGACCGAGTTTAATGGGACGGCACTGAGGAGAGCGACGAGTCCGGAGGTTTTCAGGAAATCACGGCGGGCCATCGTTTCATGCGAAGTGGATTGGGTCATGGTCGGAGATAGGATTTGGGTAAAAGGTGCGCGGCAGAGTTTGGCTTGGCGAAAATTGCTGGACTCAGTCCAGGCTCGGGAACGTCTTTTGGCGAGCTGTTCGTGGGCGGAAAGGATGATTAGTTTTGGAATAAAAAAGGAGCAAGTCGGCGAGGCCGGCTTGCTCCTGAAAGGGAGGCTCAGGCACCGAGGCGGTGCACGTTCCTTTTTTAGAGGCTGAACGACATGCTCAGCACGAAGCGGCGGGGATCGACGATGCGGTAAGCGTAGGGTTTGCCGTCGGGATTGACGGCGATAGCCTGCAAGCGACCGCCCTCGAAGGCGTTTTGGATGTTGAGCTGGAGTTTCGACTCGATGCGACCGCCGTACAATTTAAAGCGATAACCGGCGGAGAAATCGAAGTAGGAGCGCGATTCGTCGTAGATGGGTTTCTCGTTGTCGAGTTTGAGCACGGCGCCGGTGAAGGGGCCGCTGGTTTCAGGCGCGCCGGCTAAGAAACCGATGGAGGCTTGGCTTTCCCAGCGCACGGCGCCGCCGATGTTGAAGTTCTTCAATAGGCCACGGGTGAAATCGTAGTTGGTGACGGTGGCGAAGTGATATTCGCGCTCTTGGGTGCGAGGTTTGCCGACGTTGGACGCCAAGTTTTGGTAGGTGGCGATGTATTCGGTGGTGTAGAGACGATTCGCCCAGATCGTGCCATCGTTATTCACGCCCAGAGTCGCATTGGGGAGGTATTGGTTGAAGACGGTGTTAATCTGAGTGGACCACCATTGCGGGCCCTTGCCGTCGCCGTTACCCGCGACGCTGTCGTAGCGGAGGCCAGACCAGAAGGGGACGTTGTTGACCCAATAGTCGTAGATTTTCGTGCCGATTCTGTCGTCCTTGGCGCTGGATTTGGAGCCTGTAACTTTGATGCGCCAATTGCGGGAGGGGTTATAGGTCATTTCCAATTCATAGCCGCGGGAGGAGGTGTCGCAGGAATCGACCGTGTTGATGCGACTGCCGTAGTCACGCATGAGCACATCCAGCATCTCCGGGGTGACGTTCATGAATTTGGCCACGGCGGCATTTGACTGGGCGGCTGAGGGGGTAATGCCTTGGAATTTAAAGCGGGCAGCCACGGTTTCTTCGGCGAAATAACGCAGCGTGGAAGCGCCGGGACGGTTATTAGGCTGATTGCGGCCCAAGAGGCTATCGAGGGTGCGGTTACCGAGGGTGCGGATGCCGGTGCCTTGGTCGCCCAGGGTCTTAGTGGTGTAGCGGTTAATCTTTAGATAGAGTTTGCCGTCAATAAGGTTGAAATTGACGCCGTATTCTTTGGTGAAACCGTGTGGGTCTTTCACGCGTTCCAAGGTATCCAATTCGTAGAACACGGGGCGGGGGTTGACGCTATCGGAATAGCCGCCGCTGAAGCTGAGCCATTTGGTGGCTTTCAACACCGCGCCGTAGGTCTTAGTTTCGCCCGTGGAGCTAAACCAATCGGTGGGGAAAAGCACGTTGGGGGCGTAGCTCACTAAGCCGGTAACCGGATCGATGACGGTGCCAGCGCCGGTGCGGGAGCGCACGCGGTCTTTGCGATAACCGACGGTGGTGACGAGGCGATCTTTGAAAAAGAAGCCTTGTTCGCTCACGCTGAGGGAGCGCAATTCGGTGCGGCCACGGCTATGATTGCCGGATTGTTCGAGCCGAGTAATCTTGGATGATTCGCTCACCCATTGCTGGGTTTTATTATTATACCAATTGAGGGCATAGGTGCCGGCGGCATCGTCTTCGGGGTAGGCGCCGTATTGCACGCGGGGATCGTTGTTCGCTGCGCCGAGGTAGAAGCGGTGGGCGATCTCGTGGGTGTTGCTGGCGAGTTTGAGATTGCTGGCGTTGTAGTTGGACCACTTCACGACCTGTGCGGGGTCGGAGAAGTAGGGCGCCGTATTCCAAGTCGTCGCGTCGGAGCGGCTGATTTCAGCGTGGCCGGCGATGCGTTGTTGACCAATCCAAGACAGCCACTTGGGCAGAGCGCGGGGCGTGTATTGGTAGGTGAGGTCGGAGTTTTGGATGTCCTGGATGCTGATCAAGTAACCAGGATTGGGCGAGGTGGTCTCGACGTAGGGGCGGAGAAAATACGGGTTAGTTTTGCCATCGAGCAGCTTGGTGTTCACGTCCAAGTTGATCGTGATATTGCTGTCGAGCCAGTTGGAGCGCTCGTTGCGGAAGTCTTGGCGGAACCAGCCGCCGCGGAAGGCGAGAAGATGGTTCGGGGTGTTGATGATGACCTGCTCCAGCTCAGCGCTGGTGGTCTTGGCCGAGCCCACTTCATGGTTGGCGCCGACGACGTTGACGGAAGACCAGTCGTAGACGGATTTATTCCCGATGCGATTCGGCGCGTAGAGCGGGAGGCCGAGAGCACCGGTCTGTCCCTGATAGCGTTGGACGTAACCGCCGGAGGTGATGTAGCGTAATTCCGAGTTAACGGTGTAAGGCGAGGGGAGCGCCGTGCCTGTGATGGGATTGGCGGTGCGTTGGACCGTGAAGTATTGTGGGCCGTTATTGTCGAACCAAAGTACGGGCTGGCTGGTTGATACCGTGCCTAGGCCGATGGGTAAACCGCCGGCGGTGGGCAAGCCGCCCTCGGAGCTGACCGCGATGGGCCCAAGCGTGCTACCGTTTTGGTAGGTGACGAATCGCGTGGTCGGATCCCAAGTGGGGCGGCCGTTATCTTTCCAAGAGGTAATCGTTTCAATCGGCGTGATGGAGCCCGGGCGACGGTTTTTGTTGTGATAGTTTTCGGAGGAGATGCGGAGGGTGGTCGTCTTGAAGGGCATCGCGAGCAAGGAGACAAATTCGCGGTGGATTTTCTCGCTGGCCGGTTTGCGGGTGAAACCTTTTTCTTCGTTCACCGCCGCGACTCGGATGGCGAGTTTGTTGGCGATGAGTGGTTGATTGATGTTCACGCTGGCCCGATTCCCACCCCAATCATCGGCGCGTAGGGTCGCACCAAAAGAGAAACGCTGGAGGTTGGCTTGAGTCGGCACGACGTTGACGGTGCCGTTGGGCTGACCGATGCCGAAGAGGCTCGAGTTTGGTCCGCGGGAAATTTCGACGGCTTCGACGTTATAAAGATCGAACGGGATACTGCCGTTGCTTTGGAAGTTGCCCCAGGCGGTGTTGACGCCGCCGCTGTTGGCGCCGACGGAGCTACCCAGGCCGCCGGAGAGGCCGCGGATACGGTTGGCGCGTTGGGGATCGCTGGCGGTTTTATCCGACACGCTACCGTTTTGATCCTTGGAAATGAGGGTGAAGTTGGCGGTGCCTTCCGTGCTGGCTTCGTATTTGAACACGTCGTTCATATCGAGCACCGCGGTGTCGATCATTTGCTGCTTGGTGACGACGGTCACGGAGGCGAAAACATCTTCCAACTTCGTGTTGAGGCGGGTGCCGGACATCGTGTTGGTGGCTTGGTAGCCTCTGTCGTCGGAGACGACCTTGAAGGGCGAGATCACCACGATCTCCTCTTTCTTCGGCTCCGAAGTATCTTCGGCGGTCTTTTTGGTCGTGGTGGCGACTTGGGCGTAGAGGCCTGCACTTAACAAAGCCAGGGCTGTGGCGGTCTTGATGCTGTGCTTTAATGCACACTCTATCAGGTTTTTGCTTGGGTGGTTCATGGGTAAGGTATTTAGGGGTAATCACCCTCGGGGTTCGGTAGGGGGCTCTGATTAACGGGGTGATTTTTAATAAAATGAATTATCGGGAGTTGTCAGTTCTCATCCTATGCAAGCGTTGCATTAATTACCCAAGATTATGCCCGTTTGGGAGGTATAGGTTCGGATCGTGGCAGGCTACAAAAAAGCCAGCGTTGGTTTCTAGGTTCTCGGTTGCTACGAGACCTTGAAACCAACGCTGGCGATCAAAACAGAACCGGTGGCTCGGTCAATAAGACCGACCGGTCAGGATGGATTCACCTCAGAGATCGAACGTCATACTAAAGATGAACTGACGTGGATTGATGATGCGATACGCAAAGGGCGAACCGTCGGGGTTAACGCCGACGGCTTGAAGGCGGCCGTCTTCGAAAATGTCACGCACGTTGACCTGGGCCTTGGCGCGGATCTTGTCGTCCCAGAGTTTGAATTTATAGCCGGCGGAAACGTCGAAGTAGTAACGGGCCTTGTCCCAGTAGGGCTTGTTGTTATCGAGGAACAGAACGGTGCCTTGATAAGGCCCGCTGGTCTCGGGCGCGGCGGCACCGAAGCCGATGGAGGCTTTGCTTTCCCAGCGGAAAGCACCGCCGATGTTGAAGTCCTTCAGGCGGCCGGAGGTGAAATCGTAGTTGGTAAGGCCGGTGGCGCGGAATTCGCGGATTTGGGAGCGTGGGCGGCCGGCGTTGGTCGCGGCGGCCCAGTAGGGGCCGTATTGGTCGCCGATGTAACGGGTCTCAGGCGTGCGCGTTTCGCCTGGGGGAAGGGTATTCCACCAAAGCGGACCCTTCCCGTCGCCGGGCGTGATGTCGCTGCGGAGGGTGGTCCACACGGGGATGCGCGCCTGCCACCAATCATAAATCTCGGGCGAGACGCGATCGTCTTGGGCTTGGGTCTGCGAGCCGGTGAACTTCATGCGCCAGTTGCGCGTGGGGTTGTAGGTAGCCTCGAATTCGTAGCCCTTGGACGAAACGTCGGTGGTACCGACCGTCTGAGGTTGGCTGGGGCCGGAGTAGATGAGGCGAGTGAGCCACTCCTCGTTCTTGGCCTTGTCGGCCCCGTAGGGCGCCATCAGTGATGCCACGACGGGGAAGAGTTGGGCTTCGGTCGGGTTGGCAATGCCCGAAGCGATCAATCGACCGCGAGCAATGTTGGTGGCAAAGAAGCGGAACGACGCCTGCTGAATGTTGTTCGAACCGTCGGGGCGGCCCTCCATGTCGATGTAGCGGTTGCCGAGGGTCCCGACTTCACTGCCGCGGGAGTTGAGTTCCTTCGTCTGGAAACGGTTGATGCGAACATTGAGTTTTCCTTGCAGAGCCGAGACGCTCACGCCCCATTCGGTGGCGAAGCCGCGAGGATTCGGAACATTCCCGAGGCCGACCGACTGGCGGACGACCTGGGGGGCGAAGCTGTCCGACTTGTTGAAATGGAAATTAAGCCATTTGGTGGCCTTGAGCACGGCACCGTAAGTCTTGGTGTCGCCGGATTGTTCGACCCAACCGGGCAGATTGATGACCGTGCCGGAGGGCGAGACGAAGCCTTGGGCGGGGCCAAAAATGTTGGTATTGGAAAGATCGGCGAGACCGGTCGCAGGGTTCACGAAGGCGCCGGCGCTGGTGCGGGAACGCTGACGATCGCGGCGGAAGCCGACGGTGGTCACCAGTCGGTCGTTGAAGAAGAAGCTCTGGGCGGTGGCATTGATCGTGCGCGTTTCGGTGCGCTGGCGGGCGCCTTGGCCGTTGTTGAGCTGGTTCGTGACGGTGACCGGCTCCTTGACCCAAACCCCGTTGCGGTTGTCGAACCAGGTGAGCGGATAGGTGCCATTGAGATTTTTGAGAAACGAGGGGCCGTAGTCCATGTTTTGCCCATTATTATCGCCGAGGAGGTAGCGCTGGGCGATACCCTGGGTGTTGATGCGGTTGGTCGGCGTGATCCATGGATGATTCGAGGTCACCCGTTGAGCCGAAGTGAAGCCCGTGCTGTCGCCGCGGTCTGCTTCAGCGTGTGAGCCCAAGCGCTGCTGGCCGATCCATGATAGCCATCGGGGGAGATTGTCGGGCGTGAATTGATAGGCGATATCGGCCGATTGGATGTCGATGGTTTGGGGGCGCCGAGTGCTGTTAGGCGCCGTGGCCTGAATGTAGGGCCGCTTGAAGTAGGGGTTGGGGCTACCATCAAGATTCTTTTCGTTCACATCGACGTAGATGACGGACTCAAGGTTATCGATCGCGCCGTTCTCGTTTTTCTCATATTTTTGGTAGAATGCGCCGGCCTTGACGGCGATCAAGTGGCTCCGGGTGTTGAGGACAACCTGCTCGATTTCGGCGCTGTAGGTTTCCGCTTTGTCGACGCCGTTGTTGGGGGCGACGGCGTTGATCGAAGACCAATCGTAGATGGATTTGTCGTTGGTCCCGGGAAGCAGATACAAAGGCAGACCGGTCGGCCCAAGGATATCGCGGTTGCGTTGGATGGTGGTGCCGCTCTGGAGGTAGCGCAGCGTGCTGTTGCCGCCGGTGAAGGGGTTGGTGGGCGTGGCCGTGGTGACGGGGTTGTTGGTGCGTTGGACGGAAAAATTCTGGATGCTGGTGTTGTCGATATAAACGCCGGGGCGGTTGTAGATGCCGTTGTAGCCGCCGATGAGCCCAAAGGGCAGCAGCGCGTCGTTGGTGATGGCAGCGGTCTTGGTGCCGTTGGCGAACGTTGCGATCTGAGTGGTCGGATCCCAAGTCGGGCTGCCCTGGGCTTTCCACTCCGTGGTCGTGTCGCGGGGCGTGATTGAGTTGGGACGGCGGTAGTCGTTGTTGTAGGCCTCCGCGGTGAGGCGGATTTGGGTGTTCTTGAACGGGCGGGCGAGAATCGTTCCGAACTCGCGATGAATCCGTTCGGAGGCGGGCTGGCGGGTGAAGCCTTTGCTTTCCTGCACGGCGGCGACGCGGAGGGCGAGTTTTCCGCGCACGAGCGGTTGGTTGAAATTGAGGCTCTCGCGGTGGCCGCCCCAATCGTCGAAGCGGAGGGAGGCGCTGGCGGTGACGCGGTCCGGGTTGGCTTGGGTGGGCACGACGTTCACTGTGCCGGAGGCAGCGCCCAGACCGAATAGATTAGAGTTGGGGCCGCGGGAAATTTCGATGGCCGCTACGTTGTAGAGGTCGAACGGGATGGAGTTGTTGGTCCGGAAATTACCGAAGGCGGTGTTGGCACCGCCCGCGCTTTGACCGGCGGTGCTGATGCCGCGGATACGGTTCGACTGTTGGGGATTCGACTGCACCTGGTCGTTGACGCCGCCAGAGCGGTTGCGGTTGAACGTCGTGAAATTATCGGTGCCCTCGGTGCTGGCCTCGTAGCGGAAGACGTCGTTGATATCGAGGACTGCGGTATCGAGCATTTGCTGCTTGGTCACGACGGTGATCGAGGCGCCGAGGTCTTCGAGTTTCGAGTTGAGGCGCGTGCCCGAGAGCGTGTTCAGGGCCTGGTAGCCCTTGTCGGCGTCAGACGCGACTTGGAAGGGCGAGAGCATGACTGTCTCCTCGCTTAGGGCCGGACCCTTGCCGGGAGCGGTCATTGGCTTGGGGGTAGGCGCGGTTTGGGCGGCGAGCTGTCCGACAAGGAACAGGACGGCGACAGCGGCACACGTGTGCCGCGGGAGCGGGGATCGAGCAGGGTTGGTTTGCATGGTAGAAATCAGATCAGAATCAGTGGCCGTCGTCGTGTGAGACGGTGGGAGGTAAAAACGAGGTAACGTTATCGAGCGATGACGGTGCGTCAGGCTGGAGGTATGGCAAGCGCGCAAGCGGTGCACGGCGAGCTTCAGCGCGCACGGGACTGCTCAGCAGACCTGGCGTTTTTTGGGGCTCCTCGGCGCTCCTCGGCGCTCCACGGCGCGTCAATGGCGGCGTGGTGGCCGGGGCGCCGGGGGGTGCAGGCATATAGT
>CAMDRP010000011.1 GCA_945906965.1 Opitutus sp. GAS368 | reverse complement strand
GCCGTGGATGAAAACTTCGTCGCTTGGGACACGCCCTTAAGTGACGGGCAAACCGTGGTGTTTATCCCGCCCGTAGCCGGGGGTTAAGCGGCGCCGACAGCTGAGGAATTATATTTTCAAAATGTTTCGTATTTCGACCGAGCCTCTCGATCCCGCCGCGTTGCAACGCACGCTCGCCGATGCACACGCGGGCGCGTGTGTGACGTTTGAAGGCTGGGTGCGTGACCATAACGACGGCCAACCCGTACTCGCGCTCGACTACGAAGCGTATGCGCCGCTCGCAGAAAAAGAAGGGGCGCGGATACTCGCTGAAGCGCGGGAGCGGTTCGCAATCCGCGGCGCCGTCTGCGTGCACCGCGTGGGCGCCCTCAAAATCGGCGAGCTCGCGGTGTGGGTCGGCGTGGCCGCCGCGCACCGAGGGGCGGCGTTTGATGCCTGCCGTTATCTCATCGATGAGACCAAGGCCCGCGTGCCGATTTGGAAAAAAGAACACTACGCCGACGGAGCCACGGTCTGGATTAATTGCGCCACTCGCGGCGACTTCGCTCATCAGCTAAAAACTTAATAATGATTTAGTTCAGACGGGTTTATCATAAAAAGTACGCCGGTTCAGCTAGGTTATTAAAGACGCATTCGGGTTGGACACCCTCTGCCAAGACGGAATTTTTAAGGCTAATTGTAGAAACAGGTTGGTTTCAGGCCGGAAGCAGGCTAACAAGACGACCTCTTTATGGTCAAAACGCACTCTGACATCGGACTCATCGGACTCGCCGTGATGGGTCAGAACCTCGCTCTCAATATTGCCGACCACGGCTTCCAGATCTCGGTTTATAACCGCACGGTCGAGAAAACCGAAAAGTTTGTCGCGGAAAACCCCGGTACCCCCGGCGGTGTGGTGGGCAGTAAATCGCTGTCAGAATTCGTCCAGTCGCTCGCGCTCCCGCGCAAGATTGTGATCCTGGTTCAAGCGGGCAAAGCCACCGATGCCGTGATCGACGGCCTCATTCCGCTCCTCGCGCCTAACGACATCATCATCGACGGCGGCAACGCTCTGTGGACCGACACGATCCGCCGCGAAAAAGCGCTCAAAGAAAAAGGTCTCCGCTTCATCGGCTCCGGCGTGTCCGGCGGTGAAGAGGGCGCCCGCTTCGGCCCGTCCCTCATGCCCGGCGGCGAGAAATCCTCCTGGGAAGAACTCAAGCCGATCTGGACCGCGATCGCCGCCAAGGTCGATAAGAAGACCGGCAAACCCATCATGGGCGCCACCCCCGGCAAACCCGTCAAAGGCGGCGTCCCCTGCACCACCTACATCGGTGAAAACGGCGCCGGCCACTACGTGAAGATGGTTCACAACGGCATCGAGTATGGCGACATGCAGATGATCTGTGAGGCCTATTCCCTCATGCAGGGCCTCCTCGGCCTCAAGCCCGCCGAGATGGGCGAAATTTTCTCCGCTTGGAATAAAGGCGCGCTCGACAGCTTCCTGGTCGAAATCACCGCCGACATCCTCAAGCAAAAAGACCCCGTCACCAAGAAGCCCTTCGTCGACATCGTCCTCGATACCGCCGGCCAAAAAGGCACCGGCAAATGGACCTCCGTCAACGCCCTCGACATGGGCGTGCCCGCTCCGACGATCGCCGAATCCGTCTTCGCTCGCTGCCTCTCCGCCATCAAGGAAGAGCGCGTCGCCGCCTCGAAGGTCCTCAAAGGCCCCAAGGTTAAAAAAGTTTACCCCGCGAAGAAGAAGGAGCTCATCAAGGCCATCCACGACGCGCTCTACTGCTCGAAAATCTGCTCCTACGCGCAAGGTTTCCAACTCATGCGCACCGCGCAGGGCGAATACGGCTGGAAACTCAACTTCGGCCAGATCGCCCAGATCTTCCGCGGCGGTTGCATCATCCGCGCCGCCTTCCTGCAAAAAATCACCGAGGCCTACGCCCGCAACCCGAAGCTCGCGAACCTCCTCCTCGACCAATACTTCAACCAGACGATCCAGAAAGCCCAGGCCAACTGGCGCAAAGTCATCAGCCTCGCCGTCGAGAGCGGCATCAGCATCCCGACGTTTGCCTCGGCGCTCAGCTACTACGACGCCTACCGCTCCGCTCGCCTGCCGGCCAACTTGCTCCAAGCCCAACGCGACTATTTCGGCGCCCACACCTACGAGCGCACCGACAAACCCCGCGGCAAGTTCTTCCACATCGACTGGCCCGAGAAAAACCGCCCGCAATTAGAGGCGTGAGCTAAGACTGCACCTGTTTCCGAGGCGCGGCCTTTCCGGCCGCGCCTTTTTTGTGCCCACATTCCATTCTAACTCTAATTTATTAAAATTGGAATAGATGATTGCACTCCAAACTGAGTCCAATATAACTCTAATTAGAATGAAGCTCCCTCAAAAACCTGCGCCTTGGTTCAAGCAAATGCAGGGCTTCCCAAAGGACCGTGTGGAGCATATTATTATGCAGGTTAATGCTTTAGCGAAACAAGATCGTTATTTGCATTGGGATGAACTCCGTCATCGCCCCGCGCCCGATGGTCTAAGTCATGAAGAATGGTGGCTAGGAATCAAACTGGCTCGAATGCCCAAACTGCGCTCAATACCTCTCTTAGACAAAAAGCAGCACCCGTTTCAATTTGGAATTCCCGATAAGATTCTGGCCCAGTTGCACGAAATTGATCGGGGACTGGGCTTCACATTGGATACGCCAGATGGAGTCACGGCTCCAGGTGGTCGCGATCAGTATATCATTAGCTCGCTTATCCAAGAATCCATCACTTCCAGCCAACTGGAAGGAGCTGCGACGACGCGCGAAGTAGCAAAGGAGCTACTGAGGACGGGACGACAGCCACGCGATAAAAGCGAACGCATGATCCTGAATAATTATGTCACGATGAAGCGTATTCGCACCCTTCGCGATCAGCAACTTACCCCAAAACTCGTGTTGGAACTCCATGCGCTTGTCACGGCAGACACTCTCGATCGGCCTGACGCATCTGGTCGTTTCCGACTGCCTCACGAAGACATTCGTGTTGAAGATCAGGAAGGCACCATTTTTCACGTGCCGCCGGACTCGAACGAACTGCCTGATCGGCTGGCCGCGATGTGTAATTTCGCCAATCGAAAAACTCCTGATTTTTTTGTCCATCCGGTCGTCCGCGCTATCATCCTACACTTCTGGCTGGGTTATGATCACCCCTTTGTGGACGGAAATGGGCGCACGGCGCGTGCACTATTTTATTGGTCCATGCTTCATCAAGGATACCAGCTTTTTGAATTCATTTCGATCTCTCAGATCCTGCTGCGCTCCCGCTCCCACTATGCCCGAGCATTTCTACATACGGAAACAGACGACAACGACCTGACATATTTCATTCTTCATCAGACCGAGGTGATTTGCGAAGCCGTCGATGCCTTGCACGCCTATGTAAAACATCGGACAGAGGAATTACGATCGGCCAGTCAACGGCTCCGCGGACTTGGAGGCCTGAATCATCGTCAACAAGCCCTGCTTGCGCACTCCTTGCGCGAACCAAACACCCGCTACCTTATCGAAGGACACCGACGCAGTCACAACGTGGCATTTCAAACCGCTCGCGATGACTTATTCGGACTAGCCGAAAAAAGTCTATTGGTTGTTCAAAAAGAAGGTCGTGTGAATGCATTCTACGCACCGGCCGATCTTGGCCATAAACTTGAAGGGCTAGCGGTTAAAAAACCTGATGCAAACCCGTCAGCAGATCACCAATTTCCGCTGGATTGACTCACTCGCCCTTGATGTAACCGCACGCGCAGGATGCGTGCTCTTCCCCATCCGCGTTCGAGTAAATTCCCTTCTAGGCGCGACAAATAGCCCTACTCGTAGATACATTTCCCGCGTTCCTTCCCTATCATGGACCCCACGACCTACCGCTCGTACCGCGACCTACCACCCCTCGCCGGCCTCGCCTCGTTTGCCGAAGCCATGCAGCCCGGGCTCTCCATCGACGACTGCGTTGCCCGCCTTAAACGCCACCACTGGACCCTACGCCGGCTCCACGAGATTTTCATCAAACGCCTCACCGCCGAGCCCATCTACGAACTAAAAATGGCGTTCAGCCTGCATGCGCATTACTGCGCCGAACACGCCTCCGCCTGGCGCACTCGCGTCGGTGAAATGCGCGAGCCACCGCTTGGCCTCGACGCCGTGCCCCACCCTGCGCTCGACATTTTTTTCGATGAAATCCTCGCCGCACCCGAAACCGATGCGCTGCTGCTCGGGATTTACCATCACGCCCTGCCGGCGCTGCGCGACGCGCTCGAACGCCACCAACGCGAAACCAATCGCCTCGTCGATCATCCGTCGTTTCGCCTCTGTCGCTTCGCCTTGATCGAGATCGGCGAGATGATCGCCTTCGGTGAACAAGCTCTCGCCAAGCTCCTCGCGCCCGAGCGCCGCGCCGCTCTCGCCCCGTGGACGAATCAACTCGAAGGTTTGCTGAACCTGGCTGGATCACTCGACGGTCACGCTCCGCAGGCAACCAGCGCCGCCGCTAGCACGCCCGAGCGCCACTTCTCCGCGCAGCCCTACGTTTACAACGGCACGCCGCGACGCGACGAGCGCTTCACCGATTCCTATAACATGGGCGTGCACGCGGAAGCGTTTCTCTACGACAAGACCTTCCCGCCGGAACCGAAGACGCTCATGATGTATTACAAGCGGCTGCGCGAAATCGACGTGCCCGAGATGATGGCGAGTATCATCGCCGAAACTCCCGGCAAGCCATGGGACTACACCGTGGACATGACGCGCCAGCTTTGGGACGAAGCGCGCCACGCCATGATGGGCGAAGTCGGTTTCGTGCGCGCCGGGATCGATTGGCGGCAGTTCGTACGCATTAACTTCACGTGGTCGCTCGCGCTCAACACGCAGCTCACGCCGCTGGAGCGTCACGCGGTACTCTATTTTATCGAACAAGGCCTGATGCCGAAAACCGGGAAACGTTTCGAGTGGGAAGTCGGCGTGGCCTCGGGCGATGCGTTTTCGGCGCTCATCCAAGATTACGATTGGGCCGACGAAGTGCTGCACGCGCGCATTGGGCGAGATTGGTACGTCAAGGTCATGGGGGACCCGCGCAAAGCCACCGAATACGGGGACGCGTGCTGGTCGAAGGTGCTCATCGACTGGCATTCCTACCGCGCGCAAGGCCTCACCCGGCACGAAAACTGGTGGCCCGCGCTTTACCGCGAATGGTGCCGTGTCCACGCCCGCCAGCCCGACGAACGCATCACCGCCTTTGCGACGAGTTACGCGACCGCGCGCGCCGATCTGCGTGAATTAAGCACTTCGGGTTGAGTCGGCTTGCACCTTTTAATCGCTTCAAGAACGTAGCGGGCGAACGGGTTGCCCGATCGGGGGCTTACGCTCCGGAATGGACGTCGCGTTTGGCGCTGGCGTTTTTTAATATACGACGACTCGCCGAGAACACGGTGGGCCGTCGCGATCCTCGCGCCCGGTCCACACCCGCTCACGGCCAGCCCAAACCTACCATGAGAGACGACTACATCCAAAACGCCCTCAAGGTGATCGAAGATCCCAATATTCTCGTTAACGTCGTCTCCCTGCGCGTGAAACAACTCAAGCGCGGCAACCGTCCGCTGATCGAGTCATTGGAGAAACTTTCTGCGGAAGACACCGCCCTGCGCGAGATCGCCGAAGGTAAGATCAGCTACGAGCTGGCGACCGCCGCCGAGCTCGCTCGCAGTCATCGTTAATTGGCGCAAGCCGCTGCTCCGCGCTCAACGCGCGAGGTAACCGCCGTCCACAACGAGATCGCTGCCGGTCATGAACGACGCGTCGTCACTCGCTAAAAAAGCGACTGCCGCGCCGACTTCTGCCGGCTGACCTTGCCGGCCCAGCAAGTGCATCGCTGAGGCGCGTCGATCTTCTTCGGCGATATCCAAGCCGAGTTTCTGGCAGGAATTAGTGAAGGCCGACGTATAAATGTAGCCTGGGCAAATCGTGTTCACCCGAATGTGATGCGGCGCGAAATCCTGCGCCCAACACTTGGTGAGGCCGCGCAGCGCAAACTTGGTGGCATTGTATGTTGAGAAATTTGCCTGGCCGACGAAGCCGCTCACCGATGAAAAATTAATGATGCTACCGCCACCACTCGCCTTCATCTGCGGCAGAATGTTCTGCGTAACCAGCGAGGTGCCGATGATATTAACCGAGAGGATGTCATTCCATTCCGCAGGTGTTGCATCGACGCTACGAAAAATAAACCGAGCGGCGCAATTCACGAGGATCGTGACAGGGCCAATTTTCTCCAAGATCGCAGCGCACGCGACTTTCACCGCGGCTTCATCGGCGATGTCGACGGCTTGATGAAAAACCCCGAGCGCGGAAAGTTTTTGTGCTTCGTCGGTTTTAAGATCGAACGAAGCCACGCGGCAGCCTTCTTCGACGAGCCGCACGATGGACGCGTAACCGAGATCGCCGAGCCCGCCGGTCACGAGCGCGATTTTTCCTTTTAGGCCTCTCATGGCAAAATGGCTACGGCGCGGATCGGCGAACCGTCGCGGCCGTGAAAGTTGAGCGGAAATCCGGCGAAGGTGAAACGCTCGGGCAATTGACTGAGATTGGTAAGGCCTTCCACGACGACGACCTCAGCATTCGCCGCGAGCAGAATGTGATGAACCTCAAACCAGTCACGGCTCGGTGTGGGGGTATCCATGCCGAGTAAGCGAATTTTCCGGGAAACCAAATAACGCGCCGCGTCCTGCGTGAGGCTCGGAAAATCACTAAAGTAATTTTCCTGCCCAAACTGGCGATGCCAGCCCGTCTCATAGATGAGCTTCACGCCGGGCTGCAACTGGTGCTCGATTTTTTGAAAATCGGCGACGGTGATTTCCTCGCGCGGAGCTTTGGGGATGCGCAGCAAAATCGTTTCGCCGTAAAACCAATCGAGCGGCATCTGGTCGATGGTTTTTCCGCCATCGACGAAGTGCGACATCGCATCGAGGTGCGTGCCTTGATGCGTCGCCATACTCACGTGGGTCATGGCGTATTTGAGCGTCTGCGTCGTGCAGTGCGTCATGATACTCAACTTGGGATCCATCGGGAAATTAGCCTGCCCGTGGATGAGCGGATGCGACAGATCGACGAATTTCATGGGGTGACAGGGGTGACAGGAAAGAAGCGGGCGTTAACGACGTTGGCGAGCGCGCCGCTGCGCAAACCAGCGAGCACCGCCTCGGCGCTCTTGCGCTGCAGCTCGGGCACGCTGCCCGCGCTGTACCACGCCGTGTGCGATGTAAGTAACGCACCGGGCGCGACGCGCAGCGGATGGTCGGAGGGCAAAGGCTCGGTTTCGTAAACATCGAGGCCGGCGGCGCCCACCGTGTGCGCCGTGAGCGCGGCGGCGAGTGCGACGGTGTCGATCAAGGCTCCGCGCGCGGTGTTCACGATGATCGCATCGCGGCGCATGGTTGCGAGTGAGTCACGATTGAGAAAATGTCTCGTTTCATCGGTCAATGGGAGATGCAGCGAAAGAATACCCGCCTCGCGGAGTACTTCAGCCGCCCCGAGTCGCCGCACGCCGAGGGCGGCGAAACTGGCGGCGTCCACGAAGGGATCGTAAGCGGCGAGCTTGAAGCCGAACCCTTTCGCCCGGGCTAGGACCGCGCGCGCGATACGGCCAAAGCCTGCGGTAGCAAACGTGAGGTCGCGAAACGCTGCGAAGGGCGACGGTGGCATAATTTTCCACGTGCCCGCACGAACCGCGGTATCGGTTTGCGGAATCTGGCGCGCCAGCGCGAGGGCCAGCGCGAGCGTGTGATCAGCGACTTCGTCGATGCAGTAATCCGGGACGTTGCAGACGGGGATGCCGCGTTCACCGGCGGCTTGCAGATCGACGCTGTCGACGCCGATACCATAGCGCACGATGACTTTGCAGCGGTCGAGGGTCGCGATAAGTTCGCGGCTGATGGTGGCCCATTGTACGAGCAGCGCATCGGCATCGCGGCAGAGCGGAATCAGCTCTGCAGGCGTCTTAAATTGCGCGACGACGAGCTCATGACCGGCGGCGGCGAAGAGTGCTCGCTCTTGATCGATCGACGCAAAGCCATGGTCGGTGAGAACAATTTTCATTGGGGTAAAATCTTACGGGATAAAAACGGCTTTCAGGTCGCTATCGCCGGGCGCCAACATCCGATGAAACGCCGGCACCGCGTGTTCGAGCGGTACCTTTTCCGTCCACGAAGTCACATCGACGCGTCCACTGCGCATAAGCTCGAGCGCCTCCGCTAGTTCCTCGATCTTCGCGGCGTAGGTTCCGAAAATTTGTTTTTCGGGTAACGTCACCCCATAAGAATCGAACTCCATCGTGTTTGCGTGCAGGCCGATCCAGACCGCCGCGCCGCCCGGTCGGAGCGCAGCGAGTGAGAGGCGTTTCGTCGCGGCTGAACCCGCGGCGTCGACGACCAAGTCCACGCCTTCGCCATCGGTCCACGCGAGTGCGGCGGCGGCGACGTCTTCGTTTTTTGAGGAGACCACGCGCGTGGCCCCGAGTTTTTGAGCCACCGCAAGGCGGCCCATCGAAAGATCGCAGACCATCGTGCTCACGCCCCGCATCGCTTGGAGCGCTTGTTGGCACATGAGGCCGATCGGGCCGGCGCCGATGACAAGCGCGGTGCGGACGGGTAAATGACGCGTGAGGTTCACGATGTGCACGCCGTTGCCAAGCGGCTCGGCCAGCGAGGCGGCTTGCGCACTTAATTCCTCAGGCCACGGGATTAGCACCCGAGTCGGCACGCGGACGTATTCAGCAAACGCCCCGCCGCGGTGCATTCCGAAAATCTGGCGATCCGCACACAGGTGCGTGTCACCGCGCGCGCACCGCACACAACGGCCGCAGGGAATCAGGGAATTGCTGACGCATTTCCGACCGACGAGCGCGGCATCGCCGCCCGGGCCGACTGCTGCAATCGTACCGCAAAATTCGTGGCCCATAACCAGCGGCGGCTGACGACGTGGGCTGTGATTTTTAAACGTCTCAAGTTCGCTGCCGCAAAGTCCGCAAGCGGCGACGCGCAACAGCACTTCGTCCGCCGCCGGTTCCGGCATGGGCACGTCTCGGATTTCAAGCTGATCAAACGCGGGGTAAAAAAGAGCTTTCACAAAAACGGAGGCGATCCGCCAGCGAGGCGGATTACTTGGTCGATGTCATCTCGCGCAATACCCGGTTGGCTAATATGCCGAGCCCGATGCACGCCGCGATCGTCAGCGCGATACCGACCATCTTCACCCACGATTGACCCAGATTGTTAAGGTCGAGTTGTTCCACTTGCGCAGCGGCAAAAGTGGTGACGATGGTGCGAGGCAAAATACCCAAAAACGTGCCAAGCGTGTACGTGCCGAGCGGTACGCGCGCCGCGGCGAGAGCAAAATTAGCCAACGCAAACGGCGATAGCGGCGGCACCCGCATCAACGTGACGACGAGGAGCGTCCGGGCAAAATGTTTACCGACCAAAGCCTGATAAATCGCATGCCACTTGGGTCTTTCGCGAATGATCTCGAGCACGCGATCGCGAGCGATCCAACGGCCCACGGCATAAGCGAGCAACGAGGATGCCGTGATCGTGAGAATGGCGATCATCGCACCCTTGCCGAAACCAAAAGCCCAACCCGCCAGAATGGCACTCGCGTAGGTCGGAACGAAAGAAACGCCCAACAAAAATCCGATGACTAAAAAATAAATCAACAACCCTACCGCATCGTGTGAACGCAGCCACGGACCGAGTTGCGTCAGTGACGCGATTAAAAATAGCGACCCCAAAGGCGGCCAAAACGATAATAAAATCGCGAACGGACCCGCGGCCCCGAGACGGCGCATGAGGCCGGGAGGAGTAGCGGGATCGGATGGGGTGGGACGAGACATCGCATTGGACGTTGGCAAGGTTTGGGCTGCTAGCAAGCGGTGAGAGGCTCACGCTTGCCTCAAGTTGAACCCGTGCGTGTGCTTTTACCCATGGCAGCACCCCTCTCCATCAAACTCGGTCAACCCAGCTGGCGTCTTAAAAACAGCGGAATCGAAACCTTCGTCACCCGCACTGCCGGCATGTTGGGACCAGCTACTTTTACTTTGGCCAACGGCCGCAGCATTCAACCCTTCGCCGTGGCGCCGTGGCGCGACGAAAAATTACCGGCAGGTTCGCCTCCGCTTTTGCGGGCCTTGCGTGGAGATTTTTTCTGCGCGCCGTTCGGCGGTAACGGCACGAAGTGGCGCGGGGAACAACATCCGCCGCACGGCGAATCCGCCAATGGCGATTGGAAGTTTATTGATGCTACGCAGACGCGCGAGGCGACGGCGCTACACGTTCAACTCAAAACCAAAGTGCGACGGGGCGTAATTGATAAACGCGTGAGTTTACGGGCGGGCCATAACGCTATCTACATCGAACACACGCTGAGTGGTTTCACTGGTCCGCTGACACTGGGAACGCATCCATGTTTGCAGATGCCCGGAGCCGAAGGGGCCGCGCGAATTTCGGCTGGCGGGTGGGAATGGGGCCAAGTGACACCCGTGCCGTTTGAAAATCCTGCACTGGGCGGATATTCCGCGCTAAAAACGGGAGCGCGTTTTAAAAACCTCACCGCCGTACCTTTGGCCAATGGCGGTACGACCGACCTCACGCGTTACCCGGCACGCGCGGGCTTTGAAGATCTCGTGATGCTCATGGGTGCGCCGGGCCGCACGCTTGGCTGGAGCGCGGTGACGTTTCCCGAAGAAGGGTGGGTGTTTCTCCAGTTGAAAAATCCCGCGATCCTGCGCCACACGATTCTATGGCACTCCAACGGCGGCCGGCACTATGCGCCGTGGAACGGACGCCACCGCCACGTACTTGGGCTCGAGGAAACGACTTCGTATTTTCATTTCGGCCAAGCGGAGTCAGCGCAACCCAACGCGCTCTCCCGAGCTGGTTATCCGACAACGGTTAAACTCTCGCCGAAAAAGCCGCTACGCGTGCCGCATATTTTTGCCGTCGCTTCGATTCCGCGCGGATTCGATCTCGTGGCCGACGTCAGCGCGAAATCCGACGGCGCGGGCGTCGTGATCACCGCGGCTAACGGGCGAAAAACCACCCTCGCCCTCGACCTCACATTTTTGCGCGGCGAAGGCTGAAGCTCAATGCGCCCAACTGCGATCGCCGGGCGCCAGTTTCACCGAACCGCGAAACGCGCCGGGAATCGGATCGTAGCGCAACGCCTGTGTCGCGCCGGCTTCCGCGGTGAAATAGCCGAGTACCGTGAGTTCTTTCAGGTGACGAAACGGATGCGGCGCGGCGACGGACTGGGCTTCGTACTCGGTCAACACGCGCTCGCGTTGTGCGCGGTCGAGCACAGAAAAGTTTTTTCCGAAACGCTGCTGGCTCGAGGCGGTGATATCGCTCAGGCCGCGACGCAACGTCGCCCGAGCTTCAGGCGGAAAACAATCGTTGGTTTGTGTGAGAATAAAACGTCCGATCGCGACCGAACCCGCACCAGGCGAGGTAGTCGTCGCAGGAATGATCGTATCACCGATGAGCGTGAGCAGGGCTTCGTCCGCGATATCCCAGCCGGCCGGCGCGGCGAGCGCAGCCCACGTGCGCGAGGGCAAACTGGCCCAAAGCGCGGCAGCCCCGGCAACGAGCGCGGTGTGGCGCAGGGCTTCCCGGCGGTTCATAGATTGCCTTTCTTTAATTCAGCCACGGCGTACTGCGCGGCGCGGGCGGCGAGCGCCATAAACGTGAGCGAGGGGTTTTGCGTGCCGGTCGAGGTCATGCAGGCGCCGTCCGTGACGAAAACATTTGCGCAGGTGTGGAGCTGATTCCAGCGATTGAGTAGCGAGGCCTTAGGATCGCGACCCATGCGCACGCCACCCATCTCGTGGATGTCGAGACCGGGGTTTTGTTTGGAATCACGCGTCACGATTTTTTTCGCGCCGACGGCTTCAAGCATCTCTTGGCCACGAGCGAAAAAATCTTTGAGGAGCCGTTCGTCATTGTCGTGGTAGCCGATCGAAGTGACGAGTTGCGGGATACCCCAGGCGTCTTTTTGCGCGGCGGAGAGGCGGACGTGGTTTTCTTTCCGCGGCACCGTTTCGCCCTGCATCATCATGGAAATACCCCACGGGCCGGGGCGCGTGATGCGGTCTTTGAAGGCGACGCCGACGCCAGGGGTGCTGGCGCCGCTCTGCCAGCCGGCGCGACCGGCGCCGAAAAACACCATGTAACCGCGCTGAAAATCGGTTTCTTGTTTCCGCACGTTGCGGAAATTCGGCATCATGAGCTGAGTCGGACGCCGGCCGGAATAATAAGAATCTTCAAAGCCTTCGATGGAACCCGAGAGGCTGCCGCGATAATTGTGAAACGCGATGTGATGTCCGAGCAGTCCGTGATCGTTGCCGAGTCCGGCGGGGAAACGCGCGGAGCGGGAATTAAGCAAAATGAGATTCGTGTTTAAGCAGGCGGCGTTGACGAAAACGATCCGCGCAAAAAATTCCGTACTCTGTTTGGTCACCGCGTCGATCACGCGCACGCCACTGGCTCGGCCGGTGGCGTCATCGTAGAGAATGGATTCAACCACCGCGTGCGGACGTAGCGTGAGATTGCCGGTCGCCGCCGCGGCGGGGAGTGTGGCGGAGTTCGAACTAAAATACGCGCCAAACGGGCAACCACGGTAGCACAGGTTGCGCGCCTGACATTTACCGCGGCCTTGCGCGAGGTGTTGGGGTTTTGGCGCCGTGAGATGCGCACAGCGGCCTTGGATCACGTGCCGCTCGGCAAACGCGCCCATGATTTTGGCCTGCGCGTGTTTTTCGACGTCGTTCATTTCCCACGCGGGGAGAAATTCGCCATCGGGCAACGTTTCGAGGCCGTCGTAATTGCCGCTGATGCCGGCGAAGCGTTCGACGTGTGAATACCATGGAGCGAGTTCGTCGTAGGTGATAGGCCACTCGCCGAAGCCGTCGCGCGCGGGGCCTTCAAAATCGAAACGGCTCCAGCGCTGCGTTTGTCGGGCCCAGATCAGGGACTTGCCGCCGACTTGGTAGCCGCGGATCCAGTCGTAGGGTTTTTCCTGTTCGTAGGGGTGTTCGGCGTCTTTGACGAAAAAATGCGCCGTCGTCTCGTCGAAGGCGTAGCATTTTTTCGCGATGGGATTGGCGGTGACGATGTCGCGGGGCAACTTGCCGCGGTGCGGTAGATCCCACGGGTTTTTTAACGCCGTGGGATAATCGTCGCGGTGCTTTACGTCGCGGCCGCGCTCCAAGACGAGTGTGCGCAGGCCGCTTTCACAGAGTTCCTTCGCCGCCCAACCGCCGCTGATACCGGAGCCGATGACGATAGCGTCAAATGTGTGCTCGCGGGCGCCAGGGGTGGTCGGGTGATTCGCCATTCGAGGTGAAGTCGAAGTAACTCGGGGCAAATTATCAAGCAAAGGCCTATTTTAGACCCCCAACTCGAGTAGCCATGCGCTCACGTGAAAGACGCCATGGGTAGCTACGTGGTTGAAAACCGCGTTTTTCAGGACCGTTAAAAATCTCTGGGATGCTTATAACTATCCTTGTCATGACAAAAAAAGACCCTATTTTTCCCGTCAGAAACTAAGTGAAAATTAAATCTCAATCCATTGATATGCAAGTTCGTAGCCGAATTTATGGCCACGGTAGGGGTTGGGTATTTACCCCAAAGCATTTTCAAGGAATCGGGAGTGCAGCCGCCATTGAGTCTGCCCTACGCCGCTTCAAGCAAGCGGGTGTCATTCGCAAGCTTGCTCGGGGTCTTTATGATTATCCCGTGCAGCACCCCGTACTCGGTACCGTTGCGCCTTCTGCCGACGCCGTCGCCCGCGCTTTGATGGGGCGCGATGCCATTCGCCTTCAACCCTACGGGGCCTATGCCGCCAATGTGTTGGGCCTTTCCGAGCAAGTCCCATCCCGGATTGTTTTTTTGACCGATGGCCCCTCCCGGAAGGTGAAAATCGGTAAGCAAGAAATTATCCTCAAGCAGACTGTGCCGCGGAACGTGGCGACGGCTGGGAGAAAAAGCGGCACACTGATCCAAGCGCTTCGTTATCTTGGACAGGATCAGGTGGACGATAGAATATGTACCATTCTTCGAAGAAGAATTACCGATGAGGATCGCGCAGCTATTCGCCGAGATCTTCGTTATGCGCCCGCTTGGATTGCCGATCTTCTGCGTCCCTTCACTGAGTCCGCACTTAAGCCATGAATGCTTTTCTCAATCTCCCTATTAGCGAACGCCGACTGGTTTTTCAACAGGTTGAATCACATATGGGCTTGCAGGCTTTCAGCGTGGAGAAAATTTGATGGGGGTCGCGTAGGTTGCGCCATCTAGACAGCGCCCCACCCACGATCTCACCCCTAGGTGCTTAGGACAAATACGATAAAGTGGCTCCATCGCCGCGAAGGTGGGCGATGGGTATAAAAACGCTGCAAACCGTGGGAGCTGAAATCGGATAAAAATGCGAAACCTCCCGACCAAACTCAGGCCGAAAACAACTTACTTTGCTTTCGCGAACATCGGGTCGGCGGGATTACCCCCGGACAGAAGGTAGGCAACGAGGTCTTTGAGTTCGTCGGGGTTGAGCGCGTTAGCGAGGCCGGCGGGCATCATCGACATAGCGTAGGGTTTGCGGGAGCGGACCTTGGAAATCTCGGGACGCAAGAGTTCGTCCGGCGCGAAGGGGTTCGTCATGACGGAATAGCGGTTGCCGTCTTCGGCGACAACGCGGCCGATAATGACTTCGCCGTCGGCCAGGGTGAGTTGTTCGGTGCCGTATTGATCGCTGATGACCTTGGAAGGCTCGATGATGTTTTCGAGTAGGTCTTTTACGCTGTAACGGTTACCCGCGCCGGAGATGTCGGGACCGATGCCAGCGCCCTCACCGTTGAAGCGGTGACAGAAAATGCACGCGGTGGCGGCGAACATGGCTTTACCTTGTGCGAAGTCGCGGTCGGTAAGTTTGGCGGGGAACAGCGCAGCGGCGCTTTCCACGGTGTAAGTTTGGCCTGGGCCTTTGGGGCTGACGGCGCCGGCGACGATGGAGTGCACCGGAACTTTGGAGAGGTCGTCGAATTTCTGGCGTTCGAGGGGCTCGGAGATTTTCGCGAGGGATTCGTTGCGGATGTTGCGCAGGAAGCCGGTGAAGCTGGCGCCGCCCTTCCATTCCGAGGTGCGTGGAAACCAAGCGAAAAACTGGGTGCGAAGTTCGGGCGTCCAGCCAGCGGTGGCGTGACGCAGAGCGTAGGCGTAAGCGATTTGTTGGCGGTCGGAGCGGGCGTCGGTGACGCTTTGCACGGTGCGACCGTAGCCGTCGTTGCGGGCGAGGAGCGCGCGGCTGGCAATTTCTTCCGGCGCCGTACCGGGATTTTCAGCGATGCTGAGAAGTGGGACGGTCTTGGCGACGACGGTGGAAGAATCAAGGAAGATAAGAAGCGAAACGAGTTCGCGATTCACGAGCGAGTCCGTCGCCGGGAACAACGGATCGAGCAACGCGGCGACGCGGGCGCAGGTGGCGGCGTCGGGCTTACCCATGCGGGTGAACGTGAGTTGCCAGGCGCGGAGCAACGGGAGGCGAAGCTCGGCGGGTTGACGCGTGTAATCGAGCCGGGTGAGGGCGTCGATGATCTGCGGTTGAAAATGTTTTTCACCGACGCGCGCGAGCGCGATGAGGGCTTCAATAGCGGCCTGCGGATTTTTTTCTTTGAGCGCGCGGTCCGTCCAGTTGGCGGGAAGTTGACGCTCAATAGCGGCGCGAGCGGCGAAACGGATGAAGCGGTCGGGGTTGGCGAGGTGTGGCCACGCGATCGCGATGGCTTCGGGGCCGGTGCCTTCGGCGTGGAGGGCTTCGAGGCGGCGGCGCAGTTGGGCCTCGGGCGTGGGCGGAAGCGCAGCGACGGACGCGGTGTTTTCTGTGCCGGTATAAGTGACGCGATAGAGCGCGGATTGGGTGCGGCGGCCACCGACGGCGAAATACATCGAGCCGTCGCCGGGGTGGATCACGACGTCGGTGAGTGGCAGCGGTTTGCCGGCGACGAATTCTTCTTTCTCGGCGGTGAACGAAGCGCCGTCGGCCTTGAGGTGGAGGGCGTAGAGCGTGCCGTAGGTCCAGTCGGCGGCAAAGAGGGCGCGTTGGTATTTGGCGGGGAATTTAGCGCCGGTGCCGAAGACGGTGCCTGTGGGCGAGCCGGGGCCGATATCGATCACGGCCGGAAGGCTGTCGGCGTAGTAGGCGGGCCAGCGACCAGCGCCGCTACGCCAACCATAATCACCGGCGTCGACGATGTGGTTGATGCGCGTAGGAATGTACCAGGGCGAACCTTGGTCCCATTCCATATCGGAGTCATAGGTGAAGAGTTCGCTGTTTTGGTCGAAGGCGATGTCGAACTGGTTACGGAAACCGAGGGCGAAGAGCTCGACGGTTTTGCCCTCAGGGTCCATGCGGCCGACGTAGCCACCGGGGGCGTATTTGCCTTTGGCGTGGCCGCGGGCGTCCCACATGCGCGGGAGGAGGTGATCTTCATCCCAGCGGACGGGGCGGGATTTATTCAGGTTGGTAGGAAGATCGGTGTGATTGCCGTTGGCGAAGTAGATGGACTTGCCATCGGGCGAGAGGACAAGGGAGTGCGGGCCGTGCTCACCGCCGAGGCTCTTGGTCTCGCGGAGAAACTTAATTTCGTCGAATTGGTCGTCGCCGTTGGTGTCGCGCATGCGCCAGATGCCGCGGCGATTGGGGACCTCGTCGACCATGACGTAGAGGCTGTCGAAAGCGTAGAGTAGGCCGTGCGCACCGATCGAGGGCGGGAGGCCATTGGCGCCTTTGCCTTTTTTCGGCGGGGGCGGGAGGGGTTCGGAGTCGGAGCCGAGCACGGCCTCGGGCAAGGTGAGCGCGAGCTTCTCGACCTTGGTGCCCTCGGTGCTGCCGACCGGCGGCACGGTGAGGCGGTAAACGGCGCCGTATTGGTCGCCAGCATAGATGCGGCCCTTGGGGTCAACCGTGAGCGCGACCCACGAACCCTGATCTTCTTTCGGAACGGTGTAGATCAACTCGACCTTAAAGCCGGGCGCGACTTGGAGCGCAGCGGGCGAGATGGCGGCCGCGGGCGCCGCGGGCTGAGCGAAGGCAGGGGTGAGCGCGAGCAGCGCAAAAAGGGGAAGCCGGAAACAGGGAGAGGAAATCATGGGAGGGAGAGAACGCTAAGCTGCGCTGATTTTTCGGAGGCGGAGGGGCTGGCGAAACGGAAAGGCCTCGCCGGATCGGCGAGGCGCGACGGAACTTGGCCAGATTATGGCAGGACCTTGAGGCGGATGTTTTTAAACTGGACGGTCATCGGCGGGCCGGTGTGGAGCTGCAGGGCGATGACGCCGGACTTGGCGATGGCAGCATCCGTCTCGGTGACCTCGGCGGTGACGACGCCGTTGACGGTGTGGCGGAGTTGGTCGCCGTTGGCGGTGATGATGAGTTCGTTCCATTCGCCGAGTTTGTAGGCGGCAGCGATGTCGCCCGTGGGAGTGGCGCCGGGGAGTTTCTCGACGGCGGTCTGCTTTTTCTTGGCGCCGGGCTTCTTGGCGTCGTCGACCAGCGTCGTGGCGCCGATGCGGATTTTTTCGCCGGCGGTCATGAGGATGCCGCGGCCTTTCTCTTCGTAGAGCATGCCGGTGTATTTGAAGGGCGAGTCGATGTCGGCCTGGTAGCCGCCGACAACGAAGGTGGCGGGGTCCATGAGCTTGCTGCGGTATTGGACGCCGGAGTTGGCCTGGTTCTTTTCGTTTTGCGCGGTGAGGCGGAAGGCGAGGCGGAGTTCGAAGTTGGCGGGCTGGGCGCCGGTGTAGACGAGGAAGGTATTGGACTTGATGCCCTTCTCGGCGGTGGTTTGGCCGGTGAGCGCGCCGTCGCGGACAGACCAGACGGCTGGGGTGCCCTCCCAGCCGGCGAGGGTCTGGCCGTCGAAGATGGATTTGAAGCCGGGTTCGGCGGCGTGGATGAACGTTGACGGGGCGAGCGCGAGGAGCGCGAGGGCGGCGAGGCGGAGGGATTTCATAGGTGCGGGCAGGGAGACGGACTTGACGGGGAGAGATTGCGGGGGCGGGAGGCGATTACTTCATCGGGTGCTCTTTGAGTAATTCCTCGGCGTTGTAGAGCATCATGCGGCCGGGCTGCTGGGCGCGGACTTTTTGCACCGCTTCGGGCTGAATCGGGGCGGCCGCATTGCCAAAACTGTTGCGCACGTAGGTGAGCACCGCCGCTACCTCGGCATCGTTCAACATGCCGCCAAATGGGGTCATCGGCACCTGGCCATCGTATTTCTTGCCGTTCACTTCGATTGGGCCGGTGAGGCCGTAGAGGGTGAGCTTGATGAGGCGCTCCGCGTCCTCGGTAACCCACCGGCTGGTCGCGAGCGGGGGGAATGCGGGTGGCAGGCCTTTGCCGTCCGCTTGGTGACAGGTCACACAGTGGCCTTCGCGTTGGTAGATTTTTTGGCCGAGGAGGAATTGTTGCTTGCCGGCGGCGGTGAGATAATCGGGTCCGGCATTTTGGGGCTGCTCGGATTTCTCCGCTTCCACGATGCCGTGGAGGCGGTTATAGGCAGTTTTCACGACGTTTTTGCTCCAGAGGTCGAGCGGCTGATCGGCACCGACTGAGACGATTTTTTTCGCGGCGGGTACATCGGGGAGCCAAGAGGCGGCCACGACGGCTTCGAGGCGCACGCGGCCTTCCGGATCGGCGGCGGCTTTTTCCAAGAGGGCGGCATGGTCGGCGATGCGGTGGGTGTTGTAGCGTAGAACACGGACGGCGGCGGCGCGGGCGTGGAAGTCGGAGGAGGCGAGGAGTTCACGCAGCAAGGACTCGTCCACGGCGTTCATGCCCCAGGTGACCCAGAGGGCTTCGAGTTTCGCGTGGATATCGGTCTGCGCGGCGGCCCATTTTTTCACGGCGGGGAGCACGGTGGAGACCGGGAAATTGCGGATCTCGCGGCGGCTGCGGTAACGCGTGCGGCTTTCGGGCTCTTTTAGATTATTAAGCAGTGTGTCCAGACTGGCGCCAGCAACCTGCGCGGGTTTGACGAGAGGGCGGCCGGGATAGGTGATGCGATAGATGCGGCCGTGGTTGTGGTCGCGGTTGGGATCGCGGGCGTTGTGCTGCATGTGACCGATCAGCATGTTGTGCCAATCGATAACGTACAGGGAGCCATCGGGGGCGAACTCGAGGTCGACGGGGCGGAAGTTGGGATCGGTGCTGGTGAGCAGATTTTGGCGGAAGGTGGTTTTCCAGCCGGTGCCGTCGTCTTGGATTTGGTGCTGCTTGACGCCGAGAAAGCCGATCGCGTTGCAAAGGATAAGGTCGCCCTGCATTTCCTCGGGGAAGTGCCGGGAGGAGACGATTTCGAGCCCGGAGGTAGGGCGAACTTTGTCGGTGGGGGGAATGAGATCGATGGTGGCCGGAGTCTTGCTGCCGAAGGTGGGCTTGACCTGCATGGGCAAGGACCAGTTCAGGGGGGTGCCGGAGGTGTGAAGAAAGAAATCCTGACCCCAGCGGTCAAAGGCGTAGCCCCAGGGATTGGGGATATTCATCTGGATGGTGCGCTCCAGCATGCCGCGTTGCGGGCTGTAGCGGAAGAATCCGCCATCGACGCAGCGCACCGGGCCGTAAGGGGTTTCGACGTTGCTGTGCAGAAAAACGCCTTCGCAAAGCATGAACGCGCCGCTGGGATCGGCGGTGTAGGCACTGATGGCGTGGTGCGTATCATGGGTATCGAAGCCGCCCAAGATAATCTCGGTGCGGTCGGCTTTGTCGTCGCCGTCCGTGTCGCGGAGCAAAACGAGGTTCGGCTCTTGGGAAAGATAGACGCCTTCGGGCGCGAACTCGAAGCCGATGGGCAGATAGAGGTTATCTGCAAATACGGTTTCCTTATCGGCTTTGCCGTCACCGTCGGTGTCTTCGTAGATCAGAAGCTTGTCGTTGGGCAGGGCGTCGCCGGGGCGATAGGCCGGGTAGGCGGGCATCACAGCGACCCAGAGGCGGCCCTTGTTGTCGAAGGAGAGCTGCATGGGGTTGGCGAGATTGGGGAACTCTTTTTCGCTGGCGAAGAGCTGGACTTGGTAGCCTTCGGGAACTTTGAGGGCCGCGACGCCTTCCTCGCCCGGGAGATAACCGGGGGTGCCGTTTTTGACGCTGGGCTGGTAGTTGGTGGGCACGGGCGGCAGGACATGCGTCTGGCTGTCATCGACGCTGAGATCCTGCTTGCGGCCGCTGGCGACCGCATGGATCACCGCGTCGCGGAGTGCAGCCATCTCGCGGGTCTTCTTAACCTCGTCGGGATAATTTTGCGGGCCGTAGGGGCCGTAGCGCCGACCGTAGGCGTGGACGCCGTTAACCAAGTTATAGTCGTTATTCCAAAAGTAGTCTTTCTGTTTTACCGCGCCATGAACGAGGGCGGGGTCGGCTTTCGAGACGATGGCTTGGGCGCCAAAGGCGCCGTTGGCGAGGAGCCGGGCGAGGTGGCGGTAGCCTTCGTCATTGGGGATGAAGCCCTTGGTTGTGAGGGGTTGGCGGGCGAGGGAGTAGAGCGCCTGCATCGGGTTGAAGACGTCGATGAACGTGAGGCCGTGTTTCTTCGCAACGGACGCGATGGCGGCGGCGTAGAGCTGGAGGTTGGCGTTCTCCTTCGTGCCGTCGGGCAGGTCACGCAGGGCGGACTGGTTCTCGTAGGCGACGGGCGAGACGAGCACGACGCGGGGAGCGGCTTGGCCGTTGTAGGCTTTGCTCAGCGTGTGCTCCACCCAGGCATTCAGTTCGGCCTCGAAGTTGGCGACTTTGGTCGGACCGTCGAAGGATTCGTTGTAGCCGAAGAACGCGATGAGGGTGTCGGCCTTGAGGTGCGTGAGCCACTGGTCGGGCGTGGGGAAGAAGCCCTGCCCTTTGTGGACGTTGAGTTCGGGATGGAATTTCTCGGCGCCCGGAAACGCCCACTGTGAGGCGCGCGAGGGATGGGGCCGAAAGCCGGGCGTATCACCGACATGGCCCAGGTTGCGAAAGAACAGCTCGTGCTCGGGGTAACGCAGGGCGAGCTCCGTCTCGATGCGGTGGTAGTAAACGTCGCGCTCCGCGAGTCCGTTGCCGATGAGCACGATGCGCTCACCCCGGCTCGGGGGTGCGACGACTTGCGAACGCCGCGTGTTTGCGGCGATCGGCTCGACCTTAAACGCGTGGGGGGTTTCGAGCGGTTTCGCCGGCTGGGGGGCAGCAGGTTTTTTGGGGGCGTCCTTCGCGGCGAGGGCCGTGGCGGCGGCCGGCTCGGTCTTGGTCTTGGTTTCCGGCGCAACGGCCGGAGCCGAAGCAGGATTGGGCTTGGCGGCGGCAGCGGCTGACGGCGGCGGCGCGGACGGCTTGGGCGCGGCGAGCGGCTTCGGGGGCTTAGGCGGGACGTTACCGCCGATGGGAAGGACTTTGCCGAGCGCGTGATCGGCCGGCGTGATACCGGTGCGGTAGCCATCGAAGCCGTACATGCGTGGGGCGTAGCTATCGAACGGGGTGACGTCGGCTTTAGCCGGGACCTCGAGGCCGGCGGCCCAATAGGTGGCGTTGACGATGAGGCGGCGGAGCGACTCGTTTTCGAAATCGGTGGCGGCCCCGAGGGTGGTGGTAAAAATTTTTGCCGTGGCGCCAGATTCGGTTTTGTGCAGACGCGTCCAGACCACGGGCATCGCGGGAGCGTTGACGGGTTGCTCAACTTTGGCGGCGGTTTTTTTGACGTAATCCGCAGGCGCATCGCTGGGGCTCATGCCTTTAAGGACAAGACCGCGGACGAGGATTTTCGCGTCGGCGGGGGGCGCGGCTTCGTAGACATCGGAGTTGCCAAAAAGTTCGGTGACGCCGCGTAGCAGCGGGTCGGCAGTGGCGCTAGGTTCGATGAGGCCGCGGGCGGCTTCGGCTTTATGTTTACCCCAATGCGTCACCCACGTTTCGCCGAGGACTTGTTTGCCGAAGCCGCCGGTGGTGGCGGGAGAGATTTTGTTATTCCAGGAGTAGGCAGACCACGGACTGCCGGCGGGAAAATTAAACGCATGGGTCGAGGTGCGCAGCGCGATGATGGGAACACCGCGGCGGTGGGCGGCGTCGAAACGCTTCATCGCGTCATCGGACCAAGCGCGGAAACGCAGCGCCATGATAATGATGTCCGCGGTGTCGAGGGCTTCGGAGCCGGAGAGGGATTTACCGTTGTTGGGATTGATCGTGCCGTCGGCGTCGAGGGCGAAGAGTACGGTGGTTTTGAAGCCGTGGCGTTGGCTGAGGATTTTCGCCAGCATCGGGAGCGCTTCTTCGCTGCGATATTCTTCGTCGCCGGAGAGCAGCACGACGTGTTTACCCTTCGCGGCCATGCCGGCCGCAGGCTCGAGGACCAGCGTCGTGGGCGCGGCGGCCGTCGCGAAGGTGAAGGACGCGGCGAGAAGAACGAGGGGAAGAAGTAAGCGACGGAAATTCATAAAAGAGTAAAAAATTTAGGCGATGGGGTAACCGGCGGCGGCGATTTCGCGGCGGAGGAACGTGTAGCCGGATTCAGCGATGTCCCAAGCGGGAGAAAACTCGCGCCAGACATTGATCGCGTTGGCGAAGGCGGGGTCGGAGCGGCTAAAGGCCTCGATTGTCATCCAGCCGTCGTAGCCGACTTCGCGCAGCGTGGTGAGGTTTTCGCGGAAGTTGATGTGGCCGGAGCCGGGCGTGCCGCGGTCGTTCTCGCTGAGGTGCACGTGCGCGAGGACGGGGGCGATGGTGCGGATGGCGCCGGCGAACGTTTTTTCCTCGGTATTGGCGTGGTGCGTGTCGTACATGGCGCGCACGTTGGGGTGATCGGTGAGCTCGATGAGCATGCGGAGCTGCGCCATGGTGTTGCAGAGGTAACACTCAAAACGGTTGAGCGCTTCGGGGCAGAGGATGACACCGGCTTGTTGGGCGTAGTCGCCAGCGGCGCGGAGAATCTCGGCGCTGCGTTTGTATTCGTCGGGGTTGATGTCGGCGCGCGTGAAGGTCGCGAAGGCCGAATGAAACGGGCCGCAGAGTAATTTCGCGCCGCAATCCACGGTGCGGTCGATGTTCCACTTGATGGCGTCGAGGCCCTTGGCGCGGATGGCGGCATCGGGGCTGGCGGGATTCGCATCCGCACCGACGATGGTGACGCAGGTGACGCCGAGGTTGAGGTCGCCGAGCAGTTTTTTGAGCCGCTTATAGGCGGCGGGGTCTTGGGCGCCGTTGCAAATCTCGATGCCGTCGTAGCCGATTTTTTTAAGGCGCTCGATGTGTGGAAAAAAATCGTCGGAGATCGACGCGGTCCAGGCGAGGAGGTTGAAACCGAGTTTAGGCATGGGAGAAAAACGGGTGAAAAAATGGGACGCAAAAACCGGGGCGCCGGGGGAATTTGTGAGGCTAAAAAAGAGGGGGCGGGCCCAAGTGAACCCGCCCCACCCTGCGATTCATCAGACTTGTTTCACCTTGGCCCAACGGCCGGTGGCGGCGGACTTGAGCACGGCGTCGGTGACGTAATCGGTGGCGAGACCGTCCTTGAAGTTGGGCGTGCAGCCCTTGCCGCTTTCAAGGCCGCGGATGAACTCCACCATCGCGTGCACGAAGCTGTGTTCGTAGCCGAGTTGGAGGCCGGGGACCCACCAGTTGCCGCAATAAGGATGATCGCCGTCGGAGACGTGGATGCTCTTCCAGCCGCGCTCAGGGCCGTTGTCGGTGTAATCGAAAACTTGGAGACGATGCAGGTCGTGCAAGTCCCACTTGAGCGACATATTTTCGCCGTTCACTTCGAACGTGTAGAGGGCTTTGTGGCCGCGGGCGTAACGCGTGGATTCGAAGAGGCCGAGCGAGCCGTTGTTGAAGTGGCAGTGGAAAAGACACGCGTCGTCGATGCCGACTTTTTGAACTTTGCCGGTGAGGCTGTGTTTGCGCTCTTTGACGAAGGTCTCGGTCATGGCGCTGACGTCTTTGATGCCGCCGTTTAGCCAAAGCGCGGTGTCGATGCAGTGCGCGAGCAGATCGCCCGTGACGCCGGAACCGGCGACGTTGACGTCCAGGCGCCAGAGGCCGGTGCCACCCTGGGGTAACTCGGGATTGATCGTCCAATCTTGCAGGAAGTTGGCACGGTAGTGGAACACGCGGCCGAGTTTGCCGGCATCGATGAACTGCTTGGCGAGGACGACGGCGGGGCAACGCCGGTAGTTATACCACACCATGTTGGCGACGCCGGCTTTCTCGACCGCCTTGAGCATTTTCTCGGCTTCTGGGCCATTACGGCCGAGGGGTTTTTCACACAGGATCATCTTGCCGGCTTTGGCGGCGGCGATGACTTGCTCGGCGTGGAGGTTGTTGGGCGTGGCGATGTCGACGACGTCAATGTCGTCGCGCGCGATGAGTTTTTTCCAATCCGTCTCGATTGCTTTGTAGCCCCATTTGGCGGCGAATTCTTTCACCTTGGCTTCGTCGCGCCCGCAGACGACCTGCGGGATGACTTCGTAGGTGGACGGGAAGAAGTGGTTAACTTGGTGGAAGGCGTTGCTGTGAGCGCGGCCCATGAAGCTGTAGCCGATGAGACCGACGCGAAGTTGTTTTTTGGCCATGGGATTGGAGAGCGTTTGAAGGTTAAAAAATAAAACCGGGCGAAACTCAGCCGACCCAACCGTGGTTTTTACGAACCTCGATCATGGCGGCGAGAATGTCGTTCCAGGTCTGCTGTTTCATCATGACCTCGTTGGGGAACATGCAACCGTCCCAGCAGAGGTGTTTGATTTTTTTGGTGACCTTGCCCTTGCCGTCGCGGAGCCAGTAGCCGCCGTCGCGCGGGATGTTGAGTTTGCCCTTCGGGTCGGTGGCGAGGCAGTGGCGGCCGGTCTTTTCGTGCGAGCCAGAGCCGAAGACGGTGCCGTCGTTTTGCGCGACGTGGAAATCGATCGTCCACGGGCGGAGTGCGGCGGTGAGTTTGACCATGGCTTTGTGAAACTCGGCAGGTTCCCAATGGTAATTCTTGGGGACGATGCGGTGGGCTTCGGCGTTTTCGCCGAGCGTGTAAAGCAGTGTGTGCGACATGTCGGCTTGGAAGCCGACGACTTTGGGCATGTTCACGGCCTCGAGGAGGTTCACCATGTTCTTCCAGCTGTGCATGCCGCCCCAGCAGATTTCGCCTTCGGCGGCGAGGCGTTCACCGGCGTCTTTGGCGATCTTACCGGCTTCGCGGAAGGATTGGGCGATGAGCTTGGTGACGCCCTTGGGATCGGTGTCCCAGGTTTTGACGCTGGTGGCGCTGTCGATGCGGACGACGCCGTAGGGGCGCACGCCGAGATCGCGGAGTTTTTTGGCGATGCGGACGGCTTTGCGGACGTGGTTGACCCAGTTGGCGCGCGCCGCGGCGTCACCGCCGGCGGCGGCATCGAACCACACGGGGGCGACGACGGAACCGACGACGAGGCCCTTGGACTTGATCTTGGCGGCGAGGGCTTTGATACCGTCCTCGGAGATATCGATATCGGTGTGCGGATTGTAGAGGAACAGATCGATACCGTCGAACTTGACGCCGCCGACTTCGGCCTTGGCGGTCATGTCGAGCATCGTGTCGAGATCGATAAACGGCTCGGCGCCGGGGCTACCTTTGCCGACGAGACCGGGCCAGGCAGCGTTGTGGAGTTTAGGGAAGTTATTTTCAGCCATGGGGAGGAGGTGATTTAGGGGGTGAATGGGAGGGTGGGAGGAAAAAACGGGCGGGAGAAACGACGGTTTTTGATTAGAATTTGTTTTTGCGGTAGGCGCCCATTTTCGGGGCGTCGGGATTCACTTCAGGGCCGAAGTAGCGCAGGCAGACCAGCGGCTCAGTGCTGCTGGTGTTTTCAAACGTGACGCCGGCTTTGGCCCCGTCTTCCGTGCAGAAATATTCATCTTCGGTGAGCTCGTGGAAGCGGATGAGCTTCGGGCTAACAAGCGGCTCGCCGTTGATCTTGCCCGAGCCTTGAACGCAGATGAGGCCGTAAGCGCCGGTGTCCTTGACCGTGCACTTGGTGCCGGGGTCGATGGTAATTTCCTTAGCGGTGAAGCATTGCGCGCCGTCGACTTTGCCGTAGACGATCCAGCGATCGACGTAGCCCTCGCTGCGGGTGTCGGCGACGGGGACGGGCTCGAGGTAGTGGTTGTCCTTGAAGTTCGGATCGACGTTCTTGTCCCAATCGAGCTGGTCGACGATGAAGTCGATGTCTTGGTGTTTGGATTTGGGCATGTCTTTCACGAGGAGCGACCACGGTACTTCGCGGCCCTCGACGAGGTTTTGATACATGCCGAAAACGTCACTGCCCCATTGCGGCTCGTAAGTGCAGAGGGAGCCGGGCGCGTGCAGGATACAAGGATCGATGAGCCAGCCGGTGCCGGGTTTGAGGCGATAGGCTTTAGAGAGATCGAGGATGCCGTTGTCGCCCTTGTTCCATTTGGCGATGCAATCGCGCACCTGCGCCTTGGTCGTGCCGGGCTCAAGCCCCATGAAGGTGTATGGGAAATTGTTGCCGACGTTGTTGTGCTGCGGCGGGAAGTAGTAGGACTCGGGTTTGCCTTCTTGGCCGACGAGCTTCGCCTGCGCGGCACTTTGATGCATGTGGTGCGGGATCGGACCCATGTTATCGAAAAACTTCGAGTAGACGGGCCACTTGCCGTATTTTTTCCAGATGGCTTTACCCACGAGCGTGGCGCCGGTGTCTTCGACGGCTTGCGCGAGGGTGAGGCGGCGATTACCGATCACGACGTAGCTCAAGCCTTCGTCGGCGGCGCGGCCTTCGTTGGCGGTGACGGTGGTGGACGCAAACCAACGCTCGTCGATGCCGCCGCGATTCAAACCGTAGGCGTAGGTGTCATCCGGATGCAGCTTGATGCGTAGACCGGGTTGGAGGAACGAACGCGGGACCCAAGCGGGCGCGAGGCGCAACAAACCGCCGGTGCGGGAAAGCTCGGCCTCAACGAGGCTTTGCGTGGATTTTTTAACGATCTTTAGATCGAGGACGGAGGGGATAGACATGGGAGAAAAATGGTTTGGGAGAAGAAGATGTTGCGCGTCAGGAAAAACGTCAAAAGGCGGGAGCTGATGGCTACGCCGCGGTTTAAGTCTTAGGGCGTGCGTTGCTGGATGAAGGCGAAGACGCCGCGTTTGTTGGCGACGGCGACATCGGGGCGACCGTCGTTATTGAGATCGGTGACGATAAACTGCGTGCCCACGCCGGAATCGTTGTCGATGAGGTGCGGGGTGTAAGTGACGGCTTTAGTGACCGGGTCGCGCGTGAGTTTGAACCAATAAATGACGGCGGCGGCGTTGGGCTCGGGGTCGCCTTTGGGGCCGTGCGCCCAGTAGCGTTTGCCGGTGACAACATCGAGGAGCCCGTCGCCGTCGATGTCGGCGAGGACGGTGGCGTGCGGTTGGGAGAATTGGACGCCTCCCAGTTTTTCGGCGGGGTCGCGGCTAAGGATGGCGTGTTCGCGCCACGTGGGCTCGGTGGCGCCAGCGGCCGGGGCGAGTTGCTCGAACCAGCTCACGCCGTATTTGTGGGCTTCGATGCTCGTGATGACGTCGGCGCGGCCGTCGGCGTTGACGTCGTAAACATACATCTGCGCGCCGCCGCGGCCGAAATCGGTGGCGTGGAATTTCCACACGGGATCACCGGCGAGCGCGGCGGGGTGTTCCCACCAGCCGTTGTAAGAAAGCAGATCCGCGCGGCCGTCGCCGTTGATGTCGCCCGCGCCGATGCCGTGCGTGTAACGCTGCCATTCGCCCTCGGGAGAAATCGCGTGAAACGTCCACGGCGCCGCGGGGTTCGCGGGATTGCGCGTGGCGTAGCCGAGTTTTTTGCCACTTGCGAAAATCAACGCTTCGGGCTGGCCGGCAATGAGTTTTACAAAATGCGGCGACTCGGTGCCGACGAACGGATAAATCAAATGCCGTGGCCAGTCGCCGCCGGCGGCGCCGGGATTTTTGAGCCAATGCGCGGGGCGACCGGGCCAACCCACTTGGATCGCGTCGGGTAAACCGTCGCCGTCGATATCGGTGGCATCGGCGATGAAGGCGTTGGAATAACTTTCTTTATCGAACGCGTGCGGGGCGGCGATTTCGGTGCGCTTAGTAAAAGCGGGGCCTTCAAACCAGAACGGACCGGCGACGAGGTCCGGTTTACCATCGTGGTTAAAATCAGCCGCCGCGATGCTCTCCGCGTAAAAACGCTGGTCGAGAGCTTGGCGTTTAAAGGAAATCGTTTCGGCCGACGCCGCGGAGACGACGAAGCCTCCAACCGCAACAGCCAAGAGAACGTGAGGGGGCAAATGCAGGGTCATGGGGATTTGGGGCGCGGGGAATCGGACCAAAAGGGGACTACGGCACGATGACCCTACTGGTCAGACGAACAAACGAATAGAAAGGCTGCGACAAGTTTTTGTGTAAAAACGTCACCTCGCCTCACCCAGACGTTCAACGTTGATAACGTGCGCGGTATTCGCGGGGCGCGGCGCCCATGATGCGGCGAAATTCCTTCGCAAAATGACTCTGATCGGCAAAACCGAAGGTGCTGGCGACCTCGGCGAGCGATTTTTTGGAAAACACCAACGCGCTGCAGCTCATCCGCACGCGCATCTGGCGCACGTAATCATGCGGCGAACTTTGATACGTAGCGCGAAACTGGCGCTCGAAGGCGCGCACCGAGAGGCCACAGGCTTTTGCGAGTTCTTGATTAGTAATATGCTCGGCAAAATGTTGGCTCACGAAACGGATCGCCTCACTCAACGCAGAATCGGCGGGCGTGCCCTTGCCCTGTGCGGGCAGCGGTCGCGTGAGGCCGGCGGTCCCCACGACATTGCCTTGGGCGTCGTGCAGGGGGATTTTCGAGGTCACGCACCAGCGGGCGGTGTGGTCAAAACGGCCGACGAGCTCGACGCGCGAAAGGATCCGCTCGCCGCGCAACACGCGTTCGTCGTCAATGCGGTATTGGTGGGCGAGCGCCTCGCCGCAAAGATCGTAATCGCTGTGACCGATGACTTCTTCCCGGGTTTTCAGCCCGAAATTCAGGATGAACGAGACGCTCACCCACTGGTAAGTCCCCGCGACGTCTTTCATCCACAGCGGCAAGTCCTCGAGGTAATCAAACAATTCGATCACTTCCGGCGCCGCTGCTCCAATCCGCAACAAACCGCTGCAAAGGGTGGAATCGGCAGGGGCGCGTTTCATGCCCCGCTAAAACACCATGAATTTTCCCCGGCGCAAGCGCTGGAATAGCACTTTGTAACACGATCCGCTTTTGACGCCGCCCGCAAAGCGCCTTTGTTAAGCGCATGTCTGGTCTCACGTTCACACCCCCCAGCGACGCCGAACTCGATCTGGAAGCCGAGCGCTTGCTCAAAGCCCTGCTCCACGTCGAATGCGACCCGCGCGGTAAAAAATGGAACTACTTGACTTGCCGTGAAATCGCCCCGCTCACCCTTGAGATTAACCACCTCAAAAAACAAAAAGACGCCGTCCTTCTCACCCATTCTTACGTCGAGCCCGAGATCGTCTACGGGGTCGGTGATTTCAAGGGTGACTCCTACTTCCTCAGTCTCAAAGCCCGCGAAGCCAAGGCTAAGGTCATTCTCTTCGCCGGCGTCGTTTTTATGGCGGAAACCGCTAAAATCCTTTCGCCTGGCGCCACCGTCATCGTGCCCGACCGCGCCTCGGGTTGCTCCCTCGCCGATTCGATCGACGCTGCGGGCGTGCGTAAACTCAAGGCGCTCTACCCCGACGCCACCGTCGTGTGCTACATCAACAGCACCGCCGAGGTGAAAGCCGAAAGCGACGTCTGCGTCACTTCTGGCAACGTCTACACCATCGTGGCCAACCTGCCGGCGCATCGCATCTTATTTGTCCCCGACCGCCTCATGGCCGACAACCTCCGCGACGAACTCAGGCGCCGCGGTATCGCCAAAGAAATCATCTCTTCCGACGGCACGTGCATGGTCCACGACCAGTTCACCGCCGCCCAAGTCGCCGCCGCCCGCGCCCAATTCCCCGGCCTCAAAGTCGTCGCCCACCCCGAATGCACCGCCGAGGTCGCCGCGGTCGCCGATTTCGTCGGCAGCACCGGCGCGATGATGAAATACGTCAAAACGACGCCCGCGCCGTATTTTCTCATGCTCACCGAGTGCGGACTCGTCGGCCGGCTCGAGGTCGAGGCCCCCGAAAAACACTTCATCGGGGGCTGCCGGCTTTGCCCCTACATGAAGTTAAATTCCCTCGAAAAAATCCGCGACGCCCTGCGAGCCCCGCGGCCCGATCAGATTATCACCCTAGAGGAAAACCTCCGCCGCCGCGCCGCCACCTGCATCGAGCGGATGTTTGCCCTCACGCCCAGCGAGTAACCTGCGCCTTTTTTTTCATGCTCACCCCCCGCACCGCTCACTTGATCGACCTCGCCCTCGACGAAGACGCTGGCCTCGGCGACGTCACTAGCCGGGCCATTTTTCCGGCGACGCACCGCTCCCGCGCGTTCATTGAAGCCCGCCAAGAGCTCACGCTCTGTGGGCTGAGCGTCGCCGCCGCCGTCTTCACCCGCGTCGACCCGGCGCTCAAAGTGAAACTCAGCGCCGCCGACGGCGCCCGGGTCAAAAACGGCGCCCGCATCCTCAGCGTCACCGGCCCGACCGCCGCGCTGCTCACCGCCGAGCGCACCGCGCTCAACTTCATCCAACGCCTCTCGGGCATCGCCACCCTCGCCCGCCGCTACGCCGATGCCCTCGCTGCCACCACGACCCGCGTCGTCGACACCCGCAAAACGACCCCCGGTTGGCGGGCCCTCGAAAAATACGCCGTCCGCTGCGGCGGCTGCGTCAACCACCGCTCCTCCCTTGGCGAACACATCCTCATCAAAGACAACCACATCGCCGCCGCTGGCTCACTCACCCGCGCCGTGCAACTCGCGCGCGCCGCCGCGCCCCATCTGGCCAAAATCGAAGTCGAAGCCACCACGCTTTCCGAGGTGAAAGAGGCCCTCCGCGCTGGCACCGAAGTTATTTTGCTCGATAATATGTCGCCCGAGCTGGTGCGCCGCGCCGTTGCGCTGATCGGCGGCACCGCCCTGGTCGAAGTTTCTGGTGGCGTGCGCTTCGAGACGCTCTGCGACTACGCGTTGCCGGGCGTGGACGTAATCAGCATCGGCGCGCTCACCCATTCCGCGCCCGCCGCCGACTTGAGCCTCACGATTTTGCCCGCGCGAGCCGCGACGAAAAAATAATGCGTACCGTTCGCACCGATTGTTTGGTGATCGGGGCCGGCCTCGCCGGCTCAGCCTACGCCCTGCACGCCGCACGGCTCGGTTATAACGTAGAATTGCTCTCGCTGGCCGAACCTCTCGCCGCCAACAGCGACTGGGCGCAAGGCGGGATCATCTACGACCCCGCCGAAACCACTGCCACCGGTTCGCTCGCGCAAGATATTCAGGCCGCTAGCGACCACACCTCGAATCCCGCGGCCGTGACCCAACTCATCCACGAAGGGCCCGCCGCCGTGAAAGAGCTCCTGCTTGACGAACTCCACGTCGATTTCGACCGCTCCGCCGCTGGCGAACTCGAGTTAACGCGCGAAGGCGGCCACAGCGAGAAACGCATCATCTACGCCAAAGACGCTACCGGCCACGCCATCCTCGAGCGCGTCGCGCACCGCGTGAACGCCACGCCGCGCATCACCCGTCGCACCGGGTGGGTCGCGATCGACCTACTCACGCTCTCGCACAATTCCACGTCCGCCGCCGATAAATACAAACCGCTCACGTGTTTCGGCGCCTACGTGCTCGACACCGCGACCGGCGAGACGGTCGCCCTGGTCGCCAAAAAAACCATCCTCGCCGCCGGGGGGCTCGGGCAGATTTTTCAGCATTCGACCAACCAACCCGGTAGCGTCGGCCACGGCGTGGCGATGGCGTACCGCGTGGGCGCACGTCTGATCGACCTCGAATACGTCCAGTTTCACCCGACGGTTTTCGCGCAGAAAAACGCCCCGCGTTTTCTCGTGACCGAGGCCCTCCGCGGCGAGGGCGGCGTGCTCGTCAACGCCCAAGGCGAACGCTTCATGGATGCCGTGCATCCCCGCGGCTCACTCGCCCCGCGCGATATCGTCGCCCGCACCATTCAGCGCGAACTCTCCACAAGCGGCGAAACGTGCGTCTACCTGGATCTCTCGGCGATGACCCCGGCGTTTATCCGTGAGCGTTTCCCTAATATCCATGCGCGCTGCCTCAGCTACGGCGTGGATATTTCCCGCGCGCCGATCCCGGTCGTGCCCGCCGCCCATTTCGCCTGCGGTGGCGTCCACACCGACCTGCACGGCCGGACTAATATTCTCCACCTCAACGCCATCGGCGAGACCGCCTGCACGGGCCTGCACGGCGCCAACCGCCTGGCCAGCACCTCGCTGCTCGAATGCCTGACTAGCGCTAAGTTCACCGCGCAAGCGGATGCCGCGGATCTCGCCCGCGCCCCATTTTCTCTCAGCGAACCCCGCGCCTGGGAAAGCCCCTCACGCGTGGCGGATCCCGTGCTCGTGCGCCAAGACATCGACCAGATCCGCACCACCATGTGGAACTACGCCGGCATTGTGCGCTCGCCGAAACGCCTCACCCGCGCGCGCCGTATCTTGCTCGAGTTGCGCGAGGAAATTCAGGATTTTTACCGCGGTTGCGCCCTGACGCGCGAGTTGATCGAGCTGCGCAACGCCATCCAAACTGCGCTGCTCGTCGTCCACGCCGCCACGCTCAACCCCCGCAGCCAAGGCTGTCACTACGTCGAACCCGACACCGATTAAGCCTACCCAGCCAAGCGCCCGCGCGACAAATTATCCTCGACCCACCGAATAGAAGTAGTGATGTAAGTTTTTGCGTCTCTTCCCCGCTTGCGACGCGTCTATTGCCCCACTGTTTCCTCCCCCGCTCCCTAAATTATCCCCATGAAATCCTGGTCCCGCAAAGAATTCCTCAAGGCCTCCCTCGTCGGCGGTGGCGCCGCCCTGTTCGCCGGTCAAACCCGCCTCTTCGGCCAAGTAGCCCCCGCCGCCGGTAGCGCCAATGGCGACATCCGCGTTGCCGTCGTTGGCATCAACGCCCAAGGCGCCGGCCACATGCGTGATTATCTCAACAAACTGCCCGGCGCCCGCCTCGTCGCCATCTGCGATGTCGATACCGCCGTCCTCGCCAAGCGCCTTGAAGAGTGCGTAAAAGCCGGCGTCAAACCCGAGACTTACATCGATTACCGCAAGCTCCTCGAAAACAAAGATATCGACGCCGTCGTCCTCGGCACGCCCAACCACCAACACGCGCTCCAGACGATCTGGGCCCTGCAAGCGGGCAAAGACGTGTACGTTGAAAAACCCCTCTCCCACAACATCTGGGAAGGCCGCCAAGCGCTTGCCGCCTCGCTCAAATACACCAAAAACATCGTCCAGACCGGCACCCAAAACCGCTCTTCCCTCGATATCCAAGAAGCCGTCGCCTATGTGCGCTCCGGCCAGATCGGCAAAATTCAATGGGCCCGCGGCCTCTGTTATAAACCCCGTGACAGCATCGGCTTGACCACAGGCCCTCAACCCGTTCCCGCCACCGTCGATTACGATCTCTGGACCGGCCCCGCGACCCTCACCCCACCCCGCCGCAACGGCTCCAAAGGCTCCGTCCACTACGATTGGCACTGGTTCTGGAATTACGGCGGCGGCGACATCACCAACCAAGGCATCCACCAGATGGACGTTGCCCGTTGGTTCCTCGGTGAAACCGGCCTGCCCGCGAGCGTCATGAGCCTTGGCGGGCGCTTCGGTTACCGCGACGACGCCGATACGCCGAACACGCTGCTCTCCGTCTTCAATTTCGAAAAAGCCCCGCTCATCTTCGAAGTCCGCGGCCTACCCATGAAAGCCGGCATGAAAGCCATGGATAATTACCGCGGCGCCCGCGTCGGTGTCGTCGTCCAATGCGAAAACGGCTACGTCACCGTCAGCGAAAGCGGCACCGCGAACATCTACGACAACGCCAACACGAAAATCAAATCCCTCGTCAATGGCGGCAACGGCGCCCACCGCGCCAACTTCGTGAAAGCGGTGAAAAACCGCAAAGTCGCCGTCGGCCTGATTGACGAGTGCCACTACTCCACGGCGCTGTGTCACCTGGGTAACCTTTCGTATCTCGTCGGCGCCGATAAATCCAACGCCGCCATCGGTGAAGCCATCAAAGCTAGCGCGCCCACGACGGAAGCCTACGGCCGCATCCTTGAGCACTTGAAGGCCAACGCCGTCGATGTCGCCGCGACCACGAGCGTGCTCGGGCCGTTGCTCACGTTGGACCGCAAGACCGAGATGTTCACCGGCGCCGAAAAAGTCGTCGTCGATGCCGCCAACAACCACCCGCTCCGCAAACGCGTGGGCCGCGGCGCCTTCACGATCCCACAGCTCGCCTAAACGGTTTGTTTTTGAAAACGAAAACCCCGGTCCCACGACCGGGGTTTTTTTGCGGCCTCACACCGGATTCGCCGTGCGGATGGCGATCGTCACAGAAGCAGCGGGGTGAAACTATGTTTTATTTGGATTCGTCGACGACGAGGTAGCGGCTGGTGCCGCTGCGCCAGAAGAACACGAGCACTTTGGGGCCTTTGATTTCTTCGCTTAATTTGACGGCTTCATCCGCGTTGCGCACGGGGCGCCGATCAAGCTCGAGGATGATGTCGCCTTCGCGCAGGCCGGCGCGCGCGGAAGGACTATCGGCTTCGACGGAGGTAATGATCGCGCCTTCGATGCGCCGCGGTAGATTCAATTGCTCACGCAGCTCGGCGGAAATATCGCCCACCCCCACCCCGTTGAGTACACCGATGTCATTAGCCTCAGGCGTTACGTTGCGGTCGCCGCCGGCGCGCTTTTGTCCGGGCAAGGCCGTCAATTTCACCTTCACGCTCGCGGGTTTGCCGTCCCGGAGGTATTCCACTTTCGCTTCAGTGCCCGGGATGAGGCGCGTGACCGTAAGTTGAAGATGACGCGGGTCGCGGATCGTGGTGGTGTCGATTTTTGTGATGATATCGCCACTTTTAAGACCGGCTTTTTCAGCGGGGGTATCGGACTGAACATCGACGATGAGCGCACCTTGATTGACTTTAAACATCGCGGAAATCTCGGCGTCGAGCGACTGCGTCTGGACGCCGAGAAACGCGCGGTCGACGCGGCCCGTTTTCACGAGTTGCTCGGCGATGGCGCGGACTTGGTTAATCGGGATGGCGAAGCCGACGCCGTTAAAGCCGCCGCTGCGACTGAGGATCGCGGTGTTGAGCCCGATGAGACGGCCCTCGACGTCGAGGAGCGCACCGCCGGAGTTGCCGGGGTTGATGGCGGCGTCGGTCTGAATAAAGTCTTCATACGTCTCGATGCCCAGACCGCCGCGACTGAGTGCACTGACGATTCCGCGCGTGACGGATTGGCCAATGCCAAAGGGGTTGCCGATCGCGAGGACGACGTCGCCGATTTCAAGCATGTCGCTGTCGCCGAGCGTGGCCGGGGTAAGATCGGTTGCGGGAATTTTAATAACCGCGACATCCGCCTTGGGGTCGCGGCCGATGATGGTGGCTTTAAATTCACGGCGCGGCTCACCGAAGGCGACCTTCACCTCGTCGGCGCCGTCGATTACGTGGTTGTTGGTCAAAATATAACCGTCGGACGAGATGATGACCCCTGAGCCGAGGCCTTGTTGGACGGGACCGGAATCACCGCGCCCACCGCGGTTGCCCCGCCCGCCGCGTTCGCTGCGTTCATCGGGTTCGGGTGCCCCGAAAAAGCGGCGAAATTGGGGGTCGTTAAAAAACGGCGCAGCCTCGGCCGATATTTTGGTTTTCTTCGAGGAGAAGACGTAGACCACACTCGGGGCGGTTTTTTTGACGACACTCGAGTAGCTGATGCGATCAGGGGTATCGCGGTTGATGGCTTTGGGGTCGGCCTTGATCGTGAGCGGTGGGCGCTCGGGGGTTTTGGTTTTCTCTTCGGCGCGGAGCGTGAGGCTGGCGAAACCGCCAGCGGTCACAAGTGCGGCTAACACAAAAGCTAAACGAGGGAATCGAGGATACATAATTAGGGATTAGAAAGACAATGAACTGGGCGTTCAGACTTTTTCAACTGCGGCAGGTTCCCACTTCCTTAAAATTGTTCACAAAACATTGCGCTTTAACCTGCTCCCGCCCTTGACCGCGCGCGAGCGATGCGGCATGTCTCTCCGGCTATGTCAGACGCCACCACTCCCGCTACCGCCGCCCCGGCTCCCGTTTCGATGGATAACCTCGTCGCGCTCGCGAAGCGCCGCGGCTTTATTTTCCAGTCATCCGAGATCTACGGCGGTTTCAACGGCTTCTTCGATTACGGTCCGCTGGGCGCCGAGTTAAAGAAGAACATCCGCGATTGCTGGTGGGCAGATATGGTGCAGCGCCGCGACGATATCGTGGGCATCGAGACTTCAATCATCATGCACCCAAAGGTCTGGGAAGCCTCCGGCCACGTCGCCGGCTTTTCCGATCCGCTCGTGGACTGCAAAGTTTCGAAGCAACGCTACCGCGCGGACCAGCTGTTTTTCTCGCCCGTCGTTATCACCGGAGTGGATGGCGTCGCGCAGACCGTTGGTTACGTCTCGGCGCTTGAAAGTGAAAACACCGCAGGCGAACTCCAAACGGCCGCGGAGTCATTTAAGCGCAAAAAAGCTCTTCAAGGCACGCTCTCACCCGTCGTCGCCAAAGACCTCACCGAAGCGCGCGAAGACGAGATCGCGTTGATCCCTTCGCCGGCCACTGGCGAACCCGGCAGCCTTACCGCTCCGCGCGCCTTTAACATGATGTTCCAGACGAACGTTGGCGCCATGACGGATGGTTCTTCCGTCGCTTATTTGCGGCCTGAGACGGCGCAGGGCATGTTCGTTGATTTCAAGAACGTCGTCGATACCGGTCGTGTGAAATTGCCTTTTGGCATCGCGCAAATCGGCAAGTCGTTCCGCAACGAAATCACGCCGCGCAACTTCATCTTCCGCTCGCGTGAATTCGAGCAGATGGAAATGGAATATTTTATCCACGAAGACGCTGATTGGTCCAAGGTCCACGAAGAGTGGATTGCATGGTGCGAAGCGTGGTTAAAGAGCATCGGCCTGCCTGACTCGCACCTATCGCGCTACGCGCACCCGAAGGAGAAACTCGCGTTCTACTCCCGCGGCACGGTGGACATCATGTTCAAATATCCGTTCGGCGTGCAGGAGCTCTGGGGCATCGCCGCCCGCGGCAGCTACGATCTCACGCAACACGCCAACGCCTCCGGCAAACCGCAGGAAATCTTCGACGAAGCTACGAAAAAGAAATTTGTCCCGCACGTCATCGAGCCGGCCGTCGGCGTTGATCGCATCTTCCTCGCTGTCCTCTGCGCCGGCTACGCCGAAGAAGCTGTCACCGACGAAAAAGGTAACACCGAGACGCGCACGGTGCTCCACCTCAGCCCGCGCATCGCGCCGGTCAAAGTCGCCGTCCTCCCGCTCCTCAAAAACAAAGAGGTCCTCGTCGCCCGCGCCCAAGCGCTCTACAAAAAACTCCAGCGCCGCTACGCTGTATTTTACGATGAAACCGCCGCCATTGGTCGCCGTTACCGTCGCCAGGATGAGATTGGCACGCCTTGGTGCGTGACCATCGATTTCGACACGATCGAAAAACCGGGCGACACGTTTACCCTCCGCGACCGCGACACCATGCAGCAACGCCGCGTCACCGAGGCTGAACTTTTCGCTCTCCTGGAAGAGCACGTTTACTAACCCGCTATGTGCGCCCGCGCGCGCCCTCCCGTCGTCCGTAGCGTCCAGACCCCGGACGCTCTCACTGCGTTGCGTTCGTGGCTCGACGCCTTCGAGCCCAAGACCCGCAAACTCGGCGAATCGACCTTCACGACCAAGCAGGTCCAAAAAATCGGCACGCAAGCCGATCATTACATCGAAGCCATTGTCGCCGAAGAAGCGGAAAAATTTTCTGTTACACTCTTTCTCACGCGCGGCCAATGGACCGCCAAGTGCGCCTGTGAACTGCGCAAAGACTGCCGCCACATCTACGGCGCCGGACTGGCTTGGCTCGCTGAAGCCAACGCCGGCTCGCCCGCCAGCACCGATGCCGCCAGCACGGCCGCCGCTAAACTTCCCGCCGGCGCAAAATCCGCCGCGCCCACCGCCCCGCTCAACCGGCACACATTTCGCGTGCAATGGTCACCCATCCTCGCCGAAAAACTCGGCCGCGCTCTCACCGAAGGCGAAGGTCGCCAACTCGGCAACCTCGCCGCCCTCTTCGCCGATTTCGCGCGTGGCTCCGGCAAGCTCCACGCCAGCCAGCTGCGTACCCACGGCTTCGAATACGTCCCGACTCCCGGCCACGAGTTACACACGCCGATTTTCGAAGATTGGTGGAATCCCGAAGCCCCGCCCCGCGATCCGTGGACGCTCTGGCAATATATCGCCTACCATTACGAACAGACGGGCCGCGACATTCCGGAATTTCTCCGCCCGCTCACCGACACCACGGCCGTCCACGCTGCCGTGGATGATCAACTCGTCCAACAAGAACTCGCCGTCTGGCGCACCGCGTTTGCCGCTCCCGAAACCACCGGCACCAGCCACGCCGATAATCCCGCGACCGATATTGTCGGCCTGCGCGCGCGCATCAACCCGCTCGGTAAATTCCTGATCGAGATCCGCCCCGCCGCCGACAAACCCTGGCGCCCGCCCACGCAACGCTGGTTCACCGCGCTCGCCGCTTCGCGCCCCGCCGATTTCTCGGATCGCCCTCCCGCCGAAGCCGCGCTCGCGACGTTGTTGATCACCGAATGCCGCGGCTATGCTTGGCAATACACGCCGCGCCTCACCCTCTCCGCCGACGGCGCCGCCGCTCTGCTCACCACTGCGGCCGCCCGCGACGCGATTGTCCGCACGGATGAACAAGCGTTCATCATCGAGCCCGAGCCGCTCATTCCCGAAGCCATCATCTCGGCCGCGCAACGCGATCGCCTCGAACTGCGCCTCCTCACGCCCGACGGCCGCAACGCCGAGGAGGCCCGGCTCATCACCAAAAAACCCGAGCCGCTCTACTTGTTCTCCGGCCGTATCTGGCGCGGCCCGCCGCCGCTCCCCGCGCGCCACATCCCTGCCGCCGTCCTCGCCGACGCCGGGCTTATGTCGCGCCTCCGCGCCTCAGGCTTGCGCCTGCCCGCGGCCTTGGAAAATCGCGTCCGCCGCGTCCCGCTCCGCCCCGTCATCAAGTGCTGGAGCACCGCCGACACCGAGCCCGACGCCTCCGAATATTTTCACGCCCAACTCTTCGCGCGCTCCAGCAATCCTGCCTGCGAACAGCAATGGGACGGCGAACGCGGCTGGCAATGGACGCCAGGCCACGTCCCCGCGCCCGGCGCGGCCGACGAGCCCCTGCTCGAATTCGATCTCAACGGCGCCAACGCTATCGCCGGTTGCTTCGCCGAATTCCGGCTCAATTGGAACCGATGGGTCAACGTCTGGGCCCGGTCCATGACCAAGACCTTCCCTGAGGAATTTCTCGCCTGGCGCGAGACGCTCCCGCCCGACCTCGAGATCGAAGCCTCACCCATGTTATCTGGCCTCCTCGGCCCAGCTTTACAGGGCCACGTGGAATTTTCCGCCGCGCCCGCCGCCGGTGAAGGCCGCGACTGGTTTGACCTCACCGTCGAACTCCGCGTCGAAGACACCACACTCAAACCCGACGAACTCGCCCTGCTCCTCAAAGCCCGCGGTAAGTGGGTTCGCCTGCCCAACCATGGTTGGCGGCGCCTCGAGCTCGCCCCCACCGCCAACAACGGCACCGAAGCCGCCCTCGACCGTCTTGGCCTCCGCGCCGAAGACATGCTCGCCGCCGGCAAGCCCGCGAAGCACCGGTTGCACGCGCTGCAACTCGTCGCCGAGATCGATACCTTCGCCGCCCAAGACGCCGCCCTCGCCGACACGCTCCGCGAGCGCGCCGCTGCTATCGCCGCTATTCCCACCCCGGCTCTTCCCACTGGCCTGCGCGCCACCTTGCGCCCCTATCAAGAAGAGGGGTTTCAATTTCTCGCGCACCTCGCCGCGCGCGGCTTCGGTGGTATTTTGGCCGACGACATGGGTCTTGGTAAAACGGTGCAAACCCTCGCCTGGCTCCTGCACCAAGCCCACGCCCACGCCGCCGCTCAAGCGGGCAGCGCCGATAAAAAACCGTTCCGCGCCGTCGTCATCTGCCCTAAGAGTGTCATGCACGGCTGGCTCACTGAAACCGAACGTTTCGCGCCCGAACTAGCCGCCGAAATCTTCACGCCGCTCATTTCCTACGGCACCAAAATGCCCGGCCCCGCGGACCGCGGGGCCCTGCTCGTCGTCAACTACGCTCAACTCCGCCTTAACACCGCGTGGTTTCACCGCCACAACTGGGATGCTGTCATTCTCGACGAGGCTCAGTTCATCAAAAACCCGACCAGCCAGACCGCCGCCATCGCGCGCGCCATCCCCGCCGCCCACCGCGTCGCCCTGACCGGTACGCCCATCGAAAACCGCCTCCTTGATCTCTGGAGTCTCTTCGCCTTCGCGCAACCCGGCCTCCTCGGCTCCCAAGCTGGTTTCCGCCGCCAATACCCCGCCGAGGATCCGACCTCCGCCTCCCGTCTCCGCCGCCGGGTCCGTCACTTCATGCTGCGACGCACCAAGGCCCAAGTCGCCCCCGAGCTGCCGCCGCGCACCGAGGATATCATCCTTGTCGATCTCGACGGCGAACAACGCTCCCTCTACGACGCCGAACTCAAACGCGCCCGCGCCCAACTCCTCGGCATCGAAACCGCCCGTGCCCTCGACGCGGTGCGCTTCAACGTGCTCGCTAGCCTCCTACGCCTCCGCCAGATCTGTTGCCACCCCGCGCTCGTCTCTGGGGCCCACAGTGAGATCCCCAGCGCCAAACTCGACGCCCTGCTCGAACGCCTCGAAGAACTCCGCGACGAAGGCCAACAGGTGCTCGTTTTCAGCCAATTCGTCTCGCTGCTCGAACTCATCGAGCCGCGTCTCCAAGCCGCCGACATCGGCTACCTCAAGCTCACCGGCGCCACCGAAAACCGCGCCGAACTCGTCGATCAGTTCCAAAGCGATCGCTCCAAAACGGTTTTCCTGCTCTCGCTCAAAGCCGCCGGCTCCGGCCTCAATCTCACTGCGGCCAGCTACGTTATCCTCTGCGATCCGTGGTGGAATCCGGCCGTCGAAGCCCAAGCGATCGACCGCACGCATCGCATCGGCCAGACCCAACCCGTCGTCGCTTACCGTCTCGTCGCCGCCGACACGGTGGAACAGAAAATCCTCGCCCTCCAACGCGACAAGGCCGCCCTGGCCAACGCCGTCGTCCAGGAAGAATCCCTCGCTAGTGTCCTGGACCTCGATAGCCTCCGCCAAATCCTCGCCTAAAAGTCTGCAACCGCCCTGGCCGCGATGGAAAACGCCTGCCATTTCTCCCCCGATCGCCGCCACCGCTACAGTCTTATCCACCGGCTAGATCCGCTCCTCGGCGGGGAGCGTCTGATTATGTGGATTGGGCTTAATCCGAGCACCGCCGACGAATCCCAACTCGATCCCACGCTGCGTCGCATCGCCCGTTTCTCCGAACGCGATGGCTTTGATGGTTTCTGGATGGCCAACCTTTTCGGGCTGCGCACGCCGTACCCGAAAGAAATGAAATCCGCGCCCGATCCCGTGGGCCCAGAAAACGACACCTCGCTGCTGGCCGCCGCCGACCGCTGTGATCGGATCGTCGCCGCCTGGGGGGTGAGTGGCGATTACCAAGCCCGCGCCGATGCGGTCGTGCGCCTGTTCGGCGAACGCGAACTCTGGTGCCTCGGCACCACGCAAGCCGGCCACCCCCGCCACCCGCTTTACGTCCCCGGCGACCAAAAACTCGTCCGCTACCAGCCGGGCCTGCATTCCGCTTAAATATGCCTTTTCATAATTAAACAAAGCTCGATTACCTAAATTAAAGATTACCTTAATTAAGCAAAATTAGTTTTAAAATAGTCATATCGGGTTGTAGGGAAACTTATGCGGAAAACTTTTTAAGATGTTTTTTTGATCATGAGTTGCACCCATGAATCAGGGATAATCACCCGCTCATCCTGTACTCGGTAACGCCAAAGGCCGCTCACCCTTTAGCGCGATTTCACCCGCACACTGGGGTGAACCCCGCTCCAAATCGCGGCACGTAGCCGGTCGCTTCTCATACACGGAGCAAAAATATTCGCGCGCCCCATCCTCGCCCACCCGCACCAACAAAGCCGCACAATGCCCGTCGCTCATGCGCATATACGCACGGTGTCCGACAAAATGAGCTAATCGCTCCGCCTCCGCGCCGAGGCGCGTCCAATCCTCGCCGGTCACGCGGACATACGTTTCCAATTTCGAAAAACAACAGACGCCGCAGCGCAGACATACCGGGGGTAAAGGCATGACGCTACCAACCTGTCGCTTGCCGCGTGGTAGGCAACCGTTTCGATTCCTATCTGCATGGAAGCCTACGCCCGCGCCCGCCAGTTTATCGACTCCGCACACGCCGCCGATCCCACGCGCGCCATCGACGGTCGCGCCGCCGAACTCATCTACGGCGAACGTGTCGCAGCCTGGGTCGCCCGTCTGGTGCCCGACGCTAGCCCGCTTCTGCTGCTCGCCGCCCGCTGCCAACATCTCGAGCGCTGGCTCACTCCCCGCGCCACCTTTCCCGAAGGCAAAGTCGGCTACCTGACTTGGCGTCGCTCGCTCTACGTCAAACAAGCCGAACGCGCCCGCGAACTGCTCCTCGCCGCCGGCGTCACCGCAAACGAAGCCGCCGAAGTTGCCACCTGGGTTTCTAAAACCGGATTGAAAACCAACCCTGGCACCCAAGCCCTCGAAGACGCGGCCGTCCTTGTCTTTCTCGAAAACGAAATCAGCACCTTCGCCGCGCAACACGCCGATTACCCGCGCGAAAAGTTCGTCGATATTTTGAAAAAAACTTGGCGCAAACTCAGCCCCGCCGCGCAACACGCCGCCACCAACCTCGCGCTTCCGCCCGCGATCGCGGAACTCGTTCGCGCCGCTCTCGCGTAATTCTCCGCGCAAAATTAAACTTGGATTCCGCAACGTTCGGATGGCCGCCACGTCTCGCCTACTACCCCTCCCGTCGTATCGCCATGATTCGTCCGCCCGCCACGTTCGCCACCGCCCGCCTCACCGCACGGCGTCCTCGCGCCGAAGATGCTGCCGCCGTTTTTTCCGCCTACGCTAGCGATCCCGAAGTGACTCGTTACCTCGCATGGAAACCTTACGAACGCGTGGACCGGCTCGCCGATTTTCTGCGTGACCGCGACGCCGATTGGGACCGCTCGAAATCTCCGCACTACGCGTGGCTACTCTGTCTGCGCGGCACCGATACACCCATCGGCTCCATCGGCCTCATGCCCGATGGCGGCAAAGTCATGTGCGGCTACGTGCTCGCGCAAAAATTCTGGGGCCGCGGCATGATGACGGAGGCACTCACTTACTTGGTTGATTGGGCGATGGCGCAACCCGACGTGTTTCGCCTCTGGGCTTTTTGCGATGCAGCCAATCCCAGTTCCGCGCGCGTCATGGAAAAAGCCGGACTCACCCGCGAAGCCCTACTTAAGCGTTGGCACGTCGCACCCAATATCGGCCCCGAACCGCGCGACTGTATTCTCTGTTCCAAAGTAAAATAACCACCGCGCCACGCCGGCGCGCATGAGCGATTTATTTTTCCGCGCCCGCGCGCAACACCGCGCTCACGGGAGCAGCTGCCGCCGGAAACGCCGCGCGAAAATCTTCGCCCAACAACGCCGCCACGGTCGCCGCGACTTGGGCTTGGTGCACCTCGGCGACACCCTCACGCCGTTCCCCGAGCGCTGGCGTATCGGGTCCGTAAACCGCGAACCACGTCTCTTCCGAGCGTGGGATTTTTTTACCATGACCATTCCAATCTTCCAGGGTCACACCACGGCCGTGATCTGGCGTGAGCACGATCGTGGTGGAATCACGGTATTCTGGCATCGCTTGGAGTTTTTCCCAGAGTTGGCGGATAAACCGATCACAGCGCCGGATCGATTGAAGGTAACGATCATACCGGTGCGCATGCGCCCATTCATCCGGCTCGCCGAGCGCGATTAAAAAAACGCGTGGCCGATGCGTGTCGATGCGATCAACCGCCGCATGATAAACAAATGCGTCAAAATTCTCCGTGTTGGTGATCGGTGGGATGTCATCCATCCAGCGCTCCAATTCCGCAATGCGCGGCGACACGCTGCCTGGCGCCGAATGTTGTCCTGTGACAAACAACGGCAGTCGGCTACGCCCGACATTAATGATCGGCGCGAACACGTTCCACGCTGCCGCCGCCGCGACTCTACCCGTGAATTCGGGCCGCCCGTTCAACCATTCTAAAACGGTGACATTGCGATTCGGCACGGGCACGTTGGACGTGATCAATGGATCCGGCGCACCGGTCAGTAATTCATTATAACCCGGATAAGAAATCCGCTCAGCGTTGAGCACACTTGCGGCGCTGCCGTGGTCGCGGTTACCAAACGCCTGTCCGCCGGGGACGAGTGTGCCCCAGAAAAACGGCATGAGTTTTTTCCGCCGTTCTTCCGCCGTGGCGCCGAGAAAATCCGCCTTTAATGCGACCAGTTCACCCGCCGGTACGCCGCCGGAGTTTTTTTCTTTATTCATGAACGCCTCGTCCGCGCCGCGAAACACTTCCTGCCAGCGCAGACCGTCGATTGTGACGAGAAGAACGTTGCGCGTTTTATTTTCCGCCGCGCGCGCGACGAAGCAACTCAGCAAACTCAAAACCAGCAGCAACGCGTTTTTTTTCATGCGAAAGGTTAAAATAAAAATTTAGCCTGTCCTCAACCGGGCGCGATCACCAGTCCGAAGCTTTCGTCGTTGGACTTGAGTCCATGAAGGATTTAAAACAATTTATTCGCATGACGACGATCGCGACCTGCCAGCGACTGATTGAGGCGCAGATTCTGCAAGCGACCCTCGGCGGCAGCGGGATCAAAGCGTATCTTCCGGAAGAACTCACGGCGCAGACCTCGGGCAATGTTTACAACTACATGATGGGCGGGCTACGCGTGCAAGTGGAGGATGAAGACGCGGATGCCGCGCGTGCGATTTTAGCGCATTTTAATAACGCCCCGGCAGAGTCTGAAGCTCCTTAGTTTTTGCTGGGACCTCGAGGTTCGCCGTTGAGGACTAAAAGAGCGTCTTTTTACCGCGCGCGATCGTGGGAAATAGCGTTGCCGCGCGACGTGGGTCCACTAGCTGTTGGTTTCCCATGTATCAGGTCACTTTTTCCGCGCAGGCGATGCACGAGCTGAACCGGCTGGATAAGCTGCTGCAGCTTGATCTGGTTGAGCCGATCAGTTCGCTAAAACCGGACGATCTCGCTCATCCGCGCGAACCGTTGGGGCGTTTTTCTCGGGCGGGGAAAGAATTCTACCGATTGAGAGCGGGGGATTTTCGTTTATATTTTGATGCTCATGGGGAAAAACTGCACGTGAACTACATCCTGCATAAAAATTCCCTCGAAGATTTTCTGTTGCGCAATAAATTCCCGGTTTCCGAACAACAACTCTTCGAGCATGATTCGAAATTCTGGAAATACCTCGAAAGTCTCGCGAAAAAATGAACCCGCCGCGCCGATCCACTCCTGCTGATCCGGAAGATCCCTACAACGTCTCGCAGGCGAGCCGGATCTTCTTCTGGCCCAATGCCATGACGGCGGGAAATCTTTTTTGCGGTTTTATGGCGGTAGTGAACTGCATCCAAGCCCGGCTGGCTGAAACTTCGCTCACGGGTGAGTACCTCGATGCGACTCCGGCTGGGCACTATCGCATGGCCGTGTGGTTCATCTTTGGGGCGGCGGCCTTTGATACGCTTGATGGGAGGCTGGCGCGGATGGGTGGCCGTGAATCCTTGTTTGGCGCGGAGTTCGATTCGTTGGCCGATGTGGTGTCGTTTGGGATGGCGCCAGCTTTAATGATGTTTTTTTTCATTCTGTCGCCAACCCAAGGCATTACCTGGTTTCGTAACATCGGCTGGTTTGTGGGCTTTGTGTATCTTTTGTGTGCCGCAATGCGACTGGCACGTTTCAACGTGCTCACCAACCCGCTCGTGCATCGCGGCAAAAAAGAATCCTCCAAAGATTTTGTAGGGCTACCCGTCCCGGCGGCCGCAGGTACGGTGGCGGCTTTGGTTCTGTTTTTACTTAAATTAGTTGAATCCGATAAGTCATTGAATCGCTGGGCTTTAGTGCTTCCTTTTTTGATGTTATTAATCGCCGTGCTGATGATGAGTACCGTGCGTTACCCGAGCGGCAAAAAACTCGATCTCCAGACCCAAACCAAATTATTCCCCTTCATCTGGATCCTGCTCGTGGCTTTTTTGGTTTATCAATTTAAAGAGGTCGCGCTGCTGATCGTATGTCTGTCTTACATTTTTTTCGGACTCATTCGCCAAATCCGGCGTCCGCGACCCATGAAAATGGACGCGAACGATCCCACCGCACCCGAGAAAAACGTGTGAGCAACCTGCGTGCTACGAACCAACAACTTTCTGCCTGCGAATAACACCGATCTTACCACGATGAGCCCGAAAGTTTTTCACCTCGTTTTTTCTGCTGATTTTCAGAGGAGAAACGCGTAGTTGCTACGGTTATTCACTGCCTATAGTGATACGGATATAATTCATTATTGAACCTGTATTCTTTTAACGTTTGTTAACTTCCTCACGCGTCTCGTTCCCTACCCGCCCAAATTTCCATGAAATTCAAAATCAACCGCGACCATTTCGCCAACGGCCTAGCCCAAGTTTTGAACGTCGTCGGATCCAAAGCGACGATGCCCATTTTGAGCAATGTGCTGATTGAAGCTGAAAAAGATCAGATCTCGCTTTCTACCACCAATTTAGATCTTGGCATCCGGTGCAAAATTAAAGCCGAAGTGAAAGAAACCGGTTCTGTCACATTGCCGGTTAAACGTTTGGCTACGATCGTGCGCGAATTACCCAGCGTAGATGTGACCTTTGACGGCGCTCCTAATCATCAAGTTAAGCTCACCTCGGGAGGTTCGACCTTTAAGATCATGGGCATCGGCAAAGAGGAGTTTCCACCCTTGCCCGAATTCGGCGATGAAAAGGCTTATACGCTCGAGCAAAGCGAGCTCATCAGCATGCTGCGTAGCGTTTCTTACGCTCAATCCACCGATGAGACCCGCTACATCCTCAACGGCGTTTATTTCAACTTCCGCGACGAGAAGCTCACCCTGGTAGCGACCGATGGTCGGCGCCTTGCGCTGATCGCCAAAGAAATGGAAGTTCCTACTGCCTGTGCCGGTGCGATTATTTTGCCGGCCAAAACCGTCTCAGAGCTCAACCGCCTCCTCGACAAGGGTTCTAAGGTTAAAATCAACTTTAACGAACGCCGCGCGGCCTTCCAAATCGCGACCGACAAAGACACCAGCGGCCTGATCGACCACGTTTATCTTTATTCCAAAGTCGTCGAAGGCAATTACCCCAATTATCAACAAGTCGTCCCGAAAGAGACGCATCAACGCATCAAACTTGAACGCGAATTGTTACTGCAATGCGTCCACCGAGCGCAATTGGTGTGCTCAGAAAAATCGAATTCCGTTAAAATTAAAATTAGCAGCAACCTATTGGAAATTTTTGCAGCGAGTTCAGATTTCGGCGAAGCGCACGAATCAATGGCAATAGGTTACAGTGGTCCTGATCTTCAAGTGGCCTTCAATCCGGCTTTCTTGATGGATCCGCTCAAAGCACTGACTAAAGACGAGGTCTTCTTTGAAGTGAAAGATGAAGTCAGCCCTGGCGTCTTCAAAACCCTGGAAAGTTTCATCTGCGTAATCATGCCTGTGCGAATGAATTAAAATCCGCTATGGGCGGTTCGCGCTCATCGATTAGTACCTTTGATGGACACACAGTATTTTATATTGGGCGCGATCGTCCTTTCGTTGGTCTTGGGTCAGCTCAATCAACGTTACGCTTCACCGGTCTTGGCTATAGCCGACCGATGGCTGCGGTGGTTAGTATTTGCTTTTGGCGCCGCCCAATTGTGCCGTGATTTTGATTTGATCAACCGGCCTTACTGGGTGCTCACGATCATGTTTTTCCTCATCTGGTTTTTGGGTGAAACGCTGTACAACTGGCTCGCCATATCCGCGCTTAGCGTCAGTCCGCTGCCTTTGTTTCCCCGCTACGCGATTAACTCCTCGGGTGAAGAATGGCCGGTGCAACCCCGCCTTTTAAAAATCCGCGAATGGTTACGCGGACAGGGTTTTCGTCAGATTCAAGCCCTCAAAGCTGAAGT
>CAMDRP010000010.1 GCA_945906965.1 Opitutus sp. GAS368 | reverse complement strand
GCGCCGTGGAGCGATATCGACGTGATGTTTCTCTTCCCGGCCAAGACGAAAGCGACCCTCGCCCACCCCCTCCAAGAACACCTCACGCAGGAAATCTTGTACCTGTTGTGGGACTGCGGTCTGAAAGTCGGACATTCCACGCGCACCCTTGACGAAGTATTTATCGAGGCGCGCAAAGACATCCAGACGAAGACCGCCTTGCTCGAAGCGCGCCTCGTCGCCGGCTCGCCCGCGCTCGCTGAGACGTTCGCCCAGACTTACCGTAATTTTTACACGAGCGAAGACCCCAAGGCCTACATCGCGGCCCGCCTCGACGACCAAAACAGCCGCCGCGCCAAGTTTGCCGACACCGTTTTCAACCAAGAACCCGACGTAAAAAACGGCGTCGGGGGCCTACGCGATTACCAAAGCACCGTTTGGATGGCCCGCGTGAAACTCGGCATCGACACCCTCGCTGACCTCGCCGCGCAAAATTATCTGAAGCCCGCCGATGTCGAGGCCGCGCAATGCGCGTACGAATTCATCCTGCGCGTGCGCAACGAGCTGCATTTCATCAGCCCTCGCCCTACGGATACCCTCAATCTGGACACCCAACCGCGCGTCGCCGAAAACCTCGGCTACACCGAGACCGACATGCTCCAGCGCGTGGAGCATTTCATGCAGGATTATTACCGCGCGGCGCAGACGATTTTTCGCATGTCGAAACTCGTCGAGAGCCGTCTTGCGCTCAGTATCGGCCGCGGCGCGAAGGGCACAGCCAGCTCCATTCGCGAATCACTCCTCATCTCACGTTTCACCCGCAGCAAACGCCTCGATGGCTTCATCGTGCGCGGACGCGAACTCGCCGCTGAATCCCCCGCGATTTTCACGACCGATCCCGTCCGCCTGATTCGCGTTTTCCGCCATAGCCAGCAACTCGACTGCGCGATCGACCTGCACCTGCGCGAACTCATCCGCGAATCCTTGCCTTTGCTCACGGAGGAAGTCGCAGCCTCCGCCGACGCCACGGCCAGCTTTCGCGCGATCCTCTCCGAAGTCGGTGCGGTTTATCCGGCGCTGGCCCTGATGCATGAGTTGGGCGTACTCGGTCGTTTTATCCCCGCCTTCGACGCGCTCACGTGCCTCGTGCAGCACGAATATTACCATCGCTACACGGCTGATGTGCACACGCTCAACGCCATCCGCGAGCTCGACCGCATCTTTACCGCCGCCGAGCCCATCACGCTCAAATACCGTGAGGTGCTCCACGAGATTTCTGACTCAGCCTTACTTTATCTTACGCTGCTACTTCATGATATCGGCAAAGCTAAGGGCATCCAGGGCCACGCCGAAAGCGGCGTGCGCATCGCCGAGCCACTGCTGAAACGTTTCGATGTTTCGACCGAGGGCTGTGCCGTGGTCTCCTTTGTCATCCAAAATCATTTGGCGATGGCACGATTCTGGCAGAAGCGGGATGTCGATGATCCTAATACCGCCGCCGCCTTCGCCGATCTTGTGCTCGATCCCGAGCGCTTGCGGATGCTGTACGTCCACACCTTTTGCGACGCTCGCGGCACCACGGTTGATCTATGGAACAGTTACAAAGATACGCTCCATACCACGCTTTTTCGCGCTACCCTTGAACGCCTGAAACACGGCCCCACCCTCGCCGCCAGTTACGAAGCTAAAAAGCTCATGACCCAACAGGACCTCATCGCCCAACGCATACCCGGCATCAGTGATGACGAGATCGCCGCGCACTTCAGCCTGCTGCCCGACCGCTATTTCATCCACACCGAAGGCAGCGAAATCGCTCTCCACATCCAGATGGTGAACAAATTGTTCACCTCCATCGCCGCCGCCGATTCCGTCGGCACGCTCCGCCCCGTCATCGAGTGGAAAGACGATCTCAACCGCTCCCTCACCGTCGTCAACGTCGTCACTTGGGATCGCGCCGGCCTCTTTTATAAACTCGCCGGCGCCCTAAGCGTCGCCGGCCTGAGTATCCTCGGGGCCAAGGTCATCTCCCGGACCGATCACATCGCCATCGACACCTTCTATGTTGTCGAACCCGGTCGCGGGGTCGTCCAAAGCGCCGCCGCGCAGGAAATTTTTGCCAAAACCATCGAGTCCGCCCTCGTCTCTAACAAAGACCTCTATCCCGACATCGTCGCCCAAGCTAAAAAAATCGCCGCGACCCGCTACCTCTCCACCACCAACGGCGAAGCGCTCCACAGCTCCTTTCCTCCCACCGTCGAGGTTTACCACGAACTCTCCATGGAGCGCACCATCGTGGAAATCCAGGCCCGCGACCAAATCGGTCTCCTCTATCGCCTCGCCAAAACTGTATCCGACCACGGTTTTGACACCACCTTTGCGCGCATCGGCACCGAGCGTGGCGTCGCCATCGACACGTTTTATATCGAAAGCGGCGACCATACCGCCGTCGAAAATCCGGAACGCCTGCACGCCCTTCGAGACGCGCTCGCCGAGGTCATCGCCGCACCCGCTCCAGCGACCGCCGGCAAATAAACGGCCCGCTCCGCCGCGGCGGCTCGCTGGTTTAGAAAAAATCTACGCTCCCGCTGCGTCCAACTCGCGCGGCGAACGCAGAATTTCTGGCCTTCCGCCCTGATTCCCCAATGTTCGAACGCGTGGAATCCGCCTCCGCCCTTTCCCTCGCCGATCAAGCCACGCTCGGCCGCATCGCCTCGCTCGGTTTTCAGAGCGAGGATCCCGCATTTGTCCTGCCGCGCATCCTCGGCGAACTGCTCACCCACTTCGAAGGCTCCGCCGGCTCCATCTCGCTACTCAACCCGGACCACGGCCGCCTCGAAATCGAGACCCAAATCGGCCTCCCCGCCGATTACCGCGAAGTCGTCCTCCGGCTCGGCCAAGGCATCACCGGCTGGGTCGCCTTCCATTCCCGCGCGCAACTCGTTCCCGACGTCACCCGCGACGCCCGCTACGTCCGCGTCCGCTCGAGCACCGCCTGCGAAATCGCCGCGCCCATGGAGGACAACGGCCAAGTCATCGGCGTGATCTGCCTTGATCACGACACCATCGGCCATTTCACGCCCGGCAACCTCGCGCTGCTCGTCCGCTTCACTGCTGAAGCTACCGCAGTCGTCCAACGCCTCTGGCAACTCCGCCACCTCAAAGCCAAGGCCCGCCAACTGGAGACCCTCATCACCACCGGCCAATCCCTCGTCGCCAAACTCGAGCCCCAAGAACTCTTCGACTCACTCACCCGCGACGCTCGCCTCGTCCTCTCGGCTCGTGCCTGCGCGCTCTACCTCCACGACGCTGAGACCGCCACGCTGAGCTTCGCGGCCCTGACCACCAGCGCCGCCGTTACCGCGCCACCCGCTGGCGCGCTTCCGCTCGATTCTTGCGCCTTCGCCGCCGCCGTCCACACCCGCCGCGCCATCACTTTCACGAATATCCAGACACCCGATTTTCGCGACCTCAACGACCTACCCCTCGACCCCGCGCTCGTTTCCGCCCTCGCTACGCCTCTCAGCTACGAAGGCGAAGTTCTCGGCGTCCTCGCCGTCTTCACGGATCGCGTCCACCGCTTTGATAACGACGAGAAACGCCTCCTCGCCGCCCTCGCCTCGCTCGGCGCCGTCGCTCTGCAAAATTCCCGCCTCTACACCCGCGTTTTCCAGAGCGAAGATTCCCTCCGCAAAAACGAACGGCTCACCACCCTCGGCCTCCTCGCCGCCGAGATCGCCCACGAAATCCGCAACCCGCTCACGGTCCTTAAACTCCTCCACGGCGGCCTCGGGGTCGATTTCACCCCAGAAGATCCCCGCCACACCGACATGCGCGTCATCGGTGAAAAACTCGATCAGCTGGAAGCCATCGTCACACGCGTGCTCAATTTCGCCAAAGCCCCCACGAGCCTCCACACGCGTTGCTCGCTCGGCGAAATCATCGAAGACACACTCGTTCTGCTCCGCCTCAAACTCGCGCAGAGTAAAATTACTTTCCGTTTCGAGCCACCCGCACGCCCGGTCGTCGTCGAAGGCCACCACGGTCAATTACAACAAGTCCTCCTCAACCTCATCATCAACGCCATGCAGGCCATGCCTGACGGTGGCACGATCAACGTCACGCTCGACGTAGCCCTCCGCGATTCCGGCGCCGTCGCCCAACTCGACCTCGCCGACACCGGCACCGGTATTCCCGAAAACATCCGCGACCGCATTTTCGATTCCTTCCTTTCCGGCCGCCCCGGCGGCACCGGCCTAGGCCTCGCCATCGCTAAACGCGTTCTCATTTCCCACCACGGCGATCTCACCCTCCTCTCGAGCAGTCCAGAAGGCACCACGATGCGCCTAACCTTGCCCCTCGCATAAACAGCATCCGCTCATATTTTGTATTTCACCATGACCGTCCCTCCCGTCACCCCCACTCCCCCGCCCACCCCGACCGACGCCTACGCGCCCACCCCGCGCCAACGCAAACTCATCTACCTCGCGTGCACCGTGCTCATTGTGTGCGCCCTAGTCTTGATTTTCGTCGCCAACCCCAAAATCCCCCTGCCCGCCCGCCTGATTTTAGCCGCGATCAATATCATCGCGGCCGCCACATTGTTGCTGCTCGTGCGCCAAAAATCGAAACCGCCCGCCTAAACCAAGACGCGCGCCGCATCGCGCTGCGCCCGACTCAGTCTTCCAATTCGACGTTCCAATAAGCGACGTCGAGGAAGTCCTTCCAAGCGGCGTGCTGGCTTTGGTTACCTAGCACGAGCGAAATCACAGGGCGCCACTTCGGCCGCACAGGTTTGCGGATGAGACGCATATGCGCGTCGTGCGGCAGGCGATTGGCCTTCCGCGAATTGCACTTGATGCACGAGCAAACGATGTTTTCCCACGTCGTCTTGCCACCCGCATCGCGCGGGATCACGTGATCAAGATTGAGCTGCTCGCGCGGCAAAACCCGCGAGCAATACTGACACGTGTTCTTGTCGCGGTCGAAGACATTACCACGCGTGAGCTTCAGTTCCTTGCACGGCAACTTGTCGAAAAAGGTGAGCAAGATCACCCGGGGCAAACGGATCGTGCGGGTCGGCGTATGAACTGTTTCCACAGCCTCGACGGGCGGATTGCTTGCGGAGAAATCGATCCAATCCATCATCGAAAACATCCGGAAATCATCATCGTGATGATGCACCACATGGGCGTGCCCGCGGGCCAACAGCGCAAAAGCTCGTCGAGCGCCGATGACGTTGACCGCCTGCCAGAGGCGATTCAACACCAGCACCGGTTGGTCGAGAGCAACATCCATACGGGATGAGTGGAATAGTGGTCCGCTTCCCTCGCTGTCAAGCGGCGCACCCGTGACAAATTTAGGCGCGATCCCGTCGGCCTAGCGCGCGCGAAAGCTCCCGCACCAGTCCCGGTCTTGACACGGCCCCACGCTTCGACCTTGGTTTCAACTTCTTCATGAGCCTCTCCGGCACGACGATTAACACCTCCCCGCTCGCCCACGTTTCCGTGGTCGTAGCTTCCGTCGTATCCGTATCCATTCGCCGCGCGCCGCGGGGGGCCTGATTCGTCTAACGACTTTCGCCCCTCCGGTGCCAAACCGGAGGGGCTTTTTATTGGCCCCCACGGTGCGGCCTCGGGCGGGTTTTCAAAAAAACCAAAAAAACGCCATCCCGATGCAAACTCAACCGACCACCACGCCGCGCACTTTGCGCAGCCCTATCCTCGGCTTCACCGCCACGCCCAAAACCGCGCCCACGCCGCCCCTCGCCGCTCCGCCCCATGACTTCCTGCTCATGAGTCTATGCCCTCATTTCACGCCGGAACTCGCCCCGCTTGCCGCCCACGCCCACCCCCACCGCAACCGCGCCGCCTAAGCGCCTCGGCGCTTCAGGCTCGCATCGGCCATAGCGGCGCGAGTACGACTGACTCCATGTCGAAACTTCCTGCCGCCCTGCTGGCCCCGCAACGTGGACAAGCCTGCTCCTGTGGCAGCGGCAAATCCTACGATCTTTGCTGCGAACCGATCCTCAAAGCCGCGCGCCCCGCCGCCACCGCGGAAGAGCTGATGCGCTCTCGTTTCACCGCGCACGTTGCGCGAGACTACGCGCATCTCCACCGCTCCTACGCCGGCACCGCCAGCGAGGCCTACGTCGAGTTGCCCGATGAACCCGCCATCGGCTGGACTCGCCTCGAAATCCACGCCCACGAGCCCAACGCCCAACCTGACCTCTCTTACGTCGAGTTCTCCGCTTACTACGTCGACGCCAACAACGAGTACGTCCTCCAGGAAAAAGCTGAATTCCGTCGGCACCCCGTGACCGGTTGGATTTACACCCGCCCCGTACGCACCGGCCCCGCGCCCGCCAAAGCCGCCGTCAAACCCGGCCGCAATGACCCCTGCTCCTGCGGCAGCGGCCGTAAATACAAACACTGCTGTATCTCCAAGGCCGCCTAAACTGCGCCGCCGTTTTTCGTCCCATGCAACCGCGTTGGCTGCTTTCCCACGCCCGCGGTTACATCGAGCTCGGTCTGCTCAAAGAAGCCGCCGCCGAACTCGCCCAACTTCCACCCGACTCGATCGACAGCGACGAAGCCCTCGCTTTGCGCATGGAAATTTTCCGCGCGCAATCTCGCTGGATTAAGCTCCGCCTCACCGCCGGCGAACTCACCCGGCGCCAACCCGCCAACGCCGACGCATGGATCACCTTCGCCTACGCCACGCGCCGCGCCGAATCCCTGCACGCAGCCGAAGCGATCCTCCGCGCCGCCGAACTCCGCCACCCGCACGAGCCCACGATCCAGTTTAATCTCGGCTGCTACGCCTGCCAACGCGGAGACCTCGCCGAAGCCCGCCGGCGCGTCGACGCAGCCATCGCCCTCGAGCCGCACTTCAAAATCGCCGCTCAAACCGACCCCGATCTCGCTGCGCTACGCGCCGCCGGAAACTCCCGTTCGGACTGTCCTTCAGCTGGCTAAATTGCGGCGAACTTAGCAACCTCGCCTGCTTCAGACCCCGCCCCGCATGTCGTCTCCGCTACTCGCTCTTCGCCAACTGGTAAAAAATTACGGCGGCGTGCGTGCCTTGCGTGGAGTCGATTTTGATCTCCACCCCGGCGAGGTCCACGCGCTCCTCGGCGAAAATGGGGCCGGCAAAAGTACGCTCATCAAAATCGTCACGGGTGCCCACGCCCCCGACGGCGGCACGATCACACTCGCCGGCCAACCCGTCGCCGACCTCACGCCCGCCAGCGCGCGCGCGCTCGGCATCGCCTGCATTTACCAACAACCCGCGCTGTTCCCCGATCTCACCGTCGCCGAAAACTTGGCCCTCCGCCTCGACTCCACCACCGCACACACCCGCGTCGATTGGACCGCTCGCCGCAACCGCGCTACCTCCCTCCTCGCCCGCATCGGCGCCGCCATCTCACCCGACACCGAGGTCAGCGCGCTCTCAATGCCCGAGCAGCAACTCGTAGAAATCGCCTGCGCGCTCGGATCCGGCGCCCGCATCGTCATCATGGACGAGCCCACGGCTTCGCTCACCCAAAAAGAACAGCACCTTCTTTACGCCGTCGTCCACGACCTCCGCAAAAACGGCGTCGGCATCATTTATATTTCGCACCGCCTCGAAGAAATCTTCGCCCTCGCCGACCGCGTCACCGTGCTCCGCGACGGCCAAAGCGTCGGCACCCACGCCGTCGGCGACATCAACGAAGCCGGCCTCATCCGTCTCATGGTCGGCCGCGAGGTGGCGCAGATTTATCCCGCCGCGGAATCAGCACCGGGCGCCACGGTACTTTCGCTCCGTGGCCTCGGGTGCACCGCAAGCGGCGTACACGACGTTTCCTTCGACGTACGCGCGGGTGAAATCTTCGGTCTGGGCGGTCTCGTCGGCGCAGGTCGCACCGAACTCGCCCGTATTCTATTTGGCCTTACCCCCGCTGACTCCGGGCAAATTACGCTCACAGGCGAAACCCTACATTTGCGTTCGCCCCAAGACGCGGTTGCTCACGGTATCGCCTACGTCCCCGAAGACCGCCGACGCCACGGCATCGTCTTAGAGTTACCCATCGCGCAGAACATCACGATGGCCGTCCATCGGCGGCTATTTCCAACGACATGGCTCCGCTTCGGCGCCGAGCGCGCACTCGCACTGGATTACATCCGCGACCTCGCCGTGAAATGCGCCGGTCCCGACGCTCCCGGCAGCAGTCTGTCCGGAGGCAACCAACAAAAAGTCGCCCTCTCCCGCTGGCTCGCGACGCGACCCAAACTGCTCGTTCTCGACGAACCCACGCAGGGTGTCGACATCGGCGCCAAGAGTGAAATCCACAAAATCATCCGCCGTCTCGCAGAGGAAGGCCTCGCAGTGATCCTCATTTCGAGTGATCTACCCGAAGTCATCGGCATGAGCGACCGGATCGGCGTGATGGCTCACGGGACACTGCGCGCGATCCTGCCCGGCGGATCCGATCCGCATACCGTCATGGCCGCCGCCCTCGGCACTGCAGCATGAAACGCTATTTTCGAGAACTCTCCGTCGTCGGTGCGTTACTCGCGGTTTTGCTTGGGCTCGGACTATTTGCGCCGGCGTTTTTTTCTCCGCAGCCGCTCCTGTCGTTGGTTACCCGCGAAGCGCCTACGCTCGTCGTCGCCTGCGGCATGGCGTGTGTCATCATTACGCGTCAGATCGATATTTCCGTCGGCTCGATGTTCTCTGTGTGCAGCGTGTGCGCAGGCCTGTTGGTGGCGCGCGGTTGGCCGCTGGCGCTGGTTTTGCCCGCGAGCGTCGGGCTCGGTGCGCTGTTCGGCGCGTTTAACGGTTTTCTGGTCGCCGTACTGCGCTTGCCTTCGATCGTGGTCACGCTCGCGACGATGGTGACCTTGCGTCAGGGCCTAAACCTCATCCGTCAGGGCGAATTCGTAAACTTACCCGATCACGTGCAGTGGTTCGGCCTCACTCAAACCGCTGGCCAACTTGTACTCGTCGGCGCCGCGCTGGGGTTGCTCGTGGCACTGGCGTGGTCGATGCGGCACCTCGCGGCGGGCCGCTACCTCTACGCAGTGGGCACGGATACGGAAGCGGCCCGACTGGCGGGCATCCGGCCGCAGTTAGTGACACTGCTCGTGTTTGTTTTGATCGGCGCGCTCACCGGCCTCGGCGCCATGATGAATCTAGCCCAATCCCCCCAAGTCCAGCCTCTCACGGGCAACGGCCTTGAGTTGAAAGTGATCGCGGCGGTTGTCGTCGGCGGCGTCGCGATCTCGGGCGGACGCGGCAACCTCTGGGGCGCCTTCGCGGGGTTGTTATTACTCGCCTGTGTCTCACCCGCGCTCACGCACCTGCACGTCGAAGCCTATTGGGAAAAAGCTGTCCAAGGCGCGATCATCCTGCTCGCCGTCGTCGCCGATGGCCTGCGCAGTCGAAAGATTCATCACTGATCCATGAGCACTGCCGCCCACGCGCCCGCTAGTTCAAACCCGTCTCGTCGCGATTGGCGTGCGTTCTTCACGCGCCATGAGATGCTACTGCTTTACGTCCTGATCGCCGAGTGGCTGTTTTTTTATTTTGCGGGCACGAGCACCAACCGGCGCGGCGTCATCGTCGGCTTTGGCACTTGGGATCGGCAGTTTGATATTCTACGTCATTCCTGCGAAATCGGCCTACTCGCGCTCGCGCTTACGCCGGTCATTATCACAGCGGGGATCGATCTTTCGGTCGGCTCGTTATTGGGGCTGTGTGCGATTCTTTTTGGTAAACTCTGGCACGATGGCGGCCTGGCCATTCCCGTCGCCATCGGGCTCACGCTCGGAATCGGCGCCCTTGCCGGCGCGCTCAACGCCATTCTCATCACCGCGCTGCGATTGCCGCCCTTGATCGTGACGCTGGGCACATACTCCCTGTTCCGCGGTCTCGCCGAAGCCATCACGCGGGGGTCGATCACGTACACAGATTTCCCAGAAACTTTTCTCTTCATCGGCCAAGAGCGTTGGCTCGGGCTACCGACACAGGCGTGGGTTTTTCTCATGGTTGCTCTGGCGATGGGACTGCTGGTCCATCGCACGACATTTGGCCGGGCTTTCCGCACCATCGGTCTCGCGCCCGAGGGAGCACGTTACGCCGGTCTACCCGTTGAGCGCAGATTGGCGTTAGTTTACGTGCTCGCGGGTCTCATCGCCGCCATCGCCGCCATAATCTACACGGCGCGGCTCGGTCAGGCCAAGGCCGATGCCGGCACCGGCTACGAACTGTTTGCCATCACCGCCGTGGTTCTGGGCGGCACGAGCATTTTCGGCGGTAAGGGCACCATTGTAGGCACGCTGCTCGGTGTTGCGGCGATCGCTGTCCTTAAAAACGGCCTCGCCTGTCTGCCCGTGGTCATGCGCCTCAACGCCGCCGAGGAGATGTCCGGCTTGCTCACCGGCGCGTTGCTGTTGGTGGCGCTCACCGCGAGCGTCCTGCCAAAAATCTTGTCCAACCTCCGCCCCCGCCGCCACACTGCCACTCAGTCCACCCCTCCCCTTTCCCCATGAAAAATTACCTCCTGCGTTTCTGCGTCGCTGGCGCCGTCTTGCTCGCCTCGCTCGTCACCGCCTCCGCTGCCGATTCCAAACTCATCGTCGCGATGCTCCCCAAATCCAAGGGCAACGCCTACTTCATCTCCTGCAAAGCCGGCGCCGATAAAGCCGCTAAAGAACTCGGCATCCAGCTCCTCTTCGACGGCCCCACCGATTCTAACGCCGCCAAACAAAACGAGATCGTCGAGAACTGGATCACGCTCGGCGTGGACGTCATCGCCGTCGCCGCGGAAAACAAAGAGGGTATCTCCACCGCCCTCCGCAAAGCCCAGAAGCAGGGCATCAAAGTCCTCACCTACGACGCTGATGCCATGGCCGACTCCCGTTCGTTTTTCGTCAACCAAGCCACCCCCCAAGGCATCGGCCAAACTCTGATGGATGAAGCCGCGCGCCTCGTTGGCGGAGAAGGCGAGTTCGCCATGATCGTTGGCTCGCTCACCGCCGCCAACCAGCGCGAGTGGCAAAAATACGTCGAAGCCCGTCTAAAAGAAAAATTCCCCAAGATGAAACTCGTCGCCGTCCGCCCCTGCGACGACCTCAAGGATAAAGCCCAATCCGAAGCGACTGCGCTCCTCAGCGCCAACCCCAAGCTCAAACTGATCATGGCCATCTGCTCGCCCGGCGTCCCCGGCGCTGCCGAAGCCGTTAAACAAGCCGGCCTCACCGGCAAAGTGAAAGTTATGGGGCTCGGCCTCCCTAATGAAAATAAACGCTACGTCCACGCCGGCGTAACCGATAGCGTCATCCTCTGGAACACCGGCGACCTCGGCTACCTCGCGATCTACGCCGGCGTCGCCCTCGCCAAAGACGAACTAAAAAAAGGCGCCAAATCCTTCAAGGCTGGCTCCCTCGGCTCATTCGCCATCGAAGGCGATAACATCCTCCTTGGGAAGCCCTTCATTTTCAATCAGGGCAACATCGACCAGTTCGACTTCTGATCGCGCACCGCCGCTCGCGGCAGAAACTTCGCGGGTGGCTGAGCGTCTAAGCCGCTATGCCCCCCGCTCAATCCTTACGCGTCGCCTAAGTCTCGCGCGCGCTTGCCCTTTTGCTTGGCTAGATCTCGTCTACCTACGCCAGTTTCTTAGGCTTCGGCGCGCCGCATCTAGGCCGGGAGACGAAGCGCCCCGAATTGGTCAACGAGCCGCTCGCCAAAAAAGGCAAAGTCGAGATCGGCACACCCACCAGCGTGGATGAAACCGGCAAACCTGCCGCGCCCTAAAAATAAATTTCTAGGGGGTGGCGATTTAAACCCAACGAGGTTCGGGCGACTGCGCGTAGGACGCAGGGAGCGTTGTTTCGTTGCAAACTTGCTCACGCCATTCATCGGACGGTCCGCAGTTAGCCAACCTACCTGAGGCTTGGCCTCACGCCCTCGTCGACCCACCTTCGCGGTCTCCCCACGATGTTTTCGCTCACTGCTTTCTTCACCCTTGCCCTCCTCGCCGCGCCCGCCACCGCGCCCACTTCAAGCGACACCACGCTCCCTCCGCCCCTCGCGCCAGCCGAGCCTGTCATGCCCAAGACCCTCAACCCCGCCCTGCCCTCGCTCTTCATCGCGGGCGACTCCACCGCCGCCAAAGGCCCACCCACCGCCACCGGCTGGGGCGTGCCGTTCGCCGCGTATTTCGACTCTGCCAAAATCAACGTCGTCAACGCCGCCCGCGGTGGCCGCAGCAGCCGCACGTTTATCACCGAGGGCCTGTGGGATCAGCTGCTCGCCCAAGTCAAAGCTGGCGACACCGTACTCATCCAGTTTGGCCACAACGACGCCGGCGCCATCAACGACGCCTCCCGCGCCCGCGGCTCGATCCGCTCCCTCGGCGAAGAGACCGAGCAGATCGATAATCTCCTCACCAAAAAATCCGAGCTCGTTCACTCCTTCGGTTGGTATGTGCGTAAAATGATCGCCGAGGTTCGCGCTAAAAAAGCCACGCCCATCATCCTTTCGCTCACCGTCCGTAACGCATGGCGCGAGGGTAAAGTCGAGCGCACCAACGGCCCGTGGAGCGCCTTCACCGCCGAACTAGGGAAAACCGAAAACGTCGCCTTCATCGATCTCACTACACTGATCGCCGACGAATATGAACGCCGCGGCGACGCGGCCGTGAAACCGTTTTTCCCAAAAGACCACACGCACACGAGCCCCGAGGGCGCCGATCTCAACGCCCGCCTGGTCGTCGCCGCCCTCAAAAATCTCAACGGCGCGCCGTTCGCCCGCACGTTCTCCGCACAAGGTCAGACCGTCGCCCCCGCGCCCGCCGCCGCCACCTTCAACGCCACGCGCGCGCGCCGCCCGTTGCCTGTGCCCGCTGACCCGAAATTACCCACGCTCTTTCTCATCGGCGACTCTACCGTCCGCAACGGTCAGGGCGACGGCAACAACGGTCAATGGGGCTGGGGGGAGCCGCTCGTTGCGCTTTTCGATCCGACTAGAATTAACGTCGTTAACCGCGCCGTCGGCGGTCTTTCGAGTCGCACCTACCTGACGCTCGATCACTGGGCGCAGGTGCTGCCGCTCATGAAACCCGGCGATTTTGTCCTCATACAGTTCGGCCACAACGACGACGGCGCCCTCAATAACGAACCGCCCGGGCCCCTCCGCGCCCGCGGCACCATCCGCGGCACCGGCAACGAGAGCGTCGAGATCGACAACGTCATGACCAAAAAACACGAGGTCGTGCACAGCTACGGTTGGTACTTGCGGCGCTTCATCGCCGACGCCCGCGAGCGCGGCGTCACGCCCATCGTGTGCTCGCTCGTGCCGCGCAAATCTTGGCGCGAGGGCCACATCGCCCGCGCGCCCTACGCCGCTTGGGCCGCCGAAGTCGCACGCACCACGGACGCCGCTTTCGTTCCGCTTAACGAGCTCATCGCCCGCCGCTACGAGACGCTGGGCGCCGAAGCCGTCGAAAAACTTTTTGCCGATGCCAACACCCACACGAGCCGCGCCGGAGCGGAACTGAACGCCGCCATCGTCGTCGCCGCCCTAAAAGCCCTGTCCACCACCCCGCTTACCACCACTCTCTCGCCGGCCGGCCAAGCGATCGCACCTGCGGAGATTATCGCTGCGCGGTAAACACGGAGCCTAAGAAACGGGACGAAAATTTTCATCCGGTCGCGGTTAAAATATTTCTGGGATTTGTTCGTCTTGGCGGCTGACTTTTACTGCCACTTTACATGAGACGCTGCTTTCTTAACCCGCCCTACTCGCACCCGTCGGTCGGCGTCTTCGTCGCCCAAGATCCCATCGACATGGGTCAGCCCGAGGACGCCACCGCCGACAGCATTCTCGTTTACCACCTCGATGGTAAAATCACTACGATCACCGAGGGCCTGCAGGTCGTCTTTTTTCTCAGTCGAGCCACGCTCGAAAATTCAAAAAAACCCGGTTCAAAAACCGGGGTTTTAAAATAAAGTCGCCTGAGGGACTGCTCAAAATGAGAAACGAAAATCAGGCTTTATCGCCCGCCGTTGCGACCGAGGGCGTGAGCGATTCGCCTTTCACGCGGATGCCCGTGAGTTTTTCGATCACGAAAAGCGCCTGATCTTCGGCGATATCGACCAAGGTGTGCCGTTGGTGAATATCAATCGCGCCGACCACATTACCCGGCAGACGCGTGACCCCGGCGACTTTGCCCACGATATCCGCGGGCGTGACGAGATGTTTGCGACCAACATTGAGGAAGATTGTCGTGAAGCCTTTTTCCAAACCCGTGCGAGCCGGCGGCGCGAAATCGCCCTCGGCGCGAGCGGGTTCGCGTTCCACGGCGACTGGCGCGGCGACTTTAGGCCGTGAGGCATAACTCGTCGGGGCGGACGACTTGGGACCGTCCGCCGCGGCTGGGCCCGCGGCAAGCGCGGGAGCGGCTTTCTTCGTTGCCCAGCTCGGCGCAGAACTGGTCGGAGCCTTGGGCGCCGGTTTAGCCTCCGGTTTATCAGGGCCGGCACCACCGCCTTGCAGCAAGTGAATCAAGGCCGAACAAATATCCGTGCTCGGATAACCCTGTTCCAACAAACGATCGATCATGCGATCTTGTTTGCGGAATTTCGCGGCGTTGAGCGTGTCGCGTAGTTTTTCGAAAAACACATTTTCGCGCGCTTCCTCGACTTGATCGAGTGAGGGAATGTTTTCGCGACGGATCTTAAGTTTAGCGTAGCGGATGAAATTCTGTAGCACCCAGAGTTCGCGACCACAGACGAAGGTGAACGCCCGACCAGACTTACCCGCGCGGCCAGTACGGCCAATGCGGTGCGTGTAATCTTCGGCGTCATTCGGTAAATCGTAGTTGAAGACGACTTCGAGGTCATCGACATCGAGCCCGCGCGCGGCGACGTCGGTCGCCACGAGGAACTCAAAGCCGCGCTTGCGGAATTTATCCATGACGCGGTTGCGCTGCATCTGCGTGATGTCACCGTGCAGGCGATCGACCGCGTAACCGCGCGCAGAGAGGATCTCGGCGAGTTCGTCGCACATGATCTTGGTGCTGCAAAAAATGATACCGTAGCGGAAATCATGCACATCGATGAGGCGGGTGAGTGCCTCGATCTTCGAGCGACGGTCGACTTCAAAGTAAACCTGGTCGACCTGCGGGGCGTTTTGAGCGGAGGACTCGATCTTGATCCAAGCGGGATCGCGCGAGTAGCGCTTAATCAGGTCTTGGATCGCCTTCGGCATCGTGGCCGAGAAAAAGAGCAACTGGCGCTGCTCCGGCACCGAAGAAAGGATCTTTTCAATGTCCTCCCGGAAACCCATGTCGAGCATGCGGTCGGCCTCGTCGAGAATCACGAGCTTAAGTTTATCTAACTTAAGCGAACCGCGCTCCATATGATCCATCAGGCGACCGGGCGTGCCGATCACGACCTGCGCGCCGGCATCAAGCCCGCGGAACTGGCGCTCGTAACTCTGACCGCCGTAGACCGGAAGCTCGCGAAGGCCGCGTTTGAAAAAAGCTAGTTTAGCCACTTCTTCAGCCACTTGGACCGCCAATTCGCGCGTTGGTAGCAAAATCAAGACCTGTACGGCACGGCTTTGAACGTCGACCTTATCGATGGCGGGAATAGCGAACGCCGCTGTCTTGCCTGAGCCGGTCGAGGACTGACCGACCACATCGCGCCCAGCGAGAATCGTCGGAATTACCGCTGTCTGAATGGGCGATGCTTCCTCAAAGCCCATTTTTTCCACGGCTTTAAGTAGCTCGGGCGAAAGGCCCAATTCGGTAAAGAGACGTTTTTCCATAACTCAAACTGACCCTACCCGAGACAAATTGAGAGCTAAATCTAAGCTGCCGGCCAATGCTGCCGCAACTTCCGACGAACGAATTGCACGCTCTCCGCCAATTGCTCCATGCCATCGACCCCATCCTCGATGCTCACCCAGCCGTCAAAACCCACGGCTTTCAACGTCCCGAAGATCGCATCGTAGTCGTTCAAACCCTTGCCAATCGTCCCGTGCCGGAGGCGTTTGGCGTAGCCCTCCGCCCCGGTTTCATCCCGGCGCAAATCCTCGATTGTGCCCTCGGCCAGATAGCGATCACTCGCGTGCATGGTCACGACCCGGTGCTTCACTCGCTCGAGCAACTCCAGCGGATCATCCCCCGCGAGAAACGCATTACTCGGGTCGTAGTTCACGCCGAAGCGCGGGTGTTTCACGCGTGCTACCAGCTCGCAAAACACATCCATCTTCTGCGCAAACTCCGGGTAACTCCAAAAATCGTCTTTGTAATGATTCTCGATGATCAGCGTGACGCCGCAACGTTCGGCCTCGGGCAAACAGGCCTCGATACTCTGCGCGACCAAATCAAGCCCGCGCTCCCGCGTCAGCTCCGGTCGCCGCTGCCCAGAAAGCACTCGGCAATAACCTGCGCCCAGCGCCGCCGCCATCCGAATCCAGTTTTTTTCCTTCTCAATTTCCTGCGCGCGAAAATCCACATCGGGGTGCGAGAAATCCGGCGAGCAACACAGCATCGGAATCACCATCCCGCGCTCTTCCACCGTGCGCCGCGCCACCGGCCAATTCGCCGGATCGGCCAGCTCCAGCATCCCGCTGTAATACTCCAGCCCGTCGAGTCCGAGCGGAGCCGAGAGATCGACCCATTCGCGCAACGTCATCGTACCGTCCTTGCAGAGCGCCCGCATGAAGGCCTTGGGAAATGCGGCGAGTTTAGGCATTATTAAAAAAAAATTAAATCTTCACCGCGTTGCGACCGAACACTGAAAATTGCTCCAACTCGACGACCGAGCCGGTGATCGGCCGCGATTCATCACCGAGCCAATACACGGCCGCCGCTGCGATTTCTTCGGGTCGCATTAACCGACCCGAAGGCGCGAACACCGCCGGCAGGTGCTCCGGCCAATCCGCCGCCTGCCCCCATTTTTGTTGGTCCGCATATTCGCGCGCCGTCAGCACCCAACCAACGTTGAGGTGGTTAATCCGTACCCGATCTGTACCGTGCGCGTTGGCGAGATTGCGCGAGAGCGTCTGCAGGGCGCCTTTGGAAAGGCTGTAATCGAGGAGCGTAGCTTCGCCGCTGTACGCGTTGATCGAACCGATGTTCAACACGCAGCCTTGATTCGCTTTCAGCTCGGGAAACGCCGCCTGAATCAAAAAAAACGGCGCCCGCACGTTGATCGCCATCGTGCGGTCAAAATTTTCCACGGTCGCCGTCGCCAACGTACTGCGCGGCACGATCGCGGCATTGTTCACCAGCGCATCGACCCGACCAAATGCCGCGCGCGCCGCCGCCACAATACGCCCCGCACTCGTCGGATCCACCAAATCGTCGAGGTGTAACGCCGCCGCCGCACCTAGTTTTTTCACGACCGCCTCGCCGTCCGCGCTCACGATCCCGTGCACCAGCACGCGCGCTCCTTCCGCGACGCAACGCTCCGCGATCGCCTGTCCAATTCCCGAGGTAGCACCGGTGACGATGATGACTTTGTCCTTTAAGCGCATGGTCAACAACGCGCTCGATTACACGGGTTTCAACACCGCTTTCACGATCGCGCCGGAGTGCATTTTTTCAAACGCGTCGTGCCACGATTCGAGTCCCCACACGCCGCCCATGATGGGACGCACGTCAAGTTGACCCGAGGCTAAGAGTGCCAGAACGCGCTCCCACACCGGCCAATTGTGACTGAAGCTGCCTTGCAGCGTGATGTTCTTCTGCACGAGTGGATCGAGCGAGAAACCCAGTGGCTGCGGGCCCCAACCCACTTTGCTGATCCAGCCATTGGGACGCACCAGTTCCATCGCGACTTTCAGCGCCGCCGACGCACCCGCCGCATCGATCACTCCGTCGACGCCGAGACCATCACGCGACTTGGCCCACGCTGTCGCATCACCGACGATTACTTCGCAGCCGTAAACTTTCGCCACTTCGAGGCGCGTACGATCACGCTCAAGCCCGACGAGCGCCACCTGCGCTCCTGCGAGTCGCGCCATCGCCGCGCACAAAATTCCGATCGGGCCGGGCCCGAGTACGACCACGCGATCGCCGGGACGTACACGGGCGTTGTTGATCACGGCATTGAAGGCCACACAGCACGGCTCGGTCAGCGCGGCTTGTTCCATCGCCAGCCCATCGGGCACGCGATGCAAGCAACGCGCCGGCACGCGCACAAAGCGTGTCATCGCGCCGTTGACGCCGTAACCGAAGCCCTTTCGCGATGGCTCTAAATTATAAAGTCCTTCCCGTGTCAGCGGGCTATCGGGATCGATCACCGCGGCCGTCTCGCTCACGACGCGGTCGCCTTCTTTCCAACCGCGCACGGCCGATCCTAGTTCGGCGATACGTCCGCCAAACTCGTGCCCGAGGACGACAGGATAATTGACCTTCCAACTGTGCGAGGCCGTCCATTGATGCAGATCGCTGCCGCACACGCCGACCGCCTCGACCGCGAGGATAATGTCCTCTGGGCCGGGCTCAGGCCGGGAGACTTCGCGTAATTCTACGCTGTTGGGTTCAGACGAGTAGTTGACGACGGCGGGACTTTTCATCGGGGAAATTTTCCTACGGGTACATCACCGTAACCATGGACGCGCTCACAGATGATTCGCAGCGTGCCTTCGAGATTACCATCAGCGGTGCGAAACGCATCCGCATCCACCGCCAGCGGCGCGCCGATCACGACGAGCGGAGCACCAAACTCCGGCGTACGTACCGCTTGCTCGAGCGTCAGGCCACCCACGGCTTGGACGGGCACATTAACCGCTGCGACCACCGCGCGCAGATCATCGAGCGGGCTCGGCATGCGTCTGCCCGCTGCGGCGATGCCGCGGCGCTCGTCGTAGCCGATATGGTGAATCACAAAGTCACAGCCAAGATCCTCAATAAGTTTTGCACCCGCGACCATATCAGGGAAGCCCAGATTATCGCCCATGATTTTGACGCCGTAATCACGCCCCGCTTTTACGACGCATTTGAGCGTCTCTGCGTGCGCGCGGCCCATGACGACGACGTGCGTCGCGCCGGCCCTGGCCATCATCTCGGCTTCAAGATAACCGCCGTCCATGATTTTCAGATCCGCAACGATCGGTACACCGGGAAAACGCTCGCGCAAAGCTCGAACGCCATGCACGCCTTCCGCCAAAATAAACGGCGTACCGGCCTCGAGCCAATCCACGCCCGCACGCATCGCCAACGCGGCCGTTTCGAGCGCTTCTTTACGATCCGTAAGGTCCAACGAAATTTGTACAATGGGGCGCATGCAGACTGGGGTTAACCGAGAGTTGTCGGCGCAGTCCTAAGCCGTCAACGCTGCTCCCAGTCGATTCGCTTAAAACGGAATAATCACGGCACCTCCTAGAACTCGACGAGCGCCGTGTCCGTCCTAACGCTGACACCGCTCACGACCGCCGTGTAACTGCCCGGCGTGAGCACCGCGGTGTCTTTGCTGCCGGTAAATAACAAGAACGCACCCACGGCCGTAGCCGTGCTCGCGATCGCAAAAGCGTTGGCGGAGTTGGAGCAATTGTCATTCGGAGCGAGCACGGTCTGGTCACGGTGCGGAGTAATCGTGGAATCGCGCGTCGAGGCCTTGACCAGCGCCACCGGCGGCAACGCTCTGCCCTAGCTGGATGCTCGCCCTCCTCGGCGGCGCGAAACCACCCGAAAATTGCCTAACTTCGACCCGCCATCCGCCCGTTCGCGATCCTAAGCGAACAGGCTTGAGCGTGCCCCGGTCTACCTCGCACGCAGATATTCAAAGCGGCGATTGCGTCGCGCACGGCGCGTGCTTTGCCTTGGCCCCGATGCACCTGACGCACCTCGCCTGCACCGCCTGCCATAAAGAGTACGACGCCGCCGTCCCTCAAAATGTCTGCACGGCCTGCGGCAAACCGCTCTTCGCCCACTACGATCTCGCCGCCGCCGCAAAGACTCTCACCAAAGAATCCCTGCACACCCGCGAGAAATCTCTCTGGCGTTACCGCGAAGTCCTTCCCGTTAAAAACACCGCCGACATCGTCACGCTCGGCGAAGGCTGGACCCCGCTCTTACCCGCCCCACGCCTCGGCGCCAAACACGGCCTCAGCCGCCTCTTCATCAAAGACGAAGCGCAGAACCCCACCGCCAGTTTCAAGGCCCGCGGCATGACCGCCGCCGTTTCCATGGCTAAGCAATACGGACTCAAAAAACTCGCCGCCCCCTCCGCCGGCAACGCCGCCGGCGCCCTCGCCGCCTACGCGGCCCGCGCCGGGATGGAAGCCTATCTCTTCATGCCCCGTGACACGCCCAAGGCCAACATCATCGAATGCGAACAGATGGGCGCCCACGTCACGCTCATCAACGGCCTGATCACCGACTGCGGCGCCGAAGTCGCCAAACGCAAAGTCGCCGAGGGCTGGTTCGATGTTTCAACGTTAAAAGAACCCTACCGCGCTGAAGGCAAAAAAACCCTCGGCTACGAACTGGCGGAACAACTCAATTGGACGCTGCCTGACGTTATTCTTTATCCCACCGGGGGCGGCACGGGCCTCGTCGGCATGTGGAAAGCCTTCGAGGAGATGGAGCGCATGGGCTGGATCGATGCGAAGCGCCCAAGGATGTATAGTGTGCAAGCCGAGGGCTGCCAGCCGATCGTCCGCGCCTTCACGCAGGGCGATAAATTTGCCGCCGAGCACCTCGGCGCGCACACCCGCGCCTCCGGCTTGCGCGTACCGAAAGCCATCGGTGATTTCATCATGCTCAACGCTCTGCGCCAATCCGGCGGTGGCGCCATCGCCATTTCCGACGAGCTGATGATCACCTGCACCAAAGAAATCGGCTCCAGCGAGGGCGTCTTCACCGCCCCCGAAGGCGGCGCCTGCTACGCCGCGCTGAAGACCCTGCTCGCCGCCAACCAAGTGAAGCCCGACGACACCGTCGTGATCTTTAACACGAGCACGGGGCTGAAATATCTCGAGTGCTACGGCGGTTGATCCGCCACGGCCTCAGCGCACCTGCAAGGTCGAGCCGTCGTACTCCAGCCCGAGCGAGGGAATCACGACGGCTTTTTTGTCGCCGACTTTCTTCACGTTGCCCGCGATCCAAGCGTCATGCCCGCAAGCCTGCGCGGCCGCAACCACGGCAGACGCCAAATCGGGCGCGACATAAGCAGCGAACCCGATGCCCATGTTAAACGTCGCGTAAGCCTCACGCAGGGTGATCGGTCCAGCTTCCATCAAAAATTTAAACAAGGCCGGCGCGGCGCGTGGCTCAGTGATCTCGTAAACAAACGGCTCGTCGAGTCGCATTAATTTCCGCCAACCGTGGCCCGTCACGTGGGAAACATAATTAAGTTTCAGCCCGGCTGTTTGGCATCGGCCCACAAAATCCACGTAAATCGCCGACGCCGCGAGCAACGCCTCGCCGTACGTGCGCGTATCGCCGTGACCGATGGGCGTCTGATAACCGAGCGGTAATTTATCCGCGATCAAACGACACAGGCTAAGCCCGTTGGTCTGAACCCCCGTCGAAGCCAAAAAGATGACCGCATCGCCGTCGCGCACGTCGCCGGTGATGCGCTGCGCTTTGGGCTGAATTTTACCCACCGCTGAGCCGGCGAGCACGATAGCGTTAGCGTTGACGATCCCGCGCAGCGTCGGCGTCTCGCCGCCGCCCCACACGGCGCCGGCCTTGCGACAACCCGCCGCCCAGCCCTCGACGAGCGCCTGCATCCGCGCCTCGTCCGTAAACCACGCCGACTCACCCACCGCTGCGTGCATCGCCACCGAGATGGGCAAGGCGCCGCACGTGATCAGGTCGTTCACGATCGTAGCCACTGTATCGATGGAGATTTCTCGATAGAAATTTTTTCCCGTCTGCGCGTACACCGCGTCGGCCACCAGATTCTTGGTGCCGAGTCCTTCCTCGACGTGAGCGAGGTAGTGGTCGGCCGCTTCCATGAGGTAACAGCTTTCACCGCGCGTGGACGCGGGCTCGGCGTAACCGTGCCTCGCCAACAGCGGCGCTGTGGTGCGCGCCGCCCGCTGACACGCCCGCTTGAACGCATCGAGCTGATCGTAATTCACCCCGGAGGATTCGTAAGAAAGCGACATGGTCGGATGAAAACGTCTGGCCGGCTCAGTAGCTCCGACCCTCGGATTTTTCAAAATAGTTCAAGTACGCCTGATTGACGACGCGATAACCACCGGGCGTGGGATATTTGCCCGTGAAATACCAATCTCCGGAATGCTCCGGCACCGCCGTGTGCAGATTCTCAATCGTCTGGAAGATGATCTCGATCTCACCCTTCCATTCAATGTCCTTCGGGCGCACGCGTTCGACGATCTTCGCCGAGATTTCCTCCGGGGTAAACGACTCGTAAATTTTGCGCACGTGATTGGTACCGGTCGGGTTCGCGACTTCGGCGCGGCACAAGGCGTGAACTTCATCGAGCACCGTCGCTTGGCCCCGTTCCTTCAGCAACGCCACCGCCGCCTCGAAGGCGACGAACTTACCAAGTTCCGACATATCAATGCCGTAGCAATCCGGATAACGAATCTGCGGTGCCGTCGACACGATCACGATCTTCCGCGGATTGAGCCGCGTGAGGATGCGTAAAATCGATTTCCGTAACGTCGTCCCGCGCACGATGGAATCGTCCACGCAGACCAGATTATCGCCGGGTTTCACCGAACCATAAGTGATGTCGTACACATGGCTCGCGAGTTGGTTACGCATGCCTTCTTGGCCGATAAAGGTACGGATCTTGATGTCCTTACTCACAACCTTCTCGCCGCGCGGCCAGTTGCGCAAAATGAGGTCATCAAGGAGCGCTTCGTTGAGCTGGCCCGCCGCACTGGCTTTGAGAATGGCCGCTTTAACCTCATCGCGTCGTCGCGTGCGCAACTCCGACATCAGGCCGTAGTACGCGACTTCCGCCGTATTGGGGATGAAACTGAAAACGGTGTTACCCCAGTCGTGATGGATCGACTTGATCACCTGATTGGCCAAACCACCACCGAGCGCCTGCCGCTCGCGATAAATGTCATAATCATTACCGCGGGAGAAATAAATCCGCTCAAACGAGCACGAGGTGCGCGGCAAGGAAGCAGTGAACTGCGTCGAGGTAATCGTGCCGCGACGCTTCATCACGACGACGTGACCGGGCGTGACTTCCTGCACCTGCTCGACCGCAAGATCGAACACCGTCATCAACGGCGCTCGTTCCGAGGCAAAAGCGATCACTTCGTCGTTTTGAAAATAAAACGCCGGCCGGATGCCTGAAGGATCGCGTGCGACAAAGGCGTCACCGTTGCCGATTTGGCCGCACAGCGTGTAGCCACCGTCCCACTTTTCCGAGGCGCGACGGATGACGCGAGCCACGTCGAGGTCCTCGCTGATGCGACGGGAAAGTTCTTCGCCGGCGAGATTACGCGTCCGCAGGAAGCGGTAAATGTCCTCGTGCTCTTCATCGAGGAAGAAGCCGATTTTCTCCAAGATCGCCTGCGTGTCCGTGGCGAAGATCGGATGTTGGCCCATCGCAGTCAGCGATTCATTTAACTCCGTCGTGTTGGTGAGGTTGAAATTGCCGCAGAGCGCCAGATTGCGCGTCGGCCAAGGTGAGCGGCGAAAATACGGATGGCAGGAGCTGAGACTGTAACCACCGCTGGTGCCGTAGCGCAAATGCCCCATCAGCAACTCCCCGCCAAAATCGAAATGCTTCTTTACCGTGTCGGCGAACTCAGGATGAATCGTGCCGCCGGCGACCTTTTCGTTGTAGGCACCGAGTAAGGTTTTGAAAATTTTATCGAGCGGATTGCTCTTCACGCAGCGCTCGCGAAACATGAACGGCTCGCCGGCGGGCACATCGAGTTTCACGCACGAGACACCCGCACCGTCTTGGCCGCGGTTGTGCTGTTTTTCCATCAGCAAGAACAACTTGGTGAACCCCCACAACGGCGTACCATACTTCTCCTGATAATAAGAGAGCGGCTTTAACAGCCGTACCATCGCGATGCCACATTCGTGCGTAATTCGGTCGCTCATAACGGGGTCCAAATCTCGCGCGCAGCGCCGCCCCCGCAGGTGGGACGGTAGGGAAACGCAGTTCGCTGCTGGCTACTCATAAAGTCGGCCATCTCGAAGTTCCGCCACGAATCGTCAACGGCTTTCTCCGGACTCCGTTTTTCCACGTATCAGCTCGCCGCGCGGCGCTCCCTTGACCGCGCCCCCGATGTCACGAAACATCTTGCGTTCTGACCATGTTGATTCTCCGCGGCTCCCCTGCCCTTTCTTCCTTTCGCCTGCAAAAACTTCTGGAAGGCCTCATTAGCGCCGGCCTGCCCATTCGCGCCATCAGCGCGGAGTTCGTCCACATCGTCGATACGACTACCGACCTCACGCCGGAGGGCCACGCCGTGCTTGAGCAACTCTTGACCTACGGCCCACGCCGCGCGGCCCACGCCGTTACTGGTCTCACGCAAATCATCGCCCCCCGTCCGGGCACGATTTCGCCGTGGTCCTCCAAGGCCACCGACATCGCCCGCATCTGCGGCCTGAGCCAAATCCTACGCATCGAACGCGTCATCGCTTACACGATCGAGCTCGCCCCCAACGCCAAAAGCACGCCGCCCTCGCTCACTCCCGCTCAACTCCAATCGCTGCGCACCAAACTCCACGATCGCATGACGGAGACGGTTTTCGGCGAACTCGAGGCCTGCGCCGCGTTGTTTCGCCACGAGACACCGCGCCCGATGCAAAGCATCCCAGTCCTCGCCGCCGGCCGCGCCGCACTCGTCGCCGCCAACCAATCCCTCGGGCTCGCCCTCGCCGACGACGAGATCGACTACCTCGTTAACGCGTTCACCGCGCTCGGCCGCGACCCTCACGACATCGAGCTGATGATGTTCGCGCAGGCCAACTCCGAACACTGCCGCCACAAAATATTTAACGCCACTTGGGCCATCGACGGTCAACCGCAAGACCTGTCGCTGTTCCAGATGATCAAGAACACCTACACGCTCCATCCCGAGGGCATTCTTTCCGCCTACAAGGACAACGCCGCCGTCCTCGCCGGCACGCGTGGTGGGCGTTTTTACGTCGACCCGCAGACCGGCGAATACGCCGCGCACGAGGAAGACATCCACATCCTCTGCAAGGTCGAGACGCACAATCATCCCACCGCCATCTCCCCGTTTCCCGGCGCCGCCACCGGCTCCGGCGGCGAGATTCGCGACGAAGGTGCCACGGGCCGCGGCTCGAAACCCAAAGCTGGCCTCGTCGGTTTCTCCGTCTCCAACCTCAAAATTCCCGGAGCCATTCAGCCGTGGGAGAAAGATTTCGGCAAACCTAGCCGCATCGTCTCCGCCCTCGACATCATGCTCGAAGGCCCGCTCGGCGGCGCTGCCTTCAACAACGAATTCGGCCGTCCCGCCATCAACGGCTATTTCCGCACGTTCGAGCAAGAGGTGCCCAACGCCCGCGGCACCGAACTTCGCGGTTACCACAAGCCCATCATGCTGGCCGGCGGACTCGGCAACATTAAGGCTGAACACATCCAAAAGGGCGCCATCAACCCCGGCGATCAGCTCATCGTCCTTGGCGGGCCGGCGATGTTGATCGGCCTCGGCGGTGGCGCCGCCAGCTCCATGGCCAGCGGCTCCGGCCATGAAGATCTCGATTTCGCCAGCGTCCAACGCGACAACCCCGAAATGGAACGTCGCTGCCAAGAGGTCATCGACCGCTGCTGGGCCCTCGGCGCGGAAAACCCGATTTCCTTCATCCACGACGTCGGCGCCGGCGGCATCTCCAACGCCCTGCCCGAACTCGTCAACGACGGTGGCCGCGGCGGCAAATTTCAACTCCGCTCTGTCCCCAACGCCGAGCCGGGCCTGTCGCCCCTCGAGATTTGGTGCAACGAAGCCCAAGAGCGCTACGTCCTCGCCGTCCCTGCGGCTCGCCTCGCCACGTTCCAAGCGCTCTGCGAACGCGAGCGCTGCCCGTTCGCCGTGGTCGGCGAAGCCACCACCGAAAAAAAACTCGTCCTCGAAGATTCCCATTTTAAAAATACACCGATCGATCTGCCGCTCGACGTCCTGCTCGGCAAACCGCCGCGCATGGCCCGCACCGACGTCACCCTCGCGCGCCCGCGCAAACCCCTCGACCTCGGTGAACTCACGCTCCTTGAAGTCGTGCAGCGCGTCCTCTCACACCCGACGGTTGCCGACAAGACCTTCCTCATCTCCATCGGCGACCGCACGCTCGGCGGCCTGATTGCCCGCGACCAAATGGTCGGCCCGTGGCAAGTCCCCGTGGCCGATTGCGCGGTCACGGCCGCCGCCTTCGACGTTTATACCGGCGAAGCCATGGCCATGGGCGAACGCACGCCTGTAGCCATCAACGACGCCGCCGCTTCCGCCCGCCTCGCCGTCGGCGAAGCCCTCACCAACCTCGCCGCCGCCCAGATCGGTGACCTCGGCAAAGTTAACCTCTCCGCCAACTGGATGGCCGCGCCCGCCATCGCCGGCGACGGCGCCGATCTTTACGCCGCCGTTTCCGCCGTTGGCCTCGATCTCTGTCCCGCCCTCGGCATCACCATTCCCGTCGGCAAAGATTCCATGAGCATGAGCACGGCGTGGAAGGAACCCGCCATCGGCAATAAAGAAGGTCTGCACAAACGCGTCACCGCGCCCACCTCCCTCATCATCTCGGCCTTCGCCCCCGTCGCCGATATTCGCCTCACGCTCACGCCACAACTCCAACGCGACGAAGACTCCGTCCTCTTGCTCCTCGATCTCGGTCGCAGCAAAAACCGTCTCGGTGGCTCGATCCTCGCCCAGGTCGTTTCCCAGATGGGCGAAGCACCGCCCGACGTCGACAGCGCCCATGACCTCAAGCAATTTTGGGCCGCCATCCAACTCCTCGGCCGCGAGGGTAAACTCCTCGCCTACCACGATCGCTCCGACGGCGGACTCCTCGCCACCGCCGCCGAGATGGCCTTCGCTGGTCACACCGGCGTCGACCTCGAAATCCTCCACGGCCACAACGTCGACAGCACGCTCTTCAACGAAGAACTCGGCGCCATTCTTCAGATCCGGACCGCCGACCTAGACAACGTTTCACAAACGCTCCGCCAACACGGCTTCAAGGCCTGCACCACGCGCATCGGCACGCTCAACCGCGACAACCGCTTTCGCATCAAACGCGGCGGCAAAGTCCTGCTCGACGAAGACCTCTTCGCCCTGCGCGCGATCTGGTCCGACGTCACCCGCCGCATCGCCACGATCCGCGACAACCCCACGTGCGCCGAATCCGAACACCAACTGCGCATCGACCGCACCGACCCCGGCATCACGCCCGTCGTTGCCTTTGATGTCACCGCCGCCCCCTCGATTATCACGGGCGCCCGTCCGCCCATCGCCATTCTCCGCGAACAAGGTGTAAACGGCGAAGTCGAGATGGCCGCCGCCTTCACCCGCGCTGGATTTAAGGCAATCGACGTCCACATGACCGACATTTTGAGCGGCCGCGTTTCACTGAAAAATTTCCGCGGCCTCGCTGCATGCGGTGGCTTCAGCTATGGCGACGTACTCGGCGCTGGCGAAGGCTGGGCCAAGAGCATCTTGTTTAATGAACGCGCCCGCACCGAATTCGCGGCGTTTTTTCAACGCTCCGACGCCTTCGCACTCGGCGTGTGCAACGGCTGCCAGATGATGAGCAACCTCCATAGCATCATCCCCGGCTCCGAGCACTGGCCGCGCTTCGTGCAAAACCAGAGCGAGCGCTACGAAAGCCGCTATGTTTCCGTGAAAATCGAAAAAAGCCCGAGCGTTCTTTTTGCCGGCATGGAAGGCTCCGTCCTCCCGATCGCCGTCGCGCACGGCGAAGGTTTTACCGAGTTCAAAGACGACACCGCGCTTCAAAGCTGCGCCTCCTCCGGCCTGGTCGCCGCCCGCTTCGTCGATAACCACCACCAACCCACGGAGCGTTATCCGCTCAACCCGAACGGCTCGCCCCTCGGCCTCACCGCGCTCACCACAACTAGCGGTCGCGTGACGATTATGATGCCTCACCCCGAGCGCGTCTTTCGCAGTACCTGCATGAGTTGGACGCCCAAGACCTGGGCCGAAGATTCCCCTTGGATGAAGCTCTTTTATAACGCCCGGAGCTGGGTTCGTTAATAATTAGCGAAATTATAAACATTCCAACAAAACGCCATTTATGGCGCTTAATCTTGATTTTCGGACGCAATACGCCATTTTAGGCGCATGAAATTCGTTCATACCAACACAGACAAAACGCTGCTCAGTTTGCTCGGTGAGCGGCTGCTTCGGCTTCGGTTGGCGAAGAATCTTACGCAAAGACAGCTCGCGGAGCAGGCAGGCCTGGGTCTGCGAACGGTTCAACGGCTGGAACTAGGTGCGGCGGCGACCCAATTGTCGGGTTTTGTGCGCGTATGCCGCGTACTGGGCTTGGTGGAGCGGTTCGAGGCGCTCGTCCCGGAAGAGGCCGCCAGTCCTATGGCGCAACTGAAAGAGCAAGGGCATCAGCGCCGGCGGGCGACCAGCAAAAAGTCGGTGGCGGGCGAGCCGAAACAATGGGTATGGGGCAAGACGGCATGATCGCCGCGGTACAGCTCTGGGGCCGGACCATCGGCGCGGTATCGCTCGAGGAGGGCAGCGATGTGGCGACGTTCCAATACGACCCGGACTTTGCGCGCAGCGGGATCGAGCTTTCGCCGCTGACGATGCCGCTGAGCGAGCGGGTCTATGAATTCCCCGCGCTCCCACGGAGCACGTTTCACGGACTGCCAGGGTTACTGGCGGATTCATTGCCGGACAAGTTTGGAAACGCGCTGATTAACGCCTGGCTGGCGACACAGGGACGCAAGCCAGACAGTTTCGATGCCGTCTCTCGGCTCTGCTATACAGGCAGGCGGGGGATGGGCGCACTGGAGTTCGTTCCGACGCTCGGCCCTAAGGATGGCGGCAGGTCAAGGATCGAGGTGGATGCGCTGGTGCAGTTGGCGAGCGAGGTGTTGACTCACCGAGGCGATTTGGAGGGTCACTTTCACGAGGCCGGAAAGGAGCGGGCGCTGCGAGACATCCTGAGCGTGGGCACGTCGGCCGGCGGTGCGAGGGCCAAGGCAGTAATCGCATGGAATCCAGCGACGAACGAGGTGCGCTCGGGGCAGCTTGCGGTGGGCGATGGCTTCGATTACTGGCTCTTGAAATTTGATGGCGTGAAGCAAAACCGTGACAAGGAGCTGGAAGATCCGAAGGGCTACGGGGCTATAGAATTCGCCTATCACCTCATGGCCAAGGCCGCAGGGATCACGATGAGCGAATGCCGGCTGCTTGAGGAAAACGGGCGGCGGCATTTTATGACGCGCCGCTTTGACCGGATGACCGGCGGGGCAAGGCTGCACATGCAGTCGCTCTGCGCGTTGGCGCATTTTGATTTCAACCAGGCCGGGGCCTATGCCTACGAGCAGGCTCTACTCACGATTCGTCAGCTCAAGCTGCCGATGGCCGTAGTGGAGGAGCAGTTCCGGCGGATGGTTTTCAACCTTGTTGCTCGGAATCAGGACGACCATGTGAAGAATATCGCCTTTCTAATGAATCAACAAGGGCAGTGGTCGCTCGCGCCGGCGTTCGACGTAACCTACAGTTATAATCCATCCGGCCCGTGGACGGGATCGCACCAGATGACCCTAAACGGAAAACGCGACGGCTTCACAGTAGAGGATTTCAAGGCGTGCGCGAAGGCTGCTTCCATGAAGCGCGGCCGCGCCGCCGCGATCATCGCGGAGGTGCAGGCAGCGGTACGCCGCTGGCCGGAGTTCGCCGGAGAAGCGCGGCTAAGCGACGAACAGCGGCGCAAGATTCAAAAGGCGCACCGGCTGTCTTTCCTTGGGCAGTGAGTCTGAGCGACTCGTAGCGGCAGATGCGATCGCCTCAATCTCCGTGAATTTAATCCGAGTGAGCGCTGTGACGACCGCAGTGGACCATACACTAAATCCTCATTACTTTCACAAAAAAGCTACGATCTGGTTTTGCTCGCGGTGGTTGGTCCAAAATCTTGCGCCGTCCCAAGCCAGCGCCCGCGCTTGAAATGGAATGAGCGCGAGATTCTCAATCACCGGCGTTGCCGGCCGGGGGTCGACACGAGTCAGCCAATACTCGTTTGTCTCCTCGGCGTCAGTCGTCACCAGATAAATCAGCCCATCGACCCAGACTTGCCCGCAGATGCCGTGCGGCAGCTGTATCACGCGCTCGACTTTCCCGTCACCTGTTAAGGTCAAAACTTTCTTCGGGTACCACTGGCTGACGTGGAGTTTTCCGCCGGAAAAACCGAGTTGTGATCCCGTGTCGTCGGGACAGGGCTGTGCCCAGTTTGCGTCGAATCCCACGCCCGGCACGAAGCGCCGAATCACGCGATGATCCTCCGCCGTCTCGCCACACAGCACGCGGAGTTCATTGCCCGCCGCCGTCATACCCCACGGCGTGCCGGGCGCAGGCGTTTCACTGGTCACGGTCCAACTCGCGGGTTGGATCGCGTAGATAGTTTTTGTCGCCCGTGAACCCATCCAGAGCGTCGCGCCAGCCCAGGCGAGCGACTGAGGTTTCGGAGCCGGCGAGGCGAGACGTTGCAATTCGGTTATCGTCTTCATGAAGCGTCGTGAGTCGGAGAATTATTTGGTGAGGGTAGCGCCGGTGAGACGGCCAAGGGCGCCAAGCGTCGTCTGCGCGGCGTTGAGGCCGAGGCGAAAATCGGCGTCACTAAACGTCGCAAACATATCCGTCGGCTGGTGCCAGTGCGGGTCCCAACCGGCGCCGATTTCGCGGCCGCGTTCGTTTTCACGCAGGCTAATGGCTGGCACGAGATCCATAAACGGCGTGCTGTCGGTGTTGGTCATATGCGGGCCGACGGCCGCGGGATAATCGGTCGCATAGGCTTCGTTGGCGGCGTGAAAAAACCAGGCGAGTTTCTGCGCGCCTTCGGAAAACTTGGCGGTCGATTGAAACTCAATATTTACGTCGGCTTCTGGGCGCTGGTCCTTTGAAACCGTGCCATCGGCGCGCGGGGCCCCGTGATCAAAGAGCATCATGTCGTGCTGAATCATGCCGAGCCACTTCGGCTCCGGATAAAGACCTGAGCCCGCGGGCGCTTCTTGGCCTTGCAAGGCAGCGCGTTGAGCGACGTAGGCGCGGGCGCCGTTGAGGCCGGTCTCTTCGTTATTCCACAGTACGAAGCGAATCGAACGCTCGGTCTTCACGTCAGGCGACATATAGATGCGCGCCAGCTCCATCACGATGGCCGTGCCGGAGCCGTCATCGTTGGCAGCCTCACCGTAGCCGAGCCCGTCGAAATGAGCGCCGACGATATACATTTCTTCGGGATGTGTTGTGCCGATTTTCGTGCAGTAAACTTGTTCGCGTGGCCCGATGTCGCCGGGCTGAGAATTCAATGCGCGTAGTTTTTCGTCGGTTTGCAAATTGGGATCTTGGTTCACACCCGTTTTAGCGCGAAGCCCGCGATAACGTCCGCCACCCTGCGCCGCGTCGGGTGCGCCACTCGTCACGGGGCCGCTCGGACGACGCGGATCTGTCGGAAAATATTCATACTTCATTCGCGTGGTGTTCGAGTAACCATAGCTCTTCAACTGCGCCTCGATCCAATCGAGTGCGGCGCGATTGCGGGCCGTACCTTGGCGGCGGTCGCCGAACTGAGTCAGACCTTTGATCGTGGCTTTATACCGCTCCAACTCGAGGCGGCCCACCATCATCTTAATCGGATCGGCCGGGAGCTCCGCCGGTTTCGTATCAGCGGCACGCATCGGCTGAGAGGTGAGCGAGAGGGTTAAAAGCACGAAGGACCATAGACGACAGCAGGAGAAGGAAGCGTTCATGAATCATTGACTTAGCTACGCCACTCATCGGTGACAATCCACACCTTCGGATCAGCTTCAAAAAAGTGCGGATCAGATCACGCCACGCCCGGCCATTGCTTTCATGGTTAGGCCCATCAATGTGCTCATTTACCGCGCACCGCTGCCCGGCCCATTATTTCCATGCGCCCAAGAATCCTCACCATCGATGACGCCAAAACCGTGCGCACCATCGCCACTAATATCCTCGCCCCTTTCGACTGCGAGGCCGATGGTGCGACCAATGGCTACAACGCCCTTTTCTCGATGGAGCGTGCGTTGCCCGACCTGATTTTACTGGATGTGAGCATGCCGATTATGGGCGGCCTAGAGTTGCTCGAGATGTTGAAATCGAAACCGGCGTTGCGTGCGATTCCGGTCATCATGTTGCCCTCACCCGCCGATCACGCCGTACTGCCAAAACTCAGGGCACTCGGCGTGGCCGGCATGGTAATGAAACCCTTCGACGCTGCGACTCTGCTCCAAGCGATCCGCACCGTCGTTGACCTGAAGCCCGCCAAAGCGAAATAAAAACAGACTCGCCCTCGGCGCGCCCAGTTTCATCCCATTTTGGCCATGGACTCCAACTCCACTCCCGTCACCCCATCGAAAGGCATTCTCTGGACCGGACGCATCATGAGCACGCTCCCCGTCCTGATGCTCTTGTTTAGCGCCACCATGAAATTTTCCGGTTCGCCGGATCTCGCCAAAGGCTTCGAGCACCTCGGCTGGAAAATCCAGCTCGCTCCGAGTCTCGGCGTGCTCGAACTCGTCTGCACCGTGCTCTACGCGATTCCCCGCACATCGGTGCTCGGCGCGATCTTGCTAACCGCGTACCTTGGCGGTGCGACGGCCACTCACATCCGCGTGGGTGATCCCTTTGTGTCTACCATCATCGTGGGCGTGGTACTTTGGGGCGGACTTTTTCTGCGCAATCCTCGCCTACGCGCGCTGCTCCCGCTCACGCGTTGAACCGGCCGTAGCGGAACCACTTGCTTAACCCAAGGCTTGCGGTCCTTCGACCACGAGACGGATAGAATCCAGCCGCAATCGCGCCTCGGCGATTGCCGCGCCGGTGCGCACCGTCTGCTCCCGCGCACACGCGATCTCCTCGGGTCGCACGTGATCGTTGAGTCGTTGCAAATCGACGAGTCGTTGCAACTCAGAGCCCAACGCGGTCGCCGCACGCTCACCGGCCGCTGACTTCAAAGAGAGGGCAAGTGATTCCGCTCGCTCGGTCGCGGATTCGAGCATCGTCTTGAGAAGCGCCGCATTAAAGCCCGGGCGCTCGAGAAACCGTTGCAACGTCGCATCGACAAAATCCTCCGCGAGCGCCGCCGCCGGTCGCGTCGCGGTCAAATCATTGCCACGTAGATCCACCACGACGCGGACCGGTGTGGGTGCGAGAAATTGATCCACGTGCCAGCGCGAGTCGGCGACGGTCTCGAGCAGGAAAATCGCCTCCAGTAGCAAATTCGGTTTCGGCGAACGCATCCAGCCAAAGGCTGAAGTGCCCGTCTTGGAATCAATCAGTAAATCAATTGCGTCCTGCACGAGCGCATGATCGGGCGATAGAAAACGAATATCTTCGCGCACAATGGCGCGCGCGCGGCTAAACGTGGCCAGTATGCCATCTCGGGGGATCGAGGGAAATCCCTCGATATACGCATGGCTCGGATCCAGAAACATATCCCCTTCTTCGTGCTCTTTGATCCGCACGCCGAAATGGTCGAGCAACTCGACGAGGAAATTCCGCAGAAAAGGATCTGCGTCCACCGCCCGTACGCCTGCGATCACCTGCTCGGCCACCGCCGGATTAAAGGAGTTAAGTTCCAGCAAACGATCCCGACCTTTCTGCATTTTTAGACTCAACACTTTTCTGAATGCCGTGGTTTCCGCGATGAAGGTGTCGAGTTGGTCACGTCCAGCCATACCGCCTTCACCATAAGTACGCGCGAGCACGAGCAGTCGCTCTTTAAACGCTTCCTGATAATCGTTGCCGCCGTGGATCGGCGTTTCAAACGCATCCAGCCCGCGGTGATACCACTCGACCACGCATTCCTCACCACTACCCGCGACGTACGGGACGTGGATTTGGATCGTCTGCGTCTGGCCGATACGATCCAGCCGACCGATCCGTTGCTCCAAAAGCCCAGGGTTCAACGGCAGGTCAAACAACACGAGATGGTGCGAAAACTGGAAGTTACGCCCTTCGCTCCCGATTTCGGAACAGATGAGCAATTGGGCCCCGTCTGGCTCGGCAAACCACGCGGCATTGCGGTCGCGCTGCACCAGCGGCAGCCCCTCGTGAAACAGCCCGACCTTCACGTTGATCTTTTCCTGCAACGCGGTTTCGAGCGCGACGACTTTGCGCTGGGATTTGCAGATCAGAAGAATTTTCTCCGCGCTCTGTGTCTTCAAAAAATCTACCAGCCAATCGAGACGTGGGTCCTCTTTAAATGCGTAACGAATACCGCCGTCAGCGCCCGTATCCTCCGCAATCAACTCCCGTGCGATGCGGGCCAGATGCGTGAGATTATTTTCCACCGTGAGGGGGACCGGGCAAAATTTACGCCGCGGAAATCCCGTCATCGCGGCACGGGTATTGCGAAACACCACGCGGCCGGTGCCGTGCTGATCGAGCAAGGTCTTCAACAAAGCCTCGCGCGCGCCCGCCCGGCCTTTACCGAGCGCGTCGAGGTGCTCGACGAGCCGTTCTGGGTCGCGGTTAAAAATTTTCCGCAGCGCAGTATGATCCTTCGGTTTAAGCGGTTGCTGTTCGACGATTTTTTCCGCAATCGCCGCCACGGCACCAAAACCTTCGGATTCCGTACGAAACGCCTCGAAATCGTCGTAGCGATTGGGATCAAGCAAACGGAGTCGCGCAAAGTGCCCCGCCAAACCGAGCTGCGTCGGGGTCGCGGTGAGCAGGAGCAATCCCGCGACACAGCGCGCCAGTTGCTCGACGAGCGCATACTCGGGACTCACCGCATCCGGTGCCCACGCCAGATGATGCGCCTCATCGACGACCACGATGTCCCAGCCAGCCGCGACCGCTTGTTCGCGACGCATTTCGTTACCCGCGAGAAACGGCACCGCCGCCAATGCGAGTTGCGCCGCGAGAAACGGATTTTTACCCGGATCACTGCCTTCGCAAGCGAGGCAGCGCGCTTCGTCGTAAATACTAAACCATAGATTAAACCGCCGCAGCAACTCAACGAACCACTGATGGGTCAGCGCCTCCGGCACGAGAATAAGCACACGACGCGCTTTCCCGACCGCGAGCAAGCGCTGCAAGATCAGACACGCCTCGATCGTCTTACCCAAGCCGACTTCATCCGCCAGCAACACCCGCGGGATCTGCCGCGTTGTCACTTCACGCAAAATATAAAATTGGTGCGGAATCAGCTCCAAGCGCCCACCGAGAAAGCCCCGCACCTCCGATTGGCGAAATTTGGCCTGAGCCAGCAGCGCGCGGTACCGCAGATCAAAAACTTCTCCTGAATCCACCTGACCAGCTAACAATCGTTCCTGCGGCAAACTCACGCTCGTGACATCAGAAATCGCATCTTCCCGGACGCGTAAACCGCCGGGGCCGATGTACACGAGCAGGCCCGACGCCTCCTCGACCGCCTCAATGACAAACGCTTCACCCGTGCGCGTGGCGACCGTTTCCCCGGCGCGAAATTCCACGCGTTTGAGCACCGCCGTACCGAGCGCGTACAGGCGTTTTTCGCCGGTAGCGGGAAATTCGATCCCGATCCGACGCGCGGCCGCATCGAGGGTCGCGACCAAGCCGAGCCCGAGCTCGGGCTCGCGCTCACTGAGGCAACGTTGACCAACAATTCCGGGTGACATCACGCGATCAATTGCCGGCCGGCTGCTTCGTCGCGTAGTACGGCACGAGTTGCTTCAAATGACCTTGCACGATCATCGCCACCGAAGACGCTGCCGGCGTGCCCTTGTGCAGCTCGAAAATCGCAACCATGAGCGCCAGCTCGATATCGACCTTTTTGGGGCTCACGGCCTTCATTTCGGCCAAGAGCTCGAGCGCTTTTTTCTCCGCGCGCTTGTAGTCAGTAAAATTTTCCTCGTTGGGCGTAGCCATCGCGCAAAGGGGCCGCACGTGCCCGCCTGTCGTCAAGCATCCAGTGCGTCCGCATAGCGCACAGGGACGTCGCACCCACGTGCGCCCAACTCAATCGCGGTTGCGCGGATGAAACTTGGCGTGCTGATCCAACAAACGCTGCGGCTCAACCGCGGTATAAATTTGGGTCGTGGCAATACTGGCGTGCCCGAGCATTTCTTGGATCGCACGCAAATCGGCCCCGCCGCTAAGTAAATGGGTCGCAAACGAGTGCCGGAGCAGATGCGGTTTTACGTTTTGCGTGATGCCCGCATGGCGGGCGTGTTTTTTGACGATGTACCACAAGGTAATCCGCGAGAGCGCGCCGCCGCGATTGCTCAAAAATAATTGGCTACCCGTGCGCGTCTTCACGAAATGCGGACGACCTGCACTAAGATACGTGGCAATTGCGGCACACGCCCGAGCGCCGATAGGCACGACGCGCTCCTTGGAACCTTTGCCAAACACACGGAGAAACCCCTGCTCGAGATCAATCTGCTGGAGCATGAGCCCACCGAGTTCGGTCACGCGCAGCCCACTCGAATAAAAAAGCTCCAACAACGCTCGGTCGCGCAGCGCCGCCGGATCGCCTGCGCCGGGCGCAGCGAGCAAGCGTGCGACCTCATCCACCGAAAGCGTCCCAGGCAATCGTCGCCCCAACTTCGGTCCAGCCAACAGCGCCGTGAAATCATCGGTGCGAAGTTTCTCACGCATAAGATATCGAGCGAACACCCGCAGAGCCGTCAGTTTGCGGGCGAGGCTGGCGACCGCGAAATCCGCTCGAGAGAGCGAGTGCAACCATTCACCAGCCTGTGCGGGCGACACCGAGCGCCAATCCGCCACCTCCTGCCGCGCGAGCCACGTGGCAGCTTGATCAAGGTCGCGTTGATAATTTTCCCGCGTGTGCCGGGAAAGTCCGCGCTCAAGATCAAGAAACGCGATGAAGCCGTCGATATCGCCCGCAAAGGCCGCGGGAGCGCGACTGAGCGCCAAGGTGCGAGAAGGAGTCGAGCGACGGGCCATGCCGGCAACAGTGCGTTCAACTCCCGGCGTTACCGCAAGTCAAAGCCAGCGGCGCGAGTTGTTGTCTGGGCACAAAAAAACCAAAGCTGGAAAGCTTTGGTTAAAAGAGAGCGCAAGAGGCGCTCAATAACGCCGGCGCATCGGCGCGCGCGGCAAGGGATTGGCTTCCTTCATGCGGAAGGTGATGCGAGCCTTCTCCAAATCGTAGGGGCTCATCTCCATCTTCACGTTATCGCCGGCCGCGATCTTGATGAAGTTTTTGCGGAGCTTGCCCGAGATGTGGGCGAGGACCACGTGACCGTTGGCCAGCTGCACTTTAAACATCGTGCCGGGCAGCACGACCATCACTTTACCCTCAACTTCGATCGCGTCGTTGTCAGCCATGGTTAACGCGGGTTTGAAGAGAACAGGTGAGCATCATGGATCGGTGTGGTGGTGAGGACGTAAAGCACACTTGTAAGCGGGAATTTACCCGGCTTAGTCAAGGTTTTCCTCTGAAGCGCACCCATGGTCTCACCCGCATCCACGCCGCCTGCCTGCCCGTTTGAGAAACGTTTCCCGTCGCAACTGGTGCGCGATGACACCTTTTTCATGAGCCTAGCCTACAATCAAGCGATCGATGCTTGGCGCCTAGACGAGGTGCCGATCGGCGCGGTGATCGCGGTCGGGGGCGAGATCATCGCCGCGGCCCACAACACCGTCGAAAGCGCGCAAGACCCCACCGCCCACGCCGAGATGCTCGCCATCACTCAAGCCGCTTCGAAACTGGGCAACTGGAGACTCGAAGGCGCCACGCTCTACGTCACCAAGGAGCCTTGCCCGATGTGCTCTGGCGCGCTGCTCATGTCCCGTGTGCAACGTGTATGCTACGCCGTACCGGATCCTAAGATGGGTTGTCTCGGTGGCGCCACCAACCTCAACGAGCTTCCCCGCGTCAACCACCACGTCGAACTCACCGCCGGCGGCGTCCTCGAGCCCGAGTGCCGCGAGCTCTTGCAGGCTTTTTTTAAAGCCAAACGCGTGGCCGAACCCGCAGGGGAAAGTTGACGCGCTCCTTCACCAGTGCATCTATTAACTGTTCCCATTTTCCCATAAACTCAGAAAACTAAACCACCAGTCATCATGGCCTACTCGCTCCCCGCCCTGCTCTTCGCTCTCGACGCCCTCGTGCCGCACATTGATGCGAAGACGATGGAGATCCATCACGGTAAACATCACCAAGCTTACATCACCAACGCCAACAACCTCCTCAAAGACCACGCCGACCTCGCCGCGCTCGAGGTCAACGCCTTGATTGCCGATCTCGGCAAAGTCCCCGAAGCGATCCGCGCCGGCGTGCGCAACAATGCAGGCGGCCACAGCAACCACTCGTTCTTCTGGACGATCCTCGGCCCCGGTAAGGGCGGAGCCCCTAAGGGCAAACTCGCCGCCGCCATTGAGGCTGAGCTCGGTGGTTTCGCCAAATTCAAAGACGACTTCGCCAAAGCCGGCGCCACGCGCTTCGGCTCCGGTTGGGCCTGGCTCTACGTCACCGCCGACAAGAAACTCGCCGTCGGCTCCACGGGCAATCAAGACAGCCCGCTTATGGGCAAAGCCGTCGCCGGCATCGAGGGCAAACCTGTCCTCGCCCTCGACGTCTGGGAGCACGCGTATTACCTGAACTACCAGAATCGTCGCCCTGATTACATCGCCGCGTTCTGGAACGTCGTCGATTGGGACGCCGCCGAGGCTTACTACGTCGCCGCGACGCATTAATTTTTTTCCTCGGTAAATAAAAAGCCGCGCTGAAAAGCGCGGCTTTTTGCTGTCCGGAAAAATCCGGGCGAAACAGCACAAGTTCGACTGAATTACGGGGCCCAGACGTTGGCCTGCAGCGTGGAGCCGAAACTCGTCGGGCTGATCGGCGTGCTCTTACCGGTCTCGGTGTCGAGAATACAGACGCGGCTGGTGGTCGAGGTGCGCGCGGAGTAAACCACGTGGCGACCATCCGGCAACCAGCTCGGTTCTACGCCGTCGAAAGGGGCCTTGGAAACTTGTTCACTTGCGCGTTTCGAAAAATCATAGACGGCAATCTGAAAATTGCGGCCCACCCGTATCGTGAAGACGATCTTGTTGGGGTTGGTGCGGCTCCAATCTGGCTCGGCGCAATAACCACTGATACCCGAGGTGAGACGAGTCGGGGCGCCGCCGCTCACCGGCATCGTGTAAAGTTGCGGACCGGGCTCGCTCGCGAAAACCAGGCGCGAACCATCAGGCGAAAACGTCGGCGAAGATTTCACGGCGTCGGAGCGAGTTTTGCGTGCGACGGCGCGGCCTTGGGCGTTGCTGACGTAGATTTCTGGAGTACCTTCACCACTAAGTATCATTGCGACTTGCGAGCCGTTAGGACTGAAACGGGCGCCGCTGTTCGTGCCCTTGAAACTCACAAACGTGGAACGCTGGTAGCTCCCCAGATCGATGGTGAAAATATCCGGAAATCCAGATTTGTAGAAACTGGTGTAGATGAGTCGCGAGCCATCCGGCGCCCAGCGAGGATTGAGCGCGATCGAATTATCGCGGGTGATCTGCTTCACTTCACCAAACATCGAGTCGCCGGTGTAAATCTCTTTTTTGCCGGTGCGCTCATTGATGAAAGCGAGTTTCGCGGCGAAGTAACCGCGCAGCCCGAGGCCATTGGTTTTGACGACGGCGAGGTCGGCCGCTTTCAGCAGGGCGTTACGCGCACTCGAACCCGTAAGCACTTCCGAAGCGACGGGGGTCCCGCTGGGGGTTTTGGTGATATCAACGCGCACCTGCGTGGGCGTCACCGCGGAAAACTTGATGTCGAAAGCAAAACCACTCGCAACCAACCGATAGCGCCCGTGCGTCCCGAAAGCCTGGAGCGCGAGGGCGTTGAGCTCAGGCGTATTCGCCGAGACGCGGATGGGCAGGGTTTTGTTTTCGGCGATGACCTCGATTTTCCCGATGTCTCGTACGGGTTGGGCCCGCAGGGAGAAACTCCCAGCGGTGATTAATACCAAAGTTAAACGGATGAAAGATTGCATGGTGGAGAAGGTTGATACGCGATGAAGGGGATTTCTATTTGCGCGCCGCGCCGTCATAACAACTCTAATTTACTAAACATTCGTACCGCCGTGACCACCGAAGAAATCAAAGTCCACCTGCAACAGGTAAAATACCCCGGCTTCAGCCGCGATATCGTATCGTTTGGTCTGGTGCGGTCCGCGGCGCTGGTCGACGGCGTAGCCAAAGTCGCCCTCGGCCTCACTACCAGCGATCCAAAGATCCCGCTTCACCTGAAAGCGGAGGTCGAAAAATGTCTCCGCGCCATCCCCGGCGTGAGCGAAGTCATCATCGATATCTCCGTGCAAGCCGCCCGCCCGGCGGCACCCGCCAACGGCGCCGGCAATCTCCCCGGTGCCAGCGCCACGCCGAAAACCGCGAAATACTCCGTCGCCATCGCCTCGGGCAAAGGCGGCGTCGGCAAAAGCACCTTTGCCGTCAATCTCGCCTGCGCCCTCGCCCAAGTCCTAACCGCGCAAGGCCGCCCAGGCCGCGTCGGCCTCATGGATTGCGACATCTACGGCCCGAGCGTGCCGCTCATGATGGGCATACAGGGGCGACCCGAAGTCGAAGGCGAAGGCGCCGCTTCCACGTTGATCCCACTCGAACGCCACGGCGTGAAAGTCATGAGCATGGGCTTCCTCGTCGATGACAACACGCCGGTCGTCTGGCGTGGCCCGATGATCATGAAGACGATTCAGCAATTCGTCCAAAACGTGAAATGGGGCGAGCTGGATGTCTTACTGGTCGACCTGCCGCCCGGCACTGGCGATGCACAACTTTCCCTCGTCCAAACCCTCCCACTCGACGGCGCCGTGCTCGTCACCACGCCCCAACCCGCCGCCACCAATGTAGCCCGTAAAGGCGGCCTGATGTTTCAAAAGGTCAACGTCCCACTCCTCGGCGTCGCGGAAAACATGAGCTACTTCGTCGATCCCGCCGGACAAAAGCACACGCTGTTCGGCGAAGGCGGCGGCATCATCACCGCCGAACGACTCGGCACTTCGCTGCTCGGCCAAGTTCCACTCATCCCAGAAATCCGCGCTGGCGGCGACGCCGGCGAACCGATCGTCGTCAGCGCACCCGCCAGTCTGGCCGGGCGCACGTTCCGCGAAATCGCCGAAACGTTGCTCGCCCGCTTGGTCAAGCCCATGCCGGTTTAATTGTTATAATTTGATGACATCGTGGGCATTGACAGGCCTCCTGCGCTCACTCTGATTTTTGCCACGTCGACGACCCGCTGCATGACTTCTACCAACCAAGAGTCCGCCCCTTCCTCGTCCCGCGAGTTCGTGAAGCAATCTAGCCTGTACCAAGAATTTTTGGCCGAGCGTGAGGAGATTTTGAAACACAAGTGGCTGGAATCCGAGCGCCTAGGGTACGACATCGGTTTCGAACGGGCGCTGCTCGATTGGATTCGTAAACACCGGGAGAGCTGGCGCGCTGCGCGCCGTCAACAAAGCGGAACAGCGTCACCTGCCGCAGCTCATTCATCGCACCCTTTCGCGCCCGCGCCGGCTAGCCAGATCCCAAAGCCCGTCGGGAGCTAAGACCACTCGGCTCGCTTGGCCTTGCGGCGGCGTAGCCAGACCCAGCGCGAGGACTACAACTTAGCCTGCAAAAAAACCGAGCGTTGCGGCTCGGTTTTGAAACTGACGGAAAGGTAAACGCGGAGCGTTTACTTGATTTCCTTATGGAGCGTGTGGCGCTTGAGGAAGGGATTGTACTTCTTCTTCTCGATGCGCTCGGTCACGGTCTTTTTATTCCGCTTCGTGAGATAACGGGAGGCGGGCTTGCCCTCTTTTTTGGCTTCGGTGCATTCTAGGGTGACGACTTCTTGCATGGTTATAAAAGGTTGAAGGGTCAGAGCAAAGCCCGCGGGCGCGGTGCTGCAACTCCAATCTTCTAGGCCTCCCTACCCCACCCAACGCCTTAACGGCGTTTTTCCGTGAGCGGCAACATCACCCCGCGCCGAAAAAGAGTCACCTGACTGGTGCTCGAGGAGACAACGATCGCGATGCAATTGCTTGCCACACTGATCGCCGCCGCCGCCGCATGCCGGCTCCCCAAACCACTGGGCAAGGAGTGGTTGCTATCGGTCGCCTGAATCAAGCTGCCGGCCGATTCCACCACGCCATCGCCGCGAATCGTGAAGGCGCCATCAATGGAAGAAAATTCCTTCACCGTCTCATCCATGAACGGATTAAGGATATTTCGCTCTTCTTCCTTGTAGCCAAAAAAAGGATTCAAAACGAGGGGTTTGCAGAGTGCGGCGACTTTTTCGGAGTCGCCCACCACAAATAAACACCCGACCGGCCGACCCTCGCGTCCTTCCACGGCAAGCTCGGTGGCCACGGCCAACACGCGCTCCAACACTTCCGGCTTCACGTCTTCGGGCAAAAGATCCGCGGTCTGTCCCGTGAGCAAAGTCTGGAATTCGCGCTCGATATCGACGACAACGAGCGTGTCGAACTGGTTACTCCCCGTCATGCCGTCCAGGCAGCAAATGCGATCCGTAAATTTTAAAACCCCGCGCGTGAGTGCCACCAAGATCGCACTGCGCAACTGTGCCATCCGTTGATTGGAAAACGATCGTACCTGGATCGTCTCAGCAAAATCGCGTTCGTCGTCGCCAGCCTCGATCGGGTTACGCGTCACCAAGATCGTCTTCATCTTAAGGCTGAAGGCCGCGCGATCGATCCCGCCGATAAACGTGTCGCCAAAAACCATCAACGCATCACACGCCGCGCCCTTCGCGACGCGCTGCGCCTCACGCAACATGAGCCGATTGACGCGATTCTGCTGAGTCTGCACCGGCCGGATCCCGCCGAAACCGCCCACTAAACGTTCGTAAAGTTGATCCAGATCTGGGGCCTGCACGAGGCCATCAACCATCGTTCGCTCTTTGACCTGGCGCGCGATCGAAGCCAGCACCTGCAGGTAATCGCGGGCTTTTTCACCGGCGATCAACATCACGATCAAATGCACCCGCTCGTCGGCCAAAGCCCCGTCATGCCGTATCCCCGCGCGACTGCGCCCGATCGCGAGGATATAGCGCCGCGACATTTTCACCCGCACGTGCGGCAACGCCACCCCGAGCCCGAGGTAGGTCGTCATCGTGCTCTCACGCGCCAACAATCCTTTCAACAAGGACTCCGGCTTAAGGTCTGAAAAACTCGCCACGCTCACCGCGAGTAACTCCTGCAACGCGCCGGGCAGATCCCCGCTCCGCAAATCGATGATGCGGCTGCGGGCGATGATTTTTTCTAACCGCATGAAAAATTTATATTAAACGCCTACTCACTTTTCCCAATCGAGTGCGCCCTTCTTAACTTCGTAAATCAAACCGAGCACCAGCACGCCGATAAAGAAAAACACCGGCCCGATGATCGAGATCTGGTTGGCCAGAAACTCTCGATAAATAAACGTCCACGGCACAAGAATCACGATCTCTAGATCGAACAACATAAACAAAAGCGCCGTGAGGAAAAACTTCACCGAGAAGCGCGTATGCACGATCCCTTCAGAAGGTACGCCGCACTCATAGGCCGAGTCCTTGATCTTGTTGAGCTTGGCTCGTTGACCGAAAAAATGACTCGCCCCGATGATAAACGCGGTAATGCCGCCGGCTAATAGAGCTTGGATCAGGAAGGGAATATAATCTGCGGAGATCATGTCGTGCTATGAAATGGGGCGAGCCCGCCCACCGAGACAAGAGGGAATTTTAACCGTTCATCCTATCAGGCCGCCCCGGCTCCACAATTGACGCAACCCATCCCCCTGCATAACTTGTTATCACCATGCCTCGTGTTACACCTCTTTGCTCCGCTACGTTCGCCGTAATCCTTGCGGTCACGGCGGCCTCAGCCCAGACCGCCCTGCCCAAAGACTCTCCGTTTCTACCCGCTCCAGGTGCTGCCGCGACCGACGCTACGACCTCACAAGAGGGACTCGAACTCGCCGGCGTCAGCAGCACGGCCAAAAACACCTTAGTCTGCATATACGACAATCAAACCAAACGCAGCCACTGGATTGCGGTCAACGCCACCGTCGAAGGCATCAAGGTCCTCGCGTACGATGCCGTCCTTGACCAAGTGAGCCTATCGGTCGGCGGACAGCAAAAAGTTTTGCGTCTGCGTAAAGCCACCGTTTCCGGTTCAGGTGCCGCTAACTCCAACCCCGGAGCTGCTGCCGCCGGTTTCGCCAACCCCACGGTCATGCCCATCAATCAAGGCACACCGCAACCACCCCCAGCCCCGGGCTCCATCGCCCAGCAAGAGACCGAAGCCCGCATGTTGGTCAGCGACCTATTGGAAATCGGTATCCAGCAACGCAAAGCCTACGAAGACGCCCAGAAAAAAACCGAAGCCGAAAAAGCCCCAGCCAAAAAAGACTAAACGCCCGCCGCAAGGATTGTCCCAGCGGTTTCCCGCGTTGACACCCTGATCTGCCACCCATTCGTTTCCGTCGGCGGAGACGCCGCCTCATTCTCGTCTCGACCATCCCCCATCATGGCCAACCTCCTCGGTTATTTCTCCAACGACATCGGCATCGACCTTGGCACCGCCAACACGCTCGTATACGTCAAAGACAAGGGCATCGTCCTGCGCGAACCCTCCGTGGTCGCCCTGGACACCGTCACTCGCAAAGTCCGCGCCGTCGGTGACGAAGCCAAACGCATGCTAGGGCGCACCCCCGGCAATATCACCGCCATCCGCCCCATGAAAGACGGCGTCATCGCCGATTTCGACGTCACCGAAGCGATGCTCCGGTACTTCATCCGTAAAGTTTCCAGCGGCTCCTTCCGCGCCCCGCCCCGTGTCGTCATTGCGATTCCCTCCGGCATCACCGAGGTCGAAAAACGCGCCGTCAAAGACTCCGCCCTGCACGCTGGCGCCCGCGACGTCATCACCATCCCCGAACCCATGGCCGCAGCCATCGGCGTCGGCCTCCCGATCGACGAACCCGCCGCGAACATGATCGTCGATATCGGCGGCGGCACCACCGAGATTGCCATTATTTCCCTTAACGGCATCGTGTTTTCGAAATCCATCCGCGTCGCCGGCGATGAGCTCGATGCGGCCATGGTCAGCTACATGAAACGCGCCTATAATCTGCTCATCGGTGAGCGTACCGCGGAAGAAATTAAGATGCGCATCGGCTCGGCGTATCCCCTCGACGAAGAACTTACGATGGAGGTCAAAGGCCGCGATTCCGTCGCCGGCCTCCCCAAGACCATCCACATCACTTCGCAGGAAATCCGCGAAGCTCTCGCCGACACCATTTCATCGATCGTGGACGCCGTCCGCGTGACCCTCGAACGCTGCCCGCCCGAACTCTCCGCCGACCTAGTCGACCGCGGCTTCGTGATGGCCGGCGGCGGTGCCCTGATCCGCGGTATCGACAAGCTCCTCAGCGAAAAAACCGGCCTACCTGTTACGATTTCCGACGACCCGCTCTCCGCCGTCGCCAACGGGACCGGCGCCGTCCTCAACGACCTGTCGTGGTTGATGCAGAACTCTTGAGTCCCACTCCTGCGGGCGCCGCCGATCGCGATGAAATTCCGTCTCCTGCCGCGCTGGGCTCAGTTGCGTAAATTGGGCCGCGGCAAATTCTCCCTCGTTTTCAGCTCAACCGTGACGGCAGTCCAATTTCTCGGAGACCTCACCTTCGGATCTGCGATCTCACCCGAAAAGTACCTGCTGCGATTTTTGTGCTGGAGCCTTTTCGCTTTCTTCATGTGGAGGCGCGCCGAAGCCTCATTCGAGCGCTACGGTCAAAATAAGAAAACTTAGTTGAAAGGGTTTACCCCGTGCGATCCCGCCCCAGCAACGCGCCCAACTTTGTTTCGTCTGTTTTTCCGTGTCTTCCGCACGTTCCATGGGCCATATATTAAGCCTACGCTCCCCGCTTTAAATTCCGCCCGATCTATGCCCAAACGTTTAGACCAAGCTCGACCGTTTCTCACGCTCGGTTTGGTCGTGGCCGCATGGCTCGTGATACCCACCGTTTTCAAGACCTTTACCCGCGCCTCGTTCTTCGAACTCACCGCGCCCGTGGGTGTCGCGGCCTCTTACGCACGCGATCTCCAAGAATACTGGACGCTCCGGCTCCACTCCAACAGCGAGCTCATCGAGGCCGGCCGCGACCTCGCCCGCCTCAATGCTTCCTACGATCTCGCCGTCCAGCAAAACATCGAGATGCAAGGCGAAGTCGCCCGCCTCGAAGGCATCCTCCGTTTGCCTTCTTACAGCGGTTATCAATCGGAGCACGCACGCGTCGTCCGCCGCGATTTCTCCGGTTGGTGGCAACGTCTCACCATTCGCAAAGGCAAAAATTACAACCTCACGGTCGGCGCGCCGGTCGTTTTTAGCGGCGGTGTCGTCGGTCGAGTCAGCGAAGTTTTCGCCTATACCGCCACCGTGGATCTCATCAGTAGCCAGACGGTGCGCCTCGCCGCCGTCGTCGAAGGCGACACCCGCCCGATCAGTTATCAAGGGGGGCTAAATCCCACCTTTGGGTCCGCCGGTGGCGTGATTGAGTTTGTGCCGCTCGACATTTTTGCCAGCGCCAATGCCACCAAGCGCCTCGTCACTTCCGGACTCGGTGGCGTTTTTCCACCCGGCCTCACGATCGGTTCTGTCATCAAAGTCGAACCCAGCACCGATGGCCTCTTTAAATCCGGCGCAGTCAAACTCGATGACCGCCTCGCCGCCCTCACGGAAGTCACCGTCCTGCTGCCGCTCGACACCCCTTAATAATTGGTGCCCCGCTCTACCCACGTGCTTCGCTTCGTGTTCATACTCCTCTCAACGCTGCTTCTGTGGGCGGTCACCGCGCAACTCAATCACGCACTCGCGCCTTGGCGTCTGTATGTGTTCGTGGGCGCGCTAGCGGTCGCCCTGCCCGCACTCACGTTTTCTCTGCGCACCGGGCTCCTCGCCAGCTTCCTGGGCGGGCTGCTCTTTGACGCCGTCGCCCCCGTCACCTTTGGCACCCACGCCTTTCTCTTCGCGCTCACCCACGCCGTAATTTTCAACCTCCGCGACCGTCTCCCTCGCGATGACACACTCAGTCGCGTGCTGATCGCCCTCTTTGCCAACCTCGGGCTCTTCCTTGTGTTCTCGTTCACCCAAGTCGCCCGTTCGCCCGCACCCGCCAGCCTTTGGCCACGCCTCTTCGCCGACCTCGCATGCTCGCAAATCTTGCTCGCGCTGATCGCCCCATGGTTCTTCGCCATCCAAGCCCGCGCCCTCGCTCTCACGGATCACGAGGCCAATCGTTTCGCCTAAAATCGCTGCCATGGCTGCTGACGAAAATAACTTAGCCGACCGCTCGGGCCGCCTCTTCGAATCCCAAAAAGGCTACGATCCGCGCGTCGTTCTATTCTATTTCATCGTCACCGCTTTGTTGATCGTTCTCACCAGTGGCCTCGCGTACCAACAACTCTTCAACACCGAACTCCACGCCGAGCGCGAGAGTTCCCAAAACCAGCGGCGCATCCTCATCCCCGGCCCCCGTGGCAACATCTATGACCGCCACGGCCAACTGCTCGTCGGCAACCGCCCGCGCTTCGCCGTCGTGCTCTACCTCGATGAACTTCGCGCTAAATTCCGCGCTGAGTTTATCCGCATCCGCAAAAATTACCGCGCCATCGACGACAAAGATATCCCCACCGCCGACCAGCTTTGGACTCTGGCCCGCGTTAGCGTCGTTCAATCCTACCTAGAAAAAATTAACGCCATCATCGGCCGCGATCTCAAGGTCGACTCCGTCCGCCTGAACACCCATTTTGCCCGCGAACTCCTCCTGCCCTACCCGCTCGTCGATGACCTCGCTCCCGCCGAATACGCCCGCCTCCTCGAACACCTGCCCGTCGTCTCCCCGCTCCAGCTTTACACCACCAACACCCGCGAATACCCGTTCGGCTCCGCCGCCTCCCAAACCCTCGGCTACGTCGGCATCAACGAGGACGTGACCGCCGACGATTTTCCCGGAGAAAAACTCCGCACTTTCAAAATGCGCGGTTCCATCGGCCGCGACGGCCTTGAGCTGAAATTCGACTCCATGCTTCAAGGCGATGCCGGCGGCTCCATCTTCCGCGTGGACCCGCTGGGCTACCGCATCCGCGACGCCAAGCCCATCGAATCCCGCCTCCCCATCCAGGGCCAAAACCTCGTCACGTCCCTCGACATCGACCTCCAACTCGCCGCCGAAGCCGCTATCGGCGACCAGATCGGCGCTGCCGTCGCCATCGACATCAAGACCGGGGAGGTTCTCGCCCTAGCGAGTAAACCCGATTACGACCTTCGTAAATTCGCCCCACGCCTCGGCCACGCCGACGCCGCCGACATCACCGCGCGCGAAGCTTGGACCAACCTGGCCATCGGCGGCGCTTTCCCCCCGGGCTCCACCTTTAAAATTCTCACCTCGATCGCCGGCCTCCGCCGCGGTGTGATCGATCCCACGCAAGCCATCGCGGACTGCCAAGGCGCGATCCGCATCGGTAACCGCGTTTTCGTCTGCGACAACCGCCGCGGCCAACACGGCGAGGTGCTTCTACCCGAAGCGATCGCCCACAGTTGCGACATTTATTTCTTCGGCGCCGGCCGTCTCATCACCCCCGATCTCCTCGCCGATGAAGGCCGCCGCTTCCATTTACACCAACGCACTGGCATCGAGCTCCCCCACGAGACCGGCCGCATGGTGATTCCCGATCCTGCCTACAAAGAAAAAGTGATCGGCGAAAAATGGTTTCCCGGCGACACCGCCAACATGTCCATTGGCCAAGGCTACGTTCTCGTCACCCCGCTCGAGATGGCCTGCTTCGCCGCCTCCGTCGCCCGCAACGAGGTCTTCACCCAACCCACGCTCCTGCACAACCCGGACGCTCCCGTCCAACGCACAGAATCTATCGGTCTCACGCCAACGCAACGCGCCGCCCTGATCGAAGGCATGGTCGGAACCACCACCTACGGCACGGCGAGCACGCTCAATCTCGACCTGTTTAAAATTCCCGGCGTCAGCATCGCCGGCAAAACCGGCACCGCGCAGAAAAAAGTCACCAAAGACGGCAAAACCGGTAACATCAACTTCGCCTGGTTCATCTGCTTTGCCCCCGCCGACAACCCCGAGATCGCCATGGCCGTGATGATTGAAGGCGAAACTCTCGGCGAAAATTTCGGTGGTGGCCGCTACGCCGCTCCTGTCGCCGGGTCGGTGCTCAAGAAATATTTTGAGAAGAAAAACCGTCCCGCCGACCAAAAGCTCGCTCCGTTCAAGATCGAGTAAGCGCCCTCCGCGCCCGCAAGCGGACCGCGTGGCACACCTGGTGATATACCGACTGAGTTAGCGCCACCCTTCAGCTTGATTTTTGATTTAGTAGCGTGACGAGAACCGAGAAATCTTGATCGCCCAATCCCGCCTGATCCGCCGCCGCCAGCCGGTCGCGCATCGTACCTAAAACAGGGAACGCTTCGCACCCGCCGATACCCGCCGCCAAACGCATATCCTTCAACATGTGTTTCACGGAAAATTGCGGGGAAAAATCGCCTGACCGCAGCTTCGGCTCCTTGAGTTTCGCCAAGCCCGATTGGCTGGCATTGCGCGCCAACGCGCCGAAAAACACATCATCCGAGATCCCTGCGCGGCGGACCAACGTGATCGCCTCCGACAACGCCTCCATCTGCGCGGCGATATTCAGGTTCATCGCCAGCTTGAGCGCCGTCGCCTGCTGGTGGTCACCGATCGGGATTCGCACGAGCGACACCAAACCCAACATGGCATCCATATCCGCCACGGTCGCTGCGTCGCCGCCGACGTAGTAAACCACCTGCTTCTGCTCCGCCGCCGGCTTGCTGCCGGTGAAGGGCGCCTCCAAGTAACGCGCCCCACGCGCGGTCACCGCTTGGTAAAATTCCTCGCTGCTGCGCGGATCAATCGTGCTCGATTGCACCACGGTTTTCCCCGGACCGAGTGCCGGCAAAATCTGTGCGAGCAACGCCCGCACCGCGGGCGGATCCGCGACAACGATCTGCACGATATCCACTGCTTGCGCGACCGCCAGCGGCGTCGTTTTCCAATGTGGAAAATCTGGCTGCGGCGTCCGATTCCAAGCTCCGGCCAAGACGCCCGCCGCTTGATAATGCCGCGCCCACACGCTGCCGATAATCCCCAGACCCAGTACGCCGATAGTTTTCATAATAAACCTCACGAAACACACGAAAGCCCCGAAAACAAACCCCGTCTTCTCTCCACTTCAGTTTATCGCGTCACAACAGAGCCCGTAATTCTAGCTCGACCCTCTGCCCCAGCTCGACCGACAACACTGCCGCTCAGCCCCACGTTTTGACCCGCGTTTTTTCTTTTCCTCAAAATGCCCCTCATCGACCTCCCCCTTGCCGAACTCCGGCACTATACCGGCCGCAATCCCCGTCCCGCCGACTTCGATGCCTATTGGGCCGAAGCCCTGCTTGAGCTCGACGCCACGGCTCCACAACCTGAACTCCGACCCAGCACCACCGTCGTTGCGCCCCACGTCGAGTGTTTCGATCTCTGGTTCACCGGCGTGGGCGGCGCCCGCATCTACGCCAAGTACCTCCGCCCCAAATCCACCTCGGCCGCCGCGCACAAAGCCCCCGCCGTCCTCCAATTTCACGGCTACTCCGGCCACTCCGGTGATTGGGTCAGCAAACACGCTTACGCTGGAGCCGGCTTCTGCGTCGCCGCCATGGATTGTCGCGGTCAAGGCGGTCGCTCCGAAGACCGCGGTGGCGTCCAAGGCAACACCCTGCGCGGTCACATCATCCGTGGCCTCGACGACCCCGATGCCCGTAAACTCCTTTTCCGGGCGATCTTTCTGGATACGGTTCAACTCGCCCGCGTCGTGATGGCGTTACCCGAAGTCGATCCTGCGCGCGTCGGCGCGATGGGCGCCTCCCAAGGCGGAGCGCTCGCTCTCGCCTGCGCCGCCCTCGAGCCGCGCATTCGCCGGGCGGCGCCGATTTTTCCGTTTCTCTGCGACTATCTGCGCGTCTGGGAAATGGACCAAGCGAAGGCCGCCTACGAAGAACTGAGCCTGTACTTCCGCGCCTTCGACCCGCGCCACGAACGCGCCGCCGCCACTTTTGAAAAACT
>CAMDRP010000009.1 GCA_945906965.1 Opitutus sp. GAS368 | reverse complement strand
TAGCTTCATCAAATCTTGTTTTGTTAGCTGAATCGGTTCATCGTTTCGCTTCGGGCGGATCATGGTTTTTCCTTTATTGGTGGTTTTAGGTTTCGTCACCCAACCATCTACCATGATTCGCCTTTTTGCTGAACTTTTAAGACACTACCAGGGATTTGACCCACGGAGTCATTTTGACCTCGTGGGCCCGCATCCCTGGACCACCGCGGCCGTTTTAAGGGCTCGGTTGGCGGCCTTCCCCACTAGGGGAAGACACTCGAATGATGCATTGTTTAGCGGATCAATCAGCAACAGCCCGTGAACTCCTCCGCAATCGGCAATCGTGTCATAAGTAGAGGATTTACCTCGTTAAATAAGTAAGTTTCAAACGCCTGCCTGCGTAGACCCCCCCTCAAGAAACGCTCGTTTAAAAAGGACCCACCCCCCTCCCCTCTACCGTGATGGCGTATACTTAAACCAACCTGAGCCTCGAAAACCGCCACGTCAGCCCCTTGATGTCAGGCGCGTAGGCTGGCTCACTGGGCATGAGCAAGCGCTGGTGGTCGAGGTGCGACAGTTCCTCCTCCCCCTTTGAGCGTCGTGGATCTACTTCCCGGGAGATGCGCCACACTCCCTCAGGCGCCGGAGCGATGAGACCCTGATCCATCGCCCAGTGATGGTTTTTGCACAATGCGATTCCATTGGTGGGGTGATCATTGCGGCACTCCGAAAATGGGATCACGTGAGCTGCATCGACGAAGGTAAGCTGTCGATCTGGTATCCAAATGCGTAGCCCGCAGGCGCAACACTGATAATCATAAATTTCTAGGATCTGTCGGCGGAAGGCCGCGGAGCGAGCAACCGTTTCCTGCGGAAGAACCTGATCAACCGCCGTGATTTCAGCGAGCAGCGACAACTGGGGGATAAAGGCCGGGAAATAACGCACGAGAATCGCCTCTCGCAGGGCGGCACGGGAAGTCGGTCCGGCTATGAGAGGCAGCCACTCGGTCACAAAGCGTGCACTAACCCGTAGGGCATCAGAATCAGCGACGCTAGGGGGCGCCTCCAGGGGCTGTTCTCCGGTCGGTGTCAGCTTGGTGGCTACCCAGAAGCCGTCGCTTTTGAGGTAATGGAAGGGATTCTCTGGCGTGCATTTGTCGTCAACTGCCTGCACGATCTCAAAATACTGCGCGAATCTGCGGCGGATCCAGTCGTTCCAGGGGATTCGATCGGGGGTTGCCACACCCGCAGTCATTGCATCAAGAACCGCAAGGAGTAGCACCGGCTTATGGGGTCGCTCGTGGCGTTCGCTGCCCGTCCCCACCACGCCAACGTTTAAGCGGTAGAGTACATCTATTGCTTGGGTGAGCGTAATCACGTCTCGAGAACTTAACCAATCGCGAGCTCGTGAGTCAATCGCGCCTACATCAGAGACAATTCGTTCTTTAACCATATGTACCGAAAGTAGGGCCTCTAAAAGTAACATCACCGGAGAGATGAACGAACGGCGCCAAAAACGCACAAAGGAAGGCCTGCCCAGGCGGAAACGTAAACAGCCGAATTTAGTTATTTTTTTATAATAGCCTATCCATTTTAATTAGACTTGGGTGCGTGAATATCGCCCCCGCCCCCCTCCTCTAAATCTAGTGTGATCTAAAATAGTTAAGCTAAACCAAGAGTCATCGGTCACAAGCTCAAATTAATCAGATAAATATTTCTATCAACAATTTATGACATAATCCTGTTCTACACCTTTTTTCTACACCTTTGACGCGAAAATCAGATATTTTCGGAAAACGTGAGAAACCCAATAAATCGATTTCTCCTGCTAGAAATACGATCTGAGCTAGTGGGAAAAAATGGGCAAAACAGCCGATTAGAATTATGAGTCCTCTGCTCTACCACTGAGCTACTCTGGCATATATAATATTTATCAATGGGTTATGTCTTATGGATTCTTATCTTTTCACTCATTTTCTACAACTTAAACTCAAGTTTAAGCTAAGTTAAGAAAGGACGATAAAGGAATTGGCAAAAAACAAAAACTCACGTGCTGCTAAGGCACAAATAACAATACGATTTACTACGGATGCTGGAAGATAGCAGGCAAGCAAAAATGGAAAAGTCACAGCACGGACGTCTCGCTATCGTCAATTTACCGATGAGGCTTCTCTGTTTAAAATGTTAATTTTTCTCTTTATTTACATATAAAACAATCATATTGGTTGTTTTAATAGTAAAATGAAACCTATCACGGCTGAATCCCTCCATCGTGCACTCGCTCTACTCGGCGAGATCATGGAGGTACGTAAACATCCGGCACACCATTTCGTCGTCTGAGGCGGTTCCTCTCTGATCGCTCTCGGTTTAGTACGCCTCAGCGCTACCCAAGATGTGGACATACTCGGTCAGATTCACGCCGACGACATCATTAGCCCCCGCCCTTTGGCAAATTGGCTCCTCATTGCCGCTGAGGATGTGCGCAACCAGCTCGGCCTGCCCGCTGGTTGGCTTAACGCCCAGATGGCCGAGGACACCCTGTTCCGCTGCGGGCTACCAGCTGGCATAGCCACCCGTCTCGTCACCCGGGAATATAGTCCGAACTTAACCATTAGCTTTATCGGCCTCTTGGATCAAATATTTCTAAAACTCCATGCGGCAGTGGACCGTGATGGTGGCCGCCACTTGCAAGACCTGCTCGATCTCGCTCCCACTGCCGCGGAATTACTCGCGTCCGCCGTTTGGGCTCGCACGCAAGATCCCTCGGAGCCCTTCCGTTTCAATATGATTCAGATGCTAACCCAACTCGGTCATGGAAACCTTGCTCACCAAATTTAGTCCTCATTTTCACGAGGCACTCCTCGGCTTTCTCTGGCGCCAGTGGTCAGCACTCGGCGTATCTGGCTCGGTGCACTCCAGCGATGAATGGCTCATAGATCCGGAGGCCTTGCTCCTATTTTCGACACGCATCGCTAGGCGTGACGCGCGGCTATTTGACGAAGTCCTCGATTGGCTCCAACTAAACGCCGACAGAATTAACCTCCAGCGTCTGGGGCGACTCCAAAAAGAACATGCCCTCGGAGAGGCTACGGTACTTGCGGCTATCGCAGCCCAACTGACCAAGGCCAAAGCCCACCCCAAGTGGCGTAGCGTCGCCGCTCGAGCACTCTTCCCCTCCCCCAATGTGGAACCCCGCCCACTCTTTGCGCATCTGCCGGTGATCGGACGCTGCGACGACGCGTGGCTAACCTGGGGATGGCAGCGCCCGGCGGTCGAACTACGCGGTCTTAGCCAGAGGCCCAAGCCCGACCAACCCTCCACCTTTATTTTTAAACTACGCGCCCTCTTCGGCCTGCAGACCCGGGCCGAAGTTATGGCCTGGTTACTCACACACGAAACCGGACACCCCGCAGAGATCGCCCGCGCCACCGGTTACTTCCGCGGCTCGATCCAGTCTGTTCTTAATGAACTTACCCAATCCGGCCACCTCGGCGCCTTACGTGTAGGCCGTGAAAAACGTTTCGGTCTACGCCACTCCGAGTGGCATTACCTCATGACGTGGACTGATCCTAAAGAATTCCCCCAGTGGATACCGTGGGTTGGAGTCTTTGGTCTCTTGCAGCGGGTGAATGACGTGTTAGAGCACCCCGGATTGTTTGCAATGTCCGTTGCCGTCCAATCAATCGAGTTGGACCGTGCCGTGGCTCCGGCAGCGGAGCTACTTCCAACCCGCCTTTGGCCGAGTGTTTCAGCAGGATTAACCGGAGAAGCGGCGTTAGTTGCGAACCTCGAAAGGCTGCGCGGTCTCATCAATTACCTGCAATCCTCCGAAGCGAACCCGCAGAAACAAATGCAAGCGGAACAGGTTCGTTTACCAACCAAGGCAGGAAAAAACGAACCTACGAAATGGCTTTTTAAGGATGCCTTATCGGGCCTTTCTCTACCAAGATAGCGTCGATCAATAACCGCGACTGGACCTCAAGCGAACCGCGGTAAAAAGGCGGCAACAGCAGCAAAAGCGCGCGCTCGTTTTTACCGAGTTCGACGTTGCCGGCGTAGGCTTGATAGGTGCGATTTTTGACCGTCGTGCGCAACGTGAGTGCCGCCGAACGCCCAAGCGGTGTCACTGCATTCAGCCCAGCGGTTAGCGCGAGCGGCTTGCCGTCGAGTGTACCGGCGAGTTCGAAGCCACTAAAATTAATAATCGCTAGGGTTCCCGCCGGCTGACGAGCCGCCGTATCATCGAGGACATATGTTTGATACCGCAGCCCAGCAGTCGGAGCAGGCTCGAGCGGCACAAGTAGGAGCAAAGCCGTTGAAATCTCGCGCGGTACCGTGACCTCGGCGACGACGGTGTTGGTCTTAGCATCGGTTATGCGCAGCGGCATCACCCCGACGTAATCGTAGCGCGGCGAACGCGCCGTGGGGTACAACACCAGCGGTTTGGGCGCTCGCCCCGGCCGCGGCGTAAACGTGAGCCCATTGACCGCGCGCGGACTAAATACCGTGAACCGCACGGCTTGGGCCCCCGCTGGCGCAGGTTCGGCGGCCGAGAGAAAGCCACCGGCGCAGAGCGCCAAAATCAAATATCGGAGCGCGTAAGCCATCGGAAGGAGACGACCTTGAAGCGGCGGCCGTAGGTCTTGTTCGCCTCGCTGGTGAGGTCAGCCAGAGCGACCGTCGCGTCATCGGCGGGGTCGAAATAGTCCGGCGTGCGCTGGACGATGGCCTCGCACCAGGCTTTGCCCTCGGTGGCCCCGGTCGCGGGATTCACCGCTTCGCCATAAGTGCGAATGACGAAGGTGTCGGAGCGCGGGAAAAGAACGGGCGCCAGCGCCGTCATGATGTCGCCTTGAGTAAGAAACTGGGAGGAGAACTCAATAGGGTTGCCGGCGGTATCGACGTTGATGGCCGCTTCGGCGATGGCTTTCTCTAGGATGCTGATTTGCCCGCCGGCGGCATCGAGGTAGTCCGGTGCCGGAGAGAGAAACTCGGCAAGCGAACGGAACGGTCCACTCGCGGCGTGCCGGCCCCGGATGAGCGCGACGATCTGCGCAGCGAGCGCGGTGACCTTGGTCGCGTCGAGGGTGATCATGCCTTGACGGAAGAGGTGAGTGTTGGCCGCAGACGTGTTGCCGGCCCCGGCGGCGAGGCCGGACTCGGCCTTGTAAGTCTCCTGCGCCGAATGGGAGAAACGAAAAAAACGCGCGTCGCCTGACTGCTCCGAAGCCCTGGTCTCGCCGGTGTCCGGGGCCGTGCCGGTGGCGACATCGGCATCAAGGTAATTGAAAGCGGTAGCAGGAAAGCGCACGGATCGGAGGACGGCGGCCCACGCGGCGACATTGGTCGAGTTCACGTTGAACGCGCCACCTTGAAGCAGGAACTTTGAGGAGCGAGCATTCAGAGCCGAGCGCAGATCATCGACGGTAGTCGGCGCGCCGGTCGCAGAACGCGGGGTGACGCGAAGCAGCGGATTGGGCAGCACGAGGGCGTTGCCCTCGGTCACGGGAGTCACAGCCGACGTAAGACCGGAAAAGAAGAATCGATCAAAAAGCTGGGCGGCAGGCGTGCCATTGATGTCCGCGATTGCGCCCCAGGAGTTGCCGATGGAAAACGGCCGCCCACCGAAGAGCGGGAGGTGCTGGAGCGCCCCGAGCGAAAGCAACGGGCCACGCGGCAGCTCGAACACCGGGGCATCTTCGTTAAAACTCTTTTCTCCGGGCGAGCGATCGAGCAGCAAGCTGGGAAAGGTGTCCGCAAATTGGGAAATACCTGGACCACCAAACTGCTCGGCTTTGTTGCCGTTCCCCCCGGGAACCAGATAGCCGTCAGTCGGAAAAGAACTCTCGCGGGGATCTCGACCCGAGGCTTGCAGCCAAGTCGGCGAATCGACCAACGTTTGTTCGGCGCGGTCGGGCAGACGAAAGATAAACGCGAAATCGAAACTACTCGCGTTGGTCTCGATCAGGTTTGTGCCGCCGAGGATATCGTCAAACTGCACCGATTTAAACTCTGCGAGTTTCACCCCATCGGAGGCTCGGCGGAGTTCAATGGTCAACGTGGTCGGAGTTGCGATGAAGCACTGCCGTGTTACGGGCACCGCGGTCGAGGTTGCCGTCAAGGGAGAGCCCACAGGCCAGACAACTCCTGCGCCGCTTTGAGGAGTTGAATCTCGGACGCAAAACGCCATCGAATTTCCGGTCGTGCCGGTTTGACCCGTGCCAGATGTGGCCGACCAATTGTAAACTCGACCCGGAAACCACGACGAGCGGTCGGCATCGGTGCTGTTACTGGTAAACGGCAGGGTAAATTTCAGCCCGGTGCCCGAGCCGAGGATTGTCTGTAATTGCACCATTTTTTCGACGCCAAGACTATCCTGGACCAAGACGTCGGGTAAGCCCGCCGTGATCACCAATTCCAAATCCTCCGGCACCAACGCAGCCGTGTAGGGATTCCACAGGCCGACCACACAGCGTGCCGCGACTTCAAGGGACGAGTCGGAACTGTCATTTCGAAAACTGAAACTCAGGCCAAAATAACTCAGCACCGGCGCTAGCCCGGACGTTGTACCACTTGGCTGCATCACATAGCGACGCCGGATCGACTCCGGCGTGATCGCGGGGATCGGCGGGAACGCGCTGATTGCGGAGGCGTCGGGGCTCTCCATGTAGGTCGAGTAATCGAGCCACGCCTGCGCGCTTGCGCCGAGGAGCGAAGGATCGATTGAGAGGTCGCGCTTCAGGCCGGTGCCGGCGGTGTCGGCGAGGACGTTGAAATTATTGGGCGACCAAGCGGCGTAGTTGGCCTGCAGGGTGGCGAGACCGGCGGCGGTTCCGCCGGGTGTCCGGAGGAATGCGAGTTGGTTGGCGGCTTTCAGATTGGGGACGAGCAAGGCGTTGCCAGCATCGCGCGGTTCAAAGTTGGCCGGGCCGGCTCCGAGCGAAATCTGTTGGCGGATTCGACTGCGGAGTTCGGCGGAATCAAACGGGGCATAATCAACGCCGTCCGTGGTGTCGCGTAGGCCGACAGGAGCTTTCACCCCCTGATCGCCGATCCACCAGGCGTAGCGGCCGATGGTCGCGGCCGTCGCGCCCGCTTGGCCGGGGACGCCGACGGAAGTCAGGGCGACGAGGGGCGCGAGCACCGCGTTGGCGGTGCCGGTCGTTTGGCGACCGACCAATTCGACGGTGCTGGCGCCGGGCGCGACGGGGGTGCGGGCCAAAGGGTTGATCTCGTTGCCGCTCACGAGCCACGAAACCGGGTCCGCACCGGAGGCGGTAGCATCCCAAACCCCGGCATAGTGGCTTGTGTTCGCGCTGCCGCCAAACGACTCCGCGCTGGCCGTCACGCGGGTGTCGTGGCCGGCGTGCTTTTGGAGTTGAGCGAGGGCAACGTCGAGGGCGAGCTGAGCGTTTTGGCGGGCTTGGGCTTGTTTTTGAAAATTACCGGCGACGGCAGTTTCAATCCGCGTGTAGCTGGCAAGCCCGACGAGCAGCAGCACCACAAACGCGAGCAACGTGAGCGTGATGAGCAGGGCGAAACCGCGGGAGCGTCGCGGATCCGGCGCACGTTGAGAGCTAAGAGTTAAAAGTTGAGAAAGGGGCACGCTCAGAGGGGTTCGGCGCGGAGGACGATCCGGCGGGTGAAAACGCGGGAGTTGGCGCGGGCAATCTCCCACCAGTAAGCTTGGGGCGTAACTCCCGGCGGAGCGAAAACCGTCTGGGTGATGCTTTCGTAGCCGCGAATCAGGTCGGCGCCTTTTTCCGTGAGAATACGCACCGAGACATCGACCACGTCCGGCATACGGTTGGCGAAGGAATCGGAGCCGTTGCCGCCCGGGGGCACATTCGCGACGTAAGCCAGCGGCGTGTTGGCCGGTACACCGGCACTGGTGGCGGGAAACACGAGTCTCAGTCCGCCCGTGGTCGCGGCGTCGCGCACGTAGAGGCGCACGCCGAAGTCGATGACGTTGTCGGCGATGACCGAGTCGAGCGTGGGCGCGCGCACGGTGCGCGGGTCGCCGTTGACCCCGGTGTTGCCGGCGGCGGGAGTCGTGCGCGTGTAAGCCGGGGCGGTGATGGTTTGGCCGGCCTCAAGCGTGCCCAGCGCGGTGCCGTTGAGCGCAGGGCGGACTTGCGCGCGATGCAGGAGATAACGCCGCGCCGCCGCCGTGGTGGTTGCCGTCGACGCGATCCGACGCACAATCTGGTAGCTAACGGCGACCGGGGCCGAAGCATTTACGGCAAACGGCGCGGCGCCGGTATTTTGGTTCGTGCCCCGGGCGGTCGTATAAAAACGGAGCCACGTGCCGGCGACGCCAAAGCGGTTGGCATCAGAGGAGAAGTCGGCCGCGGTCATACTCAGCGAAAGCGCCGTCGCCGGCTTGGCGCGGGCGGGATTCTGGTCGTTAGAAATCCAGTTTGGGACGCCAGCGGTCGCGTTCTGCACCGTCGCGGCGAGCCACGTGTTGCCGTCGTCTTCAAAGTGCGCGGACTGCAGATCGAGCGTGAGTTGATCGAGCACGATCCGGGCTTGGGCCTCGGTCGTGAGTCGGCCGGACGTGCGGGACCAGAAGCCGGCGACATCGCCGACGACGACCGCGAGAAATCCCGCCAGCAACGCCGTGATCATCGCGGCGACGAGCAATTCAAGCAGCGTGAAGCCGCGACGCGTTTCCGACGTCCGAGGCGCAAAGCGGCGGGAGCACTGAGTCATCGTTTTCAACGTTTGACGGCTCCGGTGACGAACAACGACAGCTTCGAACTATGGTCGAAACGCACGGCACCGGCCGGGTTAGCGCCGACCTGTTGCGCGCCCGCGCCGGAGAGAGCCACGAAGGCCGGCCAACGGATGCGCGCCGTGTAGGCGATAAACGCCGCCGTAGCATCGGGATTCACGGGCGGATCGGCGGCGGGATCGGCCGGGGGCGAGAGCGTCTCGTTGCGGATGAGGGCGATTTCGAAAAATTTCTCCCGGTTGGAGTTGGGCGTACCCCACACGGTCGTGTCGGCAAACGTGCCGATTTTGGTGCCGTCGCGATTGGCAAAAAGCAGCTGCGGGTCGCGGGCGATGTCGTAGTCGGCGCGCGCGTTGTCGTTCGTGAGTTCATGGCCGCCGGCGGCGGTTGATTTCTTCAACAATGCCGTGACGGCGGCAAACGGGGCTGCGTCCGCCGGAACCACGCGGCGCTGCAGATCCACGGCGAGGGCTTGGGCCACCGCGGCGGCGGCTTCAGCTTCGGCGTTGGCGGAAACGGATTTGGCGGCCGGCGCGAAGAGGGCGAGAATCGCCACGATGCCGATCGCAAAAACACCGACGGCCACCACGACTTCGAGCAAACTGAAAGCCGAGCCTGGCCGGAGACGGCGTGGCGGTTGAGCATTTAGAGCTGAGCGTGAAAAGACGGACACGGGGGTCAGAAACTGGCGGCTTCGTTGACGTAGGTCACGGCCCCGGTAGCCGGGCGGATGATGAGTCCACGCACCGCGCCGGGATTATTAAAAAGTGGTGAATTCGTCGCCGAGAGCGCGGCCGTAGCGATAGCTAGTTTGGGGTAGGGCTGGCCGGCAAGAAGCGCGGCATCCGAGCGCAGCGAACCATTGGGCAAAAATTCGATCCAATACGATGAACCAAAAATCGGAATCAGCGGGGCGTTGCCGGAAACCAAGGTGTAGTTGATCCGTGTATTCAGCGTCGAGCGCGGGACGGGGTTGGTCGGCCAGACGACGCCCGCCGCGATAAATCCCGCCGTCGTTGGCGGAACCAAATAAATTCCCCGGGGCAACGTCAGTGCCGGGCCGATGGGTTCCCACGTCGTCGTGGCGGAGCCGGGGGTGACGGCGCGCACGAGCTGAACTTGCCGCAGGAAGCGGGTGGCGTCGCCCACGGGCGGCGGATTGCCGTAAAAAAGCAGGCGCGTCTCGGTTTGCCCGATCGCGGCGTTGGCCCGCGCCTGCCCGACCAGCGAAGCGAGCTGCTGCTGCGCGGTGGCGAGCGAGCGCCCGCTACTGTCGCCGAGAGCTAGACTGACGCCACCGACGAGCACGCCGATGAGTCCGACGACGATCAAGAGCTCGAGGAGGGTAAACGCCCGAATGCGCGCCGCAAAGGACGCGCGGTGGGCCAAAGTAAAAGCTGGCGGACGAAGCCTCATTTCCAACTGAGGATGAGGTCGGCCTCGGTCGTCGAGCCGGGGGGCGCGGAGTAAAAGATGACGCCCGCGTGCACTCCGCCGGTGGTGCCTGTTGGTAAGGTCGCGGCGCTGACGCGGATCACCGTGGTGCTGCCGGCAACGGTCACCGGCGGAAAGCCTCCCGCGGTGTCGCTGCCGTTGATGACGCTGTTGAGATTGCTGTCGGTAACGCAGGCGATGGAGGTGTTGTAGAACGCGTCGCGGACGAAGTTGAGCTGATTGGCTGCGGCCCGACCGGCGGTCACATCGGTTTGGGAAACAAAGTCGTTATCGACGAAGTTCACGAATTGGATGCGGCGGCTGTTTTGGACCTGGGGCGGCGGCGGAGTGCCTGCTGTCGTGGTCGGCCAAACGGCGGAGGGATCACGGCGGCGGCCGGTGAGAATGTCGTGGAACAAGTGGACCTGCTGGGCGTTGGTGGAAGTGCCGAGCGGATTAACGAGCTTCTGCGCACCGGTGGCGGAGAGCTGCGGGTAGGCGCCATATTCCTGCCGGAACGCTTCGAAGGCGGAAGTCCAGGCGCCGAACTGGGCGCGGACCTTGGCCTTGTTGGCGGACTTACGCGCACCACCGGCGGTCGGAATGATGATCGCGGCAAGAATGCCGATAATCGCCACCACGGTCAGCAGCTCGATCAAGGTAAAGGCGCGGTGCCTTGGCACGCGGCGATTTGACTGCAAACTACAGAGATCAAGTCGGTTCATGGAAGTTTGTCGGCATAGAGGTTATCCGCATTGAAGCCGGTCGATTGGGCGGTGCCGGAATAAAGTCCAGTTAGAGGAGCAAATCCACTATCCGTAGTGCCGGCTCCGGTGCTGCCAGAGCCGAGCCTTCCGTCAGGGCCGGCCGAATACAACACATACGTCGGTGCCCGCCAAAGGCTCGGGAGCCCGGGCGGAAGCGGCAATTTATAGTAGTAGAGATAACGATTCCCCCACGGATCGAGAAACGAGGTCACGATGACGGGCTTCAACGGCGGCGAACCGGTGGGTTGGGCGATGAGGTTGACGTTGTTCCGATAGTTGACCGTCGGTTCGAGGGCGAATTTCTGCAGATCGACGAAGATCGGGCCGTTAAGTCGGGTGGCGGCCGTGAATTGGCGCGGAGAGAAAACTCCGGTCAAAGCGTTAAAAAGAGCCGACTGAGCTTGGGTAGCTCCGATGTCACCCGCGATGACAGCGGTGGCTTGGCCCAAGGCTCCAGTCTGGGGATAGTCGCCGTAGTGACGCTTGAAGGCCTCGAGCGCCAGCGAGAGAGCCGAGAGTTCAGCCTTTGCCCGGGCGAGCGACGCCCGCTGTTTCGAACCGCGCACGAGGCCGAGCGTAATACCAAAAAGGATCCCAACGACCGCGATGACGGTGAGGAGCTCGATCAGGGAAAATGCGGGCGAGCGGTGGGGCGCTCGGCGGGCGGACTTCATGGGTGAATCCAGAAAGAGCGCGCGGACGGCGGCTCGCAAACGGAAAGTGGTGTGGCGTTTCATTTTCAAAAAAACGGCCGACATCGAGAGGATGTCGGCCGTTTTGGCACGTGGGGGGTTTAGCTAAAAAACACCTCAATCTTCGGCTTGGAGCGCGGCTACGACGCTGAAGTCTTCCAGCGTGGTGGTGTCGCCCTTCACTTGGCCGCCGGCGGCGATTTCCTTAAGAATGCGGCGCATGATTTTTCCACTGCGGGTCTTGGGCAGGCTCGCAGCGAAGCGGATCGAATCGGGTTTGGCGAGTGAACCGATCTCGCGACCGACGTGGCTGCGAAGAGCTTCTTTGAGTTCTTCAGTGGCATTCTGGCCGGATTTAAGCGTCACGAATACGACGAGGGCCTGGCCCTTGAGTTCGTCGGGGCGACCGACGGCGGCGGCTTCGGCGACGGCGGGATGCGAGACGAGTGCGCTCTCGATCTCGGCGGTGCCGATGCGGTGACCGGAAACATTGAGCACATCGTCGATGCGACCGACGATCCAGAAGTTACCGTCTTTATCCTGACGAGCGCCGTCACCGGTGAAATACACGCCGGGCTGGCCGGCGAATTCACTCCAATAAGCTTTCTTGTAGCGCTCGTCGTCGCCCCAAAGGGTGCGGAGCATCGAGGGCCAAGGTTTCATGATGGCGAGTTTACCGCCGGTGTTGCGCGGGACTTCTTTGCCTTGGTCGTCGACGACTTTAGCGGAAATGCCGAAGAACGGTTTGGTGGCTGAGCCGGGCGTGCAGGCGGTGACGCCGGGCATGGGCGAGATCATGATGGATCCAGTTTCGGTCTGCCACCAGGTGTCGACGATCGGACAGCGTTTTTTACCGATCATCTTGTGATACCACATCCAGGCCTCGGGGTTGATCGGCTCGCCGACGGAGCCGAGGAGGCGAAGAGAATCGAGGCGGTGACGGAGCACATAGTTATCACCCCAGCGCATGAAGGAGCGGATGGCCGTCGGGGCGGTGTAGAGGATGGTAATACCGTGGCGGTCGATCATCTGCCAGAAACGATCGGGCTCGGGCTGGTTGGGCGCGCCCTCGTAAAGGAAGACGGTGGAGCCATTGGCGAGCAGGCCGTAAACGACGTAACTGTGACCGGTGATCCAGCCGATGTCGGCAGAACAGAAATAGCGGTCCGTTTCTTTGAGATCGAAAACGTAGTGGGAGGTGAGTTTGGCGCCGAGCAAGTAGCCCGCGCTCGTGTGGAGAACGCCTTTGGGTTTGCCGGTCGAACCACTCGTGTAGAGAATAAAAAGTGGGTGCTCGGAGTCGAAGGCTTTGGCTTTGTGTTCATTGGGCGCGCCGTCCCAAGCGTCTTTCCACCAGATGTCGCGGCCCTCTTTCATGGTGACGGGATTGCCGCAACGTTTGACGACGATCACGCTCTGGACCGTGGGCGTGCCCTCGACGGCTTTGTCGACGCTGGCTTTGAGCTCGATGACTTTGCCGCGACGCCAGCCCCCATCGGCGGTGATGACGAGTTTGGCTTTGCAGTCGTTGATGCGGTCTTTGATGGCCTCGGCGCTGAAGCCGCCGAAAATCACGGTGTGGATGGCGCCGACGCGGGCGCAGGCCAGCATCGCGACCACGGCCTCGGGGATCATCGGCAAGTAGAGCGCGACGCGATCACCGGCGCCCACGCCCATGTTTTCAAAAATATGCGCGAGGCGGCACACGTGGAAATGCAGCTGTTTATAAGTGATCGTGCGGACATCGCCGGGTTCACCTTCGAAAATCAGCGCAGCCTTGTTCTCGCGGGCGGTGCCGAGGTGGCGATCGAGACAGTTTTCGGAAACGTTGAGTTTGCCGCCAACGAACCACTTCGCGTGCGGGGGCTTCCAATCGAGGACTTTTTTGAAAGGTTTACGCCAGACGAGTTGTTCGGTGGCCTGCCGGCCCCAGAATTTTTCTGGGGAGTTGACAGACTCCGCGTACAGCCTCTTATAGGCAGCATCGCTCCCAAGATTTGCTTGGGCTTTGAACTCGGCCGAGGGCCTGAATGACCGGTGTTCCCGGGAAACTGAGGTAATCGTCTGGTCGCTCACGATAGTGTTCGATTTTAGGGTTTAAGGATGTGCTGCTAACAAAAAGCGCGCTCTTTATTCAGCCCAGAGTTTTAAGCGTCAAGCATCCGGCGCGAATTCCCACTAAGAATCTGTTATGCAAAGAAAAAAGACGTCCTCCCGCGCCAAAGTAGCTGCGCCTGCGGAGCCCATCACGCCCGCCGAAGTGACCGCACCCGCCGTCGCCAAGCCCAAACCTGCCGCCGCGGCTCCTGAGATCGTGGCTGTACCGCCCGTCGCAGCGCCCGCTCCGGCTCCTGCGATCTTCGTGCCCACGGCTGCACCCGCTCCCGTCGCCGCGCAACCTGCGCCGGTCACCGCTCAGGCCAACGGCGCACCCAGCGCAACGCCCCCCGCTCCCGTAGCGACGGCCGCACCTGCGCCAGTGCCCTACTTTGATCGCACGATCCAAGTCGAAGGCGTGCTCGACATTGATATCACCCACGGCGGCAACGGCCAATTGCTCGACATGACCAAGAACGGCAAACGCCGCCCGAGCGACACCTTTGTCCCCAAAGAGCTCATCCGCCGCTTCAAGCTAAAGCCTGGCATGATGATCGGCGGCTCCGCGTATCCGGCGGAAGGTCGTTTCCCAAATCCGAAGATGAAATTCATCGAGACCGTCGACGGCATCCCCCTCGAAGAACGTCGCTCGAAATGGGAATTCACCGCGCTCACCACCGTCTCGCCCGACAAACAACTCAAGATGGAGCTCAAAGACGGGCGTCTCACCACGCGCGCCGTGGATCTCTTCTGCCCCATCGGCAAAGGCACCCGCGGCCTCATCGTCGCCCCACCCCGCACCGGCAAGACCACCCTTTTGCGCGACATGGCGCTCGGCGTCCTCGAAAACAACCCCGAGTGTCTCGTCATGATCCTCCTCGTCGATGAACGCCCTGAAGAAGTCACCGACTTCAAACGGAGCGTCCCCGCCGAAATCTGGGCCTCGTCCAACGACGAGCAAATCGAGAATCACATCCGCATCGCCGACCTCTGCATCGAACGCGCCCGTCGCCTCGTCGAGACCGGCCGCCACGTCGTGCTCTTCGTCGACTCCATCACCCGCCTCTCCCGCGCGCACAACACCGCCCGCAACTCCGGCCGCACCGGCTCTGGGGGGCTCGACGTCCGCGCCCTCGAGAAACCTCGCCAACTCTTCGCCTCCGCCCGCAACACCGAAGAAGCCGGCTCGCTCACCATCATCGCCTCCGTGCTCGTGGAGACCGGCAGCCGCATGGATGACGTTATTTTTCAAGAATTCAAAGGCACCGGCAACATGGAGCTCGTCCTCGACCGCAAGGCCGCCGAGATGCGCCTATGGCCCGCCATCAACATTGCCTCCTCGGGCACCCGCAAAGAAGAACTTCTCATCGATGCTAAGACCCTTGAGGGCATCCATTTCTTCCGCCGCGCTCTCGTCGCCCAGAAAATCGAGGAGGCCACCGATACCATGATAGCTCGACTCTCGAAGACCAAAACCAACGTCGAGTTTCTCAAACTTCTCGCCCGCTAAAGCCAGCCCACGAACTTAGCACTTGCCGCGCACTCGCTCGGCTCGGCATCTTCAACCTTTCGTCACCAAGTAAGTCCGCAAAAACCACCGCATGCATAGTTTCTCCGAGCAATGTCTCGATATGGCCCGCTCAATGTTGGGCCACAACCTCGATTCCATTCAGCCTGACGGCACCATTCTGCCCGCCAACGGCGAGCTCTCACGCGCCGATGAACCCGGCCACGTCGCACTCGCCCTCGGCGAATATTACCGCGCGACCGGCGAGACTACTTTAAAAGGCTATGACATCGTCGACCTCGCCGCGCGCTGCATCACCGCGCAGATGTTCACCGAACCCCCGGCTGAAAACGGCCTAGCCTACGCCGCCCTCGGGCTGCTCTGCTTCGGCCCCTCTAAAGAGCGCAATCCCGTCTGGGAACGCCTCGTCGACGAGACCCGCGAACGCATCGACAAGGCCCTGCTCCACCGCTCCGACTACGACAACCATTGGCAGGCCTTCAACGTCGCCAAAGCCGTCGCCCGTTTCTCCCTCGGTCTTTCCAAAAAAGACGAAACCTCGCGCCTAATCGAGCGCATGGTCGAGCGCATGACCGCCACCAGCACCGCTGGCTTCTTCGACGACGCCACCCCCACCGGCCTCGGCGGCAACTTCAATCTTTACGGCGTGATGAGCTTCGTCTTCATCCGCTCCTCGCTCCAACTCCACGCCAACAGCGGCGTGCGCGACCGCAAGCTCCCCACCCTGCGCACCTACGCCGAGAAATACATCAAAATGATGCCCGACCTCGTCCGCAACGACGGGCTCGGCTGGGCCTTCGGCCGCGCCGCCGGTGCCTACGGCCAGATGCACTGCATCAGCCTCATCCTTCAAGGCCTCCGCGACGGCTGGATCGCCGACGACCAGAAGGTTAAATACTACGACATCCTGCGTCGTTTGTTCATGTTCTTCTACCAGACCTATCTGGATCAAGATCACGGCTTCCTCGACCTGCGCGACGCCGAACGCACCGCCTACGACGCGCACACCACGCGCATGGCTAACTTCGACGCCGCTCGTTATCTCTGCCAATGGTCGCGTCTTGCCAAGACCATCCAGATGCCTGCCGGTGGCCCTAAGGTTGAACCCGCGCGCACCAGCGGCCGCTACGTCATTTTCGACAAGAGTAACCGCAAAGAACAGGGCCTCTTCCTTTATCGGGATGTCGAAAGCGGCATCCAGATGCAAATCCCGCTCGTGAGCTCCGGCGGTCACCTCTCTGCCGACACGCTGCCGTTCCCTCATTGCCCCGGCGTCTTCGATTGGCCCAACAACGTCTACGCACCCATTATGGTGCCCGAACTCACCTTCGGCAAAGACGTCACCATTCCTGCCTTCTACGGCAAGAATTGCGTCACCGGCCTCGGCCTCAAAAACGCCTTTTACTTCCGCTACGACCAGCCGGATCTGATTAACACCAACGAGGAATTCGTCAAAAATCTCGGCAGCGTGAAAGTCCAGTGGACCTTCACCGGTACCAAGATCAGCTGCGAATTCGCCTACACCGTTAAGCAGCAGGTCACGCTGGATAAATTCCGCTACACGCTCGCCATCGCGGCGCCCCACTCGAAGTACCACGTCGTCGGCGCCCTCGCCCTCGGGCAACAAGGCCACCGCTGCACCGTGGCCAAAGACGATTTCCAAGCCGTCTGGCAAGAGACCGAAGTCGTCAGCGCCGATCCGACCTACCGCACCAACTACGGCAAGATTCATTTCCTGCAACACCTCGTGCGCGATCACCCACTCGTCATGCGTCCCGGCAACGTCTATCGCCTCGCCGTCAACTTCGATCCCGACATCGCGCACGTCTAAATCCCTCGCAGTCGGCTCGCCCGAGCGAAAGACGCACCGTAACGTGCGTCTTTCTTTTTGCTCCGCTCCCGCCCTCCGCTCACTTTCGGATCACGCCACCACCATGCTCTCCCGCCGCATCATCCCCTGCCTCGACGTCAATGCCGGCCGCGTCGTCAAAGGCGTGAAATTCCAAGAGCTCCGCGACGCTGGCGACCCCGTTGAATCCGCCAAAGCCTACGATGCCCAAGGCGCCGACGAACTCGTGTTCCTCGATATCACCGCCTCCAGCGACGGCCGCAGCATCATGCACGACGTGGTCGCCGCCACCGCCGAGCAATGCTTCATGCCTCTCACCGTCGGCGGTGGTCTCCGCACCGTGGCCGACATCGAAGCCATGCTCAAATCCGGCGCCGATAAAGTCTCGCTCAACACCGCCGCCATCAAGGACCCCGAACTCATCCGCCGCGCCTCCGATCGCTTCGGCGCCCAATGCATCGTCCTCGCCATCGACGCCAAACGCGAACCCGACGGGAAATCCTGGCGCGTCTACACCCACGGCGGCCGCAACCCCACCGAGCTCGACGCCGTCGCCTGGGCCCGCCGCGCGACCGAGCTAGGCGCCGGCGAAATCCTACTCACCAGCATGGACGCCGACGGCACCCAAGCCGGTTACGACTGCGCCCTCACGCGCGCCGTCAGCGACGCCGTCTCCGTGCCCGTGATCGCCAGTGGTGGCGCCGGCCAACTTTCCCATTTTTCCGACGTCCTCGCCGCAGGCCGCGCCAGCGCCGTGCTCGCGGCCAGCCTCTTTCATTTCGGCACCCTCACCATCCCGCAGGTAAAAACCTATCTCCACGATCGCGGCGTCGCCGTGCGCCGCTGATTCATCGCCCGCGACTGCGCTCCACAATCGAGCCCTCGCCAAGCCCCGGTCGCACTTTCGTCTTCCCCCTACGCCCAGCGTACGATTCCCTCTTCCTTTAGCCATGACGCCCGTACAGGAAATCGCCCGCCGCCGCACCTTCGCGATCATCTCGCATCCCGATGCGGGCAAAACCACGCTCACGGAAAAATTCCTGCTCTACGGCAACGCCATCCATCTCGCCGGCGCCGTCAAAGACCGCAAAAACCAACGCGCCACCGCCTCCGACTGGATGGAACTAGAGAAACAACGCGGTATCTCGATCAGCTCCACCGTCCTCCAATTCGATTACGCCGGCTGCGCAGTGAACCTCCTCGACACACCCGGTCACAAAGATTTCTCCGAAGACACTTACCGGGTCCTCACCGCCGTCGACGCGGCCCTCATGGTCATCGACGCCGCCAAAGGCGTGGAAACCCAGACCCGTAAGCTCTTCGAAGTCTGCCGTCGTCGCGGTGTCCCGATTTTCACCTTCATGAACAAGTGCGATCGGCCCACGCGCAGCCCGATCGACTTGTTGGACGAATTGGAAAACGTCCTCGGCCTCAAATCGTGCCCCGTCATCTGGCCCCTCGGCAACGGCCCCCAATTCCGCGGCGTCTTTGATCGCCGCACGCGCGAAGTCCATCTCTTCGAGCGCGTCCCTGGCGGCAAATTCCAAGCGCCCGTGAGCGTCACGGATCTCGATGATCCCATCGTCCGCGCCAAGATGGACGACGACACCTATCGCGACGTCAAAGACCAGCTCGAGATGCTCGACGGCGCCGGCCATCCCTTCGACCTTGCCGCCGTCCAAGCCGGCCAACAAACGCCCGTCTATTTCGGCAGCGCCGTAAATAATTTCGGCATCCAGCTCCTCCTCGACGGTTTTCTCAAAGACTCCGTCCCGCCCGCGCCCCGCAAATCCGTCACGGTCACCGTTCCAGGCCTTCCCCAGCCCACGGCCACTCGCGAAGTACCCGTCACCGACGCAAAATTTTCCGGCTTTATCTTCAAGATTCAAGCGAACATGGATGCGAAACACCGCGACCGCATCGCGTTTCTGCGCGTGTGCTCTGGCAAGTTTGATCGCGACATGGTCGTCACCCACCAACGCACCGGCAAATCCGTCCGCCTTTCCTCCTCGCACAAACTCTTCGGCCGCGAACGCGAAACCGTCGATGAGGCCTGGCCCGGCGACGTCATCGGCCTCGTGGGTCACAGCGAGTTCGGTATCGGCGACACCCTTACGACGGACCGCAATATCTACTACGACGAAATCCCGCGTTTCCCCTCGGAAGTCTTCACCTACATTTCGAATCCCAATACCGGCGACGCGAAGAAATATCGCTCCGGCCTCGAGCAACTCCTCCAAGAAGGCGTCGTCCAATCCTTCACCGCCAAAAACGCGCCCCCCGGCGCCACGCTGCTCGCCGCCGTCGGCCCGCTCCAATTCGAAGTCGTACAATGGCGCCTCCAATCCGAATATAACGCCGAATCTCGTCTCACCCCGACGCCGTGGACCGTCCTGCGTTGGCTCAAACTTCCCGACGACGCCACCGCCAAGAATTTTGATTACTCCCGCCTGATCATTGCCACCGGCGTGAGCTTCGGCACCGACAAATTCGACAACCCGATCGCCCTTTTTCCCAACGACTGGACGATGCGCTATTTCGTGGAGAAAAACCCCGAGATCAAACTACTCGAGTTACCGCCCGAGCAGGTTTGAAGCATAGCTTAATACCAACCGATCCTCTTGAAAATTTCGTAAGGTAAGGAAACCGTTACGAAAATATAGCTCATTGCATATTGACTGAGGGAATGAGCTTTCGTGTAGATTTAATTAATAAAGATACAGTTAAGTGTCGTCGGCCGAAGGCTAAAAAAACTAAACTAAATAGAGCCTGACACAAATTAGCTCATCCTCAGCCATGAAAGCATTCTATATAAATGTGCGTCATCTCGTGTTAATTCTGAGTCTTTTGCTGATCCCATGCGCGGTGGCCACGACCGTAATCCCGCCCACGTTTACCGAACTTGTAGCGCAATCCGAATCGGTCTTATGGGGAGAAGTTACCGCAATTAACAGCGAGCTCGTAACCCAAGGTAATAGTCGGGCCATTTTCACCCGAGTCACCGTCGCCGTGAGAGAACAAATCATCGGCACCAACCCCACGACAGTGACTTTGGAGTTTTTGGGCGGTACCGTAGGGGAACTGACGATGGTGGTTGATGGCATGCCGCGTTTTACGCTCGGGCAAAACGACATACTTTTCGTGCAAAACAACGGCCGGCAAATATGTCCCCTGGTGGGCATGGCGCACGGTCGCTACACAATCTTACGTGATCCTATCACCGGCGCCGATCAGGTCGCCCGCGACAACGGGGCCTACCTCACAAATGTGGCCCAAGTCTCCCATCCGCTCACACAAGGGACGTTGTCTGATACTTTACGGCGCCTCGGCGGCACCCCAATGACCCCCGCCGCATTCATCGCCGAAATTCGCGCCGAGAAGGCACGCCAATTCCCCATCAACGCCCGCTGATCCTGTGCACAAGCTACTTCACATCTTCCGGTGTTTGGCGTTCGGCGGCTTACTTGCCACCTCCTGCCTAAATGCCTTCACTACGACCAGCGGCAGTGCAGTCTGGCCGGATGGAGCCATCGTGATGAACCTGCAGCTGGCCCCCGATGCGCCCCTCAGTGACGGCCAAGCCTCCTGGAATGCCGCCGCCGCCAAAATGCTCGCACTGTGGAACCAACACCTCGTGCGCAGCACGTTTTATTGGACGACCGATAAGACCACCACTCCTGCGAGCGGCAATCTCGCCAACGAAGTGATTTTTTCGGCCGATAATTTTGGCCGAGCTTATGGTGATAGCACTCTAGCCGTCACCAGTTCCTTTCGCATCGGCACCCGCATTATCGAAGCCGACGTTACGTTTAACACCAAATACAAATGGGATTCTTACTCAGGGGCGCTTCGCGGCACGAGCGGCGTCAACGCCGAATTCTCGCGCGTCGCGCTCCATGAGTTTGGCCATGTTATCGGCCTGAGTCATCCCGACCAAGCCGGCCAATTCGTCTCTGCGGTCATGAACAGCACCGCGGGCGATATCGATACGCTTACCGACGATGACAAATCCGGCGCGGCCTTTCTTTACGCGGCCAACGCGGGCACCGTCGCCCCATCTTTACTCATTCCTCTTTACGATCAGACCCCGCTCAAGGGTGACAGCGTAGAGTTCAGTGTGAGTGTGAGCGGCAGCGCACCGTTTTCATATCAATGGCGGCGCAACAACGTCGTCCAAGGAGTGAGCACCGCCAGTTTTATTCTGTCTAACATTTCAGCAGCCAGCGCCGGAACCTGGAGTGTGACCGTAACCAACAGCCGAGGCTCTGTCACCAGCTCGATGGTGCTCACCGTCACCGACACCTACGTAGCTCCCACGATTTCATCCGATCCAGTTTCCGTGACCAGTTTACCAGGCAGAAATGTGGTATTCACCGTTGGCGCCAAAGGCAGCACTCCACGCGTTTACCAGTGGAAAAAAGACGGAGTGAATTATGGCAACTCCACGGCCAGTGACACCTTAACCATCGCGGATGTGCAACCCGCGGACACCGGTCGCTACTCTGTCGTGGTCAGCAATAATGGCGGCAGCGTCACTAGCAAAGAAGCCCTACTCACTATCAATGGGACGACCGCAGCCCCGAAATTCATCTCCTCCCCTGCCTCCCAAACTATTTCGTCAGGCAGCACGGTAGTCTTTACCGCCAGCGTTAGCGGCATCCCTACACCCACCCTCAACTGGTACCGCAACGGCACCGCGATTTCTGGCGCGACCCAGAACCCACTTGTCCTCACGAAAGCCTCCGCCGCACAAGCCGGCACCTATACCTGTGTGGCCACGAATTCAATCGGCAGTGTCACGAGCAACCCCGCCATCCTCTCGATTTCTTCGACCAACGATTTCGGCCGACTCATTAATCTGTCCATTCTCACCAACTTAAGTGCAGCCGAAAGTTATTTTACACTCGGGGTAACGCTTGGCGGAGAAAACACCATCGGCACCAAACCTCTCCTCATCCGCGCTGCCGGTCCTGCGCTACGCGCTTTTGGCCTCGCCGATGTGCTACCCGATCCACGCCTCGAACTACTATCTGGCAGCACCGTTATTGAGAGTAACGACAACTGGGCAGGATCCGATAACTTAAAAAAAGCCTTCACCACGGTTGGCGCCTTTAACTACGGCGAATCCACCAGCAAGGACGCCGCAGTCTACAAATCAGACACCGCACTTGGTGGATACACCATTCGAGTAGGCGACACGAACAGGGGTACCGGTAGCGTGATTGCGGAAATTTACGACGCCACCTCGGCCGGCAACTTTGTCGCCTCCACCCCGAGACTCATCAACCTAGCCGTGCTCAAACAAATGAGTGCTGATGCCATCCTCACCACGGGCTTTGTGATCGGCGGCAGCACCGCCAAATCGATGTTGATACGCGCGATCGGTCCAGGACTAGCCGCACTCGGCGTGCCGGGGGTCATGGCTAACCCCAAACTGGAGCTGTTCTCAGGCTCAGCTGTCATCGCTCGCAACGACAACTGGGAAGGCCTCCCCCAACTCACCACGGTCGGCAATAGCGTAGGCGCTTTCGCTATCACAGACGCCAACAGTAACGACGCCATATTATTGATAACTTTGGCGCCTGGCAGCTATACAGCCCAGCTCTCGGGGGTAAACGGCAGCGCGGGCCTAGCGCTGCTCGAAGTTTACGAAGTCCCCTAAACTCACCTGCGGTTTACCCCGCCCACCGCGGTGCTTGACTCACCCTCAACGCCGTGAAACATCTTAACTTTTCAACGCACACCAATCATGGGCCAACAACTCAACAAGTACATCAAACGCAAACGCCGCTCCGCCTATCTCAAACGCAAGAAGGCCCGCACCAAGACCCCGGCTAAGAAGTAACGCACTTCCCCAGGCTTTTTCATTTAAACCGCGGCCCAGGCCGCGGTTTTTTATTCACCCGGCCCAGACGTCAGCCCTTACTCTTAAGTCATGATCAAGGTCAGCCTCATCTCCCTCGGTTGCGCAAAAAATCTCGTCGATAGCGAAATCATGATCGGCCACCTCCATCAGGCCGGAATGAGCGTCATCCCTGAAGCCGAGCTAGCGGATGTGGTCATCGTCAACACCTGCTCCTTCATCGACTCCTCCAAGGAAGAATCCATCGGCCACATCCTTGAGGTGCATCAGAACCGCGGCATGAAAAAACGCCGCAAAGAGCAAAAACTCATCGTCGCCGGCTGCATGTCGCAGCGTTTCTCCAAAGACCTTTCCTCATCGCTCAACGATGAGGTCGATGCGTTCATCGGCCTCGACCAAGTGACCAAAGTCGCTCCGATTATCGAAGGTCTTTACGCCAAAGACCGCGCCGCCGGCCAAGTCCCGGAAAACTTTGTCACCGCGCGCTCGACCTACATTCCCGATTTCAACACCCCGCGCTTCCGCCTCACGCCGAAGCACACCGCGTACGTGAAAATCGCCGAGGGCTGCAACCATCCGTGCACGTTCTGCATCATCCCCCAGATCCGCGGCCGCCACCGCAGCCGCACCGTCGAAAGCGTCGTCGCCGAGGCCCGCCAGCTCGTCAAAGAAGGGGTCAAAGAGCTCAACCTCATTTCCCAAGACACCACCTTCTTCGGCATGGACACTTGGGAACAGCGCCCCAATCCGCGCACACCCGTCGATTCGACGCGCGGCACCGCGCTCACCACGCTCCTGCGCGAACTGAACGCCATCGAAGGTGATTTCTGGATTCGCCTGCTTTACACACACCCCGCGCATTGGAGCGACGAACTCATCCGCACCATCGCAGAGTGCCCCAAAGTGGCCCGCTACATCGATATCCCGCTCCAGCACATCAGCGACACCATGCTCGGCGCCATGCAGCGCGAGACCAGCGGCGACTACATCCGTGATCTCATCAAACGTATCCGCGCTGGTATTCCCGGCATCGCGGTACGCACCACGTTTATCGTCGGCTTCCCCGGCGAGTCCGAAGCCGACGTCGCCGAACTCGAAACCTTTATCCGTGAAACGAAATTCGAACGCCTTGGCGTGTTTCGTTACTCCCAAGAAGAAGGCACCCGCGGCGCGAAGATGGAAAACCAGATTCCAGCCAAAACCAAGGAAGCCCGCTGGCACCGCCTGATGAAGCTCCAGCAAGAAATCGCCGCCGGCGTCAGCCAAAGCCACGTCGGCCAGACCTTGCGCGTGCTCGTCGAAGAGCCAGGCATCGCCCGCGGCGACGCTGATGCGCCCGATATCGACGGCCGCGTCTACGTGACCAAGGACCTTCCTGTCGGCGAATTCGCCACCGTAAAAATCTCGGGCTTCCAAGACTACGATCTACTCGCCCTGCCCCACGGCCAACGCCCGGCGGAATTCAAGGTCGCTAAACAGGCCCAATAAAAATTGCGACGACGAGTCCCTTTACTACTCGTTTAAGATCTTCACAAAAAACCCCGGCCAAAAAATGGCCGGGGTTTTTGTTAATTCGAACTCGGGCTCAAATCGCTTTAAGCGAAAAGCTCGGAAGCTTTGAAAAAGCGGGCCAACTCGATCGCGGCGTTTTCATCCGTGTCAGAAGCGTGGCAGACGTTCTTCATCATCTCGGTGCCGAAGTCACCGCGGATGGTGCCCTTGGCCGCTTTGCGAGAATCGGTCGGACCGAGCAGATCGCGCACCTTAGCGACGATGCCAGGCCCTTTGAGCGCGAGCATGATCACGGGACGCGAGCTCATGAACGTCTCGATCTCCGGGTAAAAAGGCTTGGAAGCCACATGAGCGTAGTGCTCGCGCAACACCGTCGGATCCAAGCGGGTCATTTTGCACCCGATGATCTCGAAGCCAGCGCGCTCGAAACGCTCCACTACAGTTCCGACATGCTTTTGATCCATGCAGTCGGGCTTACAGATGACGAAGGTTTTATCCATACACTTTCAACAAAGCGCGAGAACCGGCAGATGGAAAGACTCTTTTCCAAAAAGCCCTACTCAACTGATGCGCTCACCTTACGCGTAAAATCTCCTCGGCCACCGCCTCACCACTCTTCATTGCACCCTCAATCGATGCCGAGATCCGACCATCGCCCGCAATCCAAACCCCCGGCCGCACCTCGACGGGTGCCAAGGGTGCCAATGGCATCCGCGCCGGCAACGCCCGCGGCAAGCGATAGCTCCGCAACCAACGCCAATCCGCCACTTTAGCGCCAAACCACGCCCTAAGTTCCTCGCGTACGCGTTCTACCAACGCCCGCTCTACCAGCGCAGGGTCGCCCAACACCGACACCGCTACCAACGCCTGCCCCGCCGGCGCATAACGCGGCGCCACCTCACTCAAGACCACGAGGTTGTTCACGTAACCGCGCCCCTCGCCGTTCAACACCAACATCGGCGCGCTCAACGGGCTTTGCCCCGCCGCAAAATAAATCGTCGTCGTCGCCCGCCAACGCGGCGCCGCGACCTCGGGCAACAACGCCTCAGCCCCCGCGTTTTCCGTCGCGACGACGATCTGACGTGCCGTGAAGTGCTCACCACTTTCTAAAAAAATCGCACCCGTCTCCACTCGCTTCACCCGCGCCCCGAGCCTCACCGTACCGGCTGATAATCCAGCCGCAAGTTGCTCCGGGATCGCCTGCATGCCCGCTGCCGGCAAGGCCGCGTGACCCTCCGCAAACATCCGAAAAACAAATTCCAACATCCGACTCGATGTCTCCAGTTCCTGATCCAAGAAAATTCCGCCGAACCACGGCCGGAGAAATCGCTCAATCATCCGTTCGCTAAACCCATGCGCCCGCAGCGCGGCCAACGCCGTCGTCTCCGGTCGCGCCCACAACTCAGCCAAGGTGCCGCGCCGCGCCGCCCGCCGCAGGGTCGCAATTCGCACTTTATCCGCCAGGGAGCCAACCGGCGCGCGCAACGTCGCCCACCACGCTCTCGGCTCGCGCCACGGATCACTCACTTCGTGCATCACCCCATCGCAACGCACTCGCGAACCCGCCGCAAAAGGCCGTAACTGCAATTGCCCATAATCGAGCCAAGCCCGCGCCGTTGGATACGCCGTGAGAAAAACCTGAAACCCTCGATCCAACCGAAATCCCTCGACGATGTCCGTGCGTACGCGACCGCCGACCGCATCTCCGGCCTCAAGCACGACGCAACTCACTCCCCCTGCTTGCAAACGCCGCGCACAGGTCAGGCCCGCAAGTCCCGCACCGATAATAACGATTTCATTCATGCGCCCAAATTAAGCCCTCATTTTATCCGCGAGAGCCCAACCTGAAAGCGCCGCGCCTTCAACGCGAGCCCCGCCAAACGCATCGCCGGCAAAACCTAAACCCAACTCTTCAAGCCACACACACGGCTCCGGAAACACCGTGATCGGCTCGCTAAATTTCCAGCGGTGCAACGCCACGTTCACCACCGGCGCGCCCAACCAGGCCGCGATCACCGGCTCAATCATCGAGAAAAGTTCCAGCTCCGTCTTGGCGTAATGCTCCGCCGCAAAAGCCGGACTCAGATGCACCGTGACCGCCGCTGCTCCAGTCGGAGAAATGCCTTTTTTCACGTTATCCGCGATCCAGCGCACCGGCCCACCCATCAGCGCCAGACCCTCAGCCGGAACCAAGCTCGCACCACTCAAGGTCACCAACAACGCCAGACACGGATGATAGCGCAGGGCCGCCAAGCTACTTGCCACGCCCGCCGGAAGTTCGACGTTGCCCGCCTTCAACAACGAGAGCGACTGTGGCACGGGCGCGGTCAAAGCGAGTTGGACCACGCGTAAGGTCGCCTGATTTTCTATCTCAACCTCCCACATATTATCCACGCGCCGCACGCCCAAAACCTTGGCTTCGCGTTTCACTTCGAGCCCTTCGGCTAAAAATTTCCCGAGCGCATTCATACTCGGCTTGCCGATCCAACGGTGCGCCGAGGCCCCTGGCCAAGCGCCCGCGACCCCAAAGCCTCGCCACGCTTCGACCAAAGCCGCAAAACGATCAGTCTTCGCCGTAAAATATTGCGCGCCCTGGTCAAACACCGCCTCACCTACGCGCTTCGTCGCCAAGCGACCACCGAGACCGCGGCTTTTTTCTAAGACTACTACCTTGGTCCCGCGCTCGCGCAAAGTCCGCGCCAAAAGCAGCCCAGAAATTCCCCCGCCCACCACCGCGATTGTGTCGTTCATGATCAAAAATTTTCTTTAGCGCCCGAGCACATGACGCAAGGCACGCTCCAACTCAGGTTGCCGCCAGCTAAACCTAGCCGCCTGCAATCGCGCCGGCACCGCCCGTGTACTTGCTAAGAGCGTCTCATCCGCCATTTCGCCAAACACCGCCCGCAACACCACGGTTGGCACGGGGAAAATCGCCGGCCGCCGCAACACTCTCGCCAAGACCAACGTGAACTCGGCGTTCGTCACCGGCTCCGGCGCCACGGCATTGTAAGCGCCACGCCAAGTCGAATCGGTGACTGCACGCTCGTACATTGCACACAAATCGTCCGGCGTGATCCAGCTCATCCACTGGCGCCCAAGGCCCAAGCGCCCACCTACCCCCATAAGAAAAGCGGGTAACATTTTCGCGAGCGCTCCCCCTGCGGGCGATAGCACCACACCCGTTCGCAAGGCCACGGTACGCACGCCCATCTGCTCGATCGCAGCGAGCTCGCCTTCCCACGCCGCACACACATCCGCTAAAAATCCTGCACCGAGCGCCGCCTGCTCATCGAGTCGCTGCTCCCCGCGTTCACCATAAAAACCAACCGCAGCCGCGCTCACAAAAACTTCGGGGCGCTCGCTGGCATTCAGCGCCGCGATGCCCGCCGCCAAGGTCCGCGCGCCATCTACGCGACTCGACAAAATCTCTGCTTTGCGCGTCGCCGTCCAACGTCCACCCGCTACATTTGAGCCGCCGAGATGCACCACCGCGTCCGCTCCTGTAAGCGCAGCTCGATCGATTTTTTCGCGCGTCGGATCCCAAGAAAACTCATTGGCCGCCTGAGGCTGCCGGCGCACCAAGCGCCGGACCGTGTGACCTTGCGTGAGCAAAAAGGCCTCCAGCGTGCGCCCAACCAAACCCGAAGCCCCTGAAACCAAAATACACTTCCGCGGGCTCAAATAACCGAGCTCCAGATCGGCCTTAGTGACGGCATGTCGATAAGTGAACATCCGCTCCAGCTGCCGCCGCGTAAACCCAGCGCCGCCGAGCCGGCCAAGCATCCCCAGAGGGAGCCGATACTGAATCTCGTCCGTCAACTCGCACGCACTCGGCCCCACCGGTTCGATCCGATGCAAGTGTTCCCAGCGCGCAAACGGGCCGCTGAGCAACACATCCCGAAATTGTCGCCCCTCGATGTAATCTCGGTGCAAGATTTCCCACTTCGCCCAAATCGGCCCTACCTTCGTGCGGAGCGAAACACGCGCGCCATCCTTAATGCCCCCCACGTGACGCGTCACCTCCACGCGCTCCCAAGGCGGACACAACCGCCCAAATGCCCCCGAACGTTCGTGCCAAGCAAACACCTCCGCCGCGGGTCGCTCGATTCGCACCACGCGCCTAAAAATCGCATCAGCCATGGGGCACCCGTCCTTTCCGCATCCGACAAGCATCGGAGCAAAACCTCACCTCAGCCCAAACCTTCTCCCACTTCTTACGCCACGCAAAAGGCCGACCGCAGACCACGCAGGGTTTAGACGGCAGGTCTGATTTTTTGCGCATTTTCGGCATGGTGAAAGGTTAAACTTAAATCCCCAAGAGTCCAACCGCCAAGGGCGATCCTCCGTTCGCCCGAATCTCATCCGCGCGCGCTTGAATAGCCAACCGATCCGACGGTTTCAATCGCGCCACATTTTTCAGCTGCAACGCCATGCGCTGATTTTTTGCCAGCAACGTCTCGTGGCGCAGCAGGAAATCCCAATAAAGCGTCGTAAAAGGACACGCCTCGTCACCGGTCGACTTCGCCGGATCAAACCGACACCCCGCGCAATAATTGCTCATCCGATCAATATATTTACCCGTGGCCGCGTACGGCTTCGAAGCCATGATCCCGCCGTCGCCGTACTGCGACATCCCGAGCGTGTTAGGCAACTCCACCCACTCCACCGCATCGACGAAAACGGCTAGATACCATTCATGCACCCGCTTAGGCTCGACCCCGAGCAGCAGGGTATAAAGTCCCGTCACCATCAAACGCTGGATATGGTGAGCGTAACCGTGTTGCAGCGTCTGCGCGATGCTCTGGCGCAGACAGTTCATCTCACAAGCGCCCGTCCAGTAAAACGCGGGCAACTTCTCTCGCGCACCCAACGCATTCAAATCCACGTAACGCGGCATGAAATGCCAATAAATTCCCCGTACGTATTCGCGCCACCCGAGAATCTGCCGGATAAAACCCTCGGCGCTCGCGAGCTCCACGCGCCCTTCACGATAAGCTCGCTCCGCTGCCGCCACCGCCTCGCGCGGATTAAGCAATTTCAGATTCATCGCCGCCGAGATCCGCGAGTGAAAGAGCCATGGTTCATCCGTCCACATTGCGTCTTGGAATTTCCCGAAATCACCTAGCCGATGCGCAATAAAATCCGCAAGCGTCGCCCGCGCGGCTTCGGGCGTCACCGGCCACGCAAATTCTTTCAACTCGCCCGGATGCTGCGCAAAACGTCGATCGACCATCGCCAGCACTTCAAGCGTGAGCGCATCGGGCGGGATCAACAGTGGCGCGCGTAATTTCTCTGCCCGCGGACCGGCTTTGGAAAAACTCCCGCGATTATCGTGGTCGTAATTCCATTGTCCGCCCTCTGGCTCACCGGTGGCGTCGAGCAATACCTTGTTTTTTCTCCGCACCTCCCGGTAAAAAAACTCCATCCGCAACATCTTACGGCCTTCCGCGTGCGCGGCGAAATCAGCGCGCGTACAAAAAAAATGCCGATCCTCCCGCACTTCCAGTTCCACGCCTTCAGCCTGAGCCACCGCCTCCACGGCTTCCTGCAGGCGCCACTCGCCCGCTTGAATCATTAGTAAGCGCTCAGGCTTCAGTTCCGCCACCGCTCGCACCAATTCCCCCCCGAGCGTCTGAGTGTTTTCAACATCCTCCAACTCGGTGTAATGCACGGTGCGACCGAGCGCGCGCTGCGCCTCCCGAAAATGCCGCATCGCCGCCAAAAATACCGCGATCCGCTGCTTACTCGTCCACACGTGTTCAGATTCGTGCGCGACCTCGGCCATCCACACCACGTCGCGTTTTGCGTCGAAACCGTCAAAGACGGCCGCGTCCGCATTCAACTGATCCCCAAGCACGATCACGAGCGCACGCACGCGCTTCGCCGCGCTCATGCCTTTGTCTCCAAATCAAGTTGCTCCGAAGTATTTGCCGCTCCACCGCGCAGTCGCTTGAACTCCGCCAAAGCCGCCGCCCGCGCCGCCGCGTGATTCACAATCGGTCCGGGATAATTTTTTCCTAACTCGACGCCGGCACGAGCCAGCACGGCCGCTGGTGCCTCCCAAGGCGCGTGGATAAATTCGGCCGGCATTTTTTTTAATTCCGGCACCCAGCGCCGAACATAGTCACCCGCGCTATCGAATTTCATCCCCTGTAACACCGGAGCGAAGACCCGGAAATACGGCGCCGCATCCGCCCCGCAGCCCGCGCTCCATTGCCAACCTAGCGTGTTACTGGCCAGATCGGCGTCGACGAGTGTATCCCAAAACCAAGCCGCCCCGTGCGTCCAATTCAAACGTAGGTGTTTTACTAAAAAGGAAGCCACCACCATGCGTACGCGATTGTGCATCCAACCGGTATGCCACAGCTGGCGCATGCCCGCGTCGACGATGGGATAACCCGTCAAACCTCGTTGCCAGGCACGCAATTTCTTGCCGCCGACATCTTCGGCCCAGCCAAATTTCTCAAATTCCGCGCGCAAGGGTCGCTCCGGCGTGTGCGAAAAATGAAACAACAGGTGATACGCAAATTCGCGCCAGCCGATCTCACTCAAAAACACCCGAGCGCCGTTGCTGGGTGGAAACACGCCGGAATCCTTGGAACGCGCCTCGACCGCTGCCCACACTTGCCGCGGGCTCAACTCGCCGAAATGCAACCACGGCGAAAGCAGCGAGGTGCCGTCATGATCCGGCAAATTGCGTCGATCCGAGTAATCATCCATCGCGCGCGAAACGAACTGTTTGAGTCGGGCCGCTGCGCCCGCTTCCCCAGGTTGCCAGACCGCACCGAAACCGGCAGCCCAACCTATCTTGGGCAACAATTTTAGTTCGTCCAACGTCGCTGAATTCGGCCATGTCGAGGGAGCTAACAATGGAGCCGAATTTATTTTCGTTACCGCTGGAATCGGCAAAGCGAGGCAGTGTTTCCAAAATGGCGTGAACACCTGAAAAGGCCGACCTTGTTTATTTTGAATCGTATGGGGTTCAAACAAGAGCGACGCATTAAAACTCTTCGCATCGATGCCCGCCGCCGTAAGATCGGTCTTGATCACCGCGTCGCGGGCGATGATGGCCGGTTCGTAACGCCGATTCCAAAATACCGCTTCCGCTCCCGTTTGGGCGATGAGGGCGCGGAGTGTTTTGGCCGATGCCCCGTGCGCTATAACGAGTCGAGAACCACGCTCACGCAGGCTGGCCGCCAAGGAATCGAGCGCATGATGCAACCACCAGCGCGAAGCGCCGCCCAGAGTCCATTTATCCTCAGCGGCTTCATCAAAAATATAAACCGGAATGATCGCTCCGCCACGCGAGATGGCCGCGGCCAAGGCCGGATTATCCTGCAGGCGCAGATCCTGACGAAACCAGACCAAGGTGGGCGTGACAGACATCCTCGCCGAAGAAGTGCCAGCTACGCCCGTTTGCAAGTCCAGCATCACGAGCGTAGCAAAAAACTTACGTCATACCGAGCCGCCCCAAGCGCATTTTCTAGAAGCGCCGCACCGCCTCACAGAGCTTCAAGATACAATTTCTCGTAAGCCGACGCTGCGACTTTCCAGCTAAAATCTTTAGCCATCCCGCGTTGTTGCACCGCCGCGTAACGCGGCGCATCGCCGTAGAGGCGTTGCGCCCGGCGTAGCGCATCCAACAAGCCGGCCACGCTGGGTTCCGCCATCAAGCCCGTGCCGACATTTGGCGCTGCATCGGCATCTGTCACCGTATCCACCAGACCTCCGACCCGACTCACAATCGGTACCGTGCCGTAGACTTGGGAGTACATTTGGTTCAGACCGCAGGGCTCAAAGAGCGAGGGCATCACAAAAAAATCGCTGCCGGCCTCGATCAGGTGACTCATGGCTTCGTCGAGGCGTGCGCTTAAAAATACTTTTTCGGGAGCTTGAGCCGCGAGAGCGCGCAGTTCGTTTTCCATGCGCTTATCGCCCGATCCGAGCACGATAAGCTTCACTTCGCGTTCGAGAAAAAACGCCTGGTTGGCGAGCAGCAGATCAATGCCTTTTTGCTCCGCCAGTCGGCAAACCATGCCGTAGATCGCGCCTTTAAACATCGGATCAAACCCAGCCGCTTTTAAGAGGGCCGCCCGACACAGCGTTTTACCCTTCAGATCATTCGCCGAGTAACGCGCGGGCAAAAGTTTATCGGTGGCAGGATTCCAGACGGCGTCATCCACGCCATTAATGAGTCCAGAAAGATCATCCACCCGCGTTTGGATCACCCCGTCGAGACCACAGCCAAATTCCGGCGTCTGTATTTCTTGCGCGTAGCGCGGACTGACCGTCGTCACCCGATCGGCGAAAAGTATTCCACCTTTGAGTAGGCTGATCTGCGCGTAGTATTCGATGCCATCGATATTATTTAACTCTTCAGGAAGATTCGTGCGCGCAAACGACGCCGCGGGGAAGAGCCCTTGATAGGCGATGTTATGAATCGTGAACATGGTCTTCAACGCGAGGGTTGCACCATGCCGCCGCTCCGAATCGCGCAAGAGCAGCGGAATCAAACCCGCCTGCCAATCATGCGCGTGCACAATATCAGCCTGCAAATCAGCCAAACGCATCGTCTCCACGACGGCTTTGCAGAAAAAAATAAAACGTTCAGCATTGTCCTCGAAATCGCGTTCGCCGTTGCCATAAGGCGCGCGACGATCGTAAAATTCGTCACGACAAATCAGATACACCGTGAGGTTTTTTCGTGGAGAAAACGCCCACGCCTCGCCGGACATGAATTGGTCGCCCATCTCGATTTTGAGCCGCAATTTCAATTCGGCCCGACTTGCATCCCCATGTTCACGCGCGACGCGATAACCCGGCAAGAATACGGATACCTCATGGCCCTTATCGGCTAACGCCCCCGTCAACGCTCCGACCGCGTCGGCCAATCCGCCGGTCTTGATGTAGGGAAACAGCTCGCTGGCTGCGTGGACGATTTTCATCGCCCGAACCTACACAGGTGGGTTTCCTACGCCAATCAGAAAACTTGGAACGCGCTCAGCGCCAACCACTCTTAACATGACCCTCCGCGACCGCCTCCTCGCTAAACTTAGTGAACCCGATTACCGCCCTGCTAATAATTTTATCTTAGGCCGATTGCTCGGTCTCAATAAGAAGCACAGCGCCGCGCTCGCTAGCGAAATTCGCCAGCTGGTAAAAACTCGGGAGGTCTGCCTCGGTGAAGGCGGTCGCGTCGAACTCAATTCTCGCCCAGCCGGAAAGCTCAAACCCGATTTGAAAGAGCGATTCAAAGCGCACGTTCAAAATCAAAAAGTCGAAGCCCGCCCCATTTTCCAGCCGACGCCACGAGGGGGCTTTAGCCCGATTGCGCCCACCGAAATCTTCACCGCCAAGCCAAGCGCATCCGCGCCTCGCACAGCGAAGGGAAAAACTAAATTTAACGCGGTACCCACGACTGTCACGCGCCCCCAAAGCAAACCCTCCTCCGGCCCCGTCATCGATCCACGCGAACTGTACGGCCGCATCCAGTTTCGTGCCGGCGGCTCCGCCTTTGTGGTTCTCGCCAATGCACCCAGCGGCCCCGACACGCCGGCGATGCAAATTTCACCCGACGACACGGGCGTCGCGCTTCCCGGTGATACCGTCGCCGTTCGCGCGTATCCCGGTGCCACCGGCCGTCGCCCCGGCGAAACCGTCGGCCGCGTCACTCGCATCATCACGCGCGATAAAATCTCGGTTGTTGGCAACCTCATCCGCTCCGGCCGCTCGCTCATCGTCACCCCCGACGATCCTCGTTTCATCCAATCTATCCTAGTCCAGCCCTCCGCGGTCGAAGTATCCGTTGGCGACAAAGTTGTCGTAAAACTCGACGACTGGACCGATCGGCGCAAACAACTCACCGGTACGATCACCACGCGCCTCGGTCGCACCCACGAACCCCGAGCAGAGCTCCTCGGCATTTACGAAAAATTCAATCTCGCCACCAGTTTCCCCGCCGACGTCGAGCGCGAAGCTACTGCCCTGCCCGACCGCGTCCCCGCCAAAGATGCCGCCGGCCGAATTGATTACCGCGAGCTACCGGTCTTTACGATCGACCCAGACGATGCCAAAGATTTTGACGACGCGCTCTCCTACGAAATCACCCCTGAAGGAGACACGCGCATCGGCATCCACATCGCGGACGTTTCCAGCTATGTCCGACCCAACACCGCTCTCGATCGCGAGGCGCAAGCGCGCGGCAACTCCACTTACTTGGTCGGCACCGTCATTCCGATGTTGCCGGAAAAACTTTCCAACGGCCTCTGCTCACTCGTCGAAGCGCAAGATCGCCTCTGCAAGGCCGTATTTCTCACCTTCGCCAAAAACGGCAAAGCCAAGCCCGCCAGCTACGCCAACACCATCATCCGCTCCCGCAAGCGCCTGACCTACAAACAAGCCTACGCTTTCCTCTTCACCGACGATCTACAAAAAATCCGCGAACTGCCCCTCCCACCCAAACACCAGACCGGTTCCACGGGCCGCGCCCTTCGCGATCTCACCGACACGGAGCTGAAAGACCTGCAGACCTGGATTCGCGCACTCTGGAAAATTGCCGCGCGTCTCCGCGCCGATCGCATGGCCCACGGCAGCCTCGATCTCGACATGCCCGAGACGAAAATCTTCGTCGATAAGGACGGCTACTCAGAGCGCCTAGAAAAAATCGAGCACGACGAAAGCCATCAACTCATCGAAGAGTTCATGCTTGCCGCCAACGAAGCCGTCGCCCACCTCACGCGCACGCAAAAACTACCCTCGCTTTACCGCGCCCACGACGACCCCGACGCCGAGCGCCTCGGCGAATTCCGCCTGCTTCTAGAGACTTTTAAAATCCAAGTCGGCGATCTTTCGCACCGCAAAGAAGTCACGCGACTCCTCAAAATTCTCGCCGATCACCCGCAGGGTTACACCTTGCGCACCCAACTCCTGCGCAGCCTCCAAAAAGCCGTCTATCGCCACACCGCCGACGGCCACTATGGCCTGCATAAAAAAGATTACACGCACTTCACCTCCCCGATCCGGCGCTACGCCGACTTGATTGTCCATCGCGTGCTCCAGCACTACCTCGTCCAACACGAAGGTTACGCCCCTCAGCCTGGCGGCGACACCATGCACAGCGCCGCCGGCATGGAGCGTCTCGCCGAACACATTAGCCTCACCGAGCAAAATTCCCAACTCGCCGAGCGCGAAAGCGTAAAAATCAAGATCCTCGAGTTTTTCGAACATGAACTTGATCGCAAACCTCGCACCCGCTTCGCCGCCGTCATCACCGACGTCCGACGCAACGGCTTTTTTGTCGAGCTCGTTGAATCGATGACCTTTGGTTTTATTTCGGTCGATGCCCTGGGCGAAGATTTTTACTCCTTCGATGAATCGACCCAAACCTTAAGCGGCCGGCGTTCAAAAAAGCGCTACACGCTGAACACGCGCCTGGATGTCCTCGTACATCAAGTGGATCGCTTCAAGCGCCTGATCGACTTCCGCCCGGCCGATTGATTCTCGCCCGAATAGCTTAGGTTGTTTTTTCATTACTACGGCTTGCCAAGCGCGACCAGACTCATCCGTTATCCTATTGCGCCCATCATGAATCATTACGATTTCTCCACCGGATTTCGCGCTGTTTACGATCGCGCCACGAACCGTTTTGCCCGTGGTGACGCCACTGCCGCCACGCTACTCTCGCCCTCCGATACTGCTTTCCTCACGGCCAACGGTATCAGCGCGCAGCACCTCTACGATTACGTCGACGATTTTGCCGGTTACGGCGAACCTAGTTACGATCAAGCCCATGCCATTGAGCTCGTGCGGCGCGATTATTTTCACAACGCGCAAAATTCAGTTCCTGCCCCGACCACACTCGATCCAGAGACTCTGCCCGCTAAGTCTGATGCTGTCCGCGGAATTTCCTGGCTTCCCCGCCTTCTACTCAAGGCCCGTGCCAAACTCCGCGGCGAACTTCCTGCGGCATTGATGTACGGCTGCGGCGGAGATCGCGCGTTTTTCAAGCAACACCAAATCCTCCCCCACGAATTTCTTAACCTCGTTTGGCGTTTCGAGGTTGATGACAACGCCGTCATTGACTGGGTTGCACGCCGCGTTGCTCGGCTACCCACTTGAATGTTACGTCCCGCTTTTTGATCCGTCTTTCTCACCCCCGCCCAATCGCTCTAACTCACTACCATGGCTAAGTTCACCCTCCAAGTTAACGGCCAGTCCCGCACTGTGGACGTGGCTCCCGAGACCCCACTTTTGTGGGTACTCCGCGATCAACTCGACCTCGTTGGCACCAAATTCGGTTGTGGGATCGGCCAATGCCGCGCCTGCACCGTCCATATCGGAGGACAACCCGTCCAAGCTTGCATGACCCCGGTCTCCGGCGTCGGTCGTAAGTCCGTCGTCACCATTGAGGGCCTATCTGCCGACGGCACCCATCCCCTGCAAAAAGCTTGGTGCGAACTTGACGTCGCCCAGTGCGGGTACTGCCAATCCGGCCAACTCATGGCCGCATCGGCTCTACTCGCCGAAAACCCCAAACCTACCGATGAAGACATCGACAACGCCATGGCCGGCAACGTCTGCCGCTGCGGTACCTACCTGCGCATCCGCGCCGGCATTCATCGCGCCGCTGAACTCGCCACCGCCAGCACTTCAAAGGAGGCCGCCAAATGAATCCTTACGAAGCCCCCACTCCGCCCACCATGCCCGAGCTCGACCGCCGCGATTTCCTGCGGCTCACCTCATTCGCCGGTGGCGGTCTCATCCTCGGCTCATTCCTAAAAACTTCAGGTGATCTTCAGGCCGCCGAGATCGCCAAAACTGCGCCCGCCGGCGACTTCACGCCCAACGCCTTCATCCGCCTCGGCCTCGACGGCTCCATCAGCCTCATCGCCCCGCGCCCCGATTCCGGCCAAGGTGTAAAAACCTCGCTCCCGATGCTCCTCGCCGAGGATCTCGAAGCACCCTGGCAATCCGTCACCGTCCAAATGGCCGACCTCAACGCCATCTACGGCAGCCAATCCGCGGGTGGCAGCACCTCGACCCCCACGTTTTACACGCTCCTTCGCCAACTCGGAACCACCGCTCGTATCATGCTCGTCGAGGCCGCCGCCCAAACTTGGGGCGTCCCCGCCAACGAGTGCGTGGCCGAAGCCGCGGTAGTTCACCACCGCGCCAGCAAACGCTCCCTCGCCTACCGCGACCTCGTCGCTAAGGCTGCAACCCTTCCCGTCCCAGACGCCAAGAAAGCTGTCCTCAAAGACCCGAAAGATTTCAAGTTACTTGGTCGCCGCATCAGTGGCGTGGACAACCAAAAGATCGTCACTGGCCAAAATCTCTTCGGCCTAGATTTCAAACTACCCGGCATGACCTACGCCGTGTTTGAAAAATGCCCGGTCTTCGGCGGCAAAGTGGTCTCCGCCAACATCGACCGGATCAAAACTCTCCCGGGAGTGAAAGATGCCTTCATTCTCGAAGGCACGAGCGACCTGCGTGGACTTATGCCCGGCGTCGCCATTATCGCCGATTCCACCTGGGCCGCGCTCTCCGCTCGACGCCAACTCAAGATCGTCTGGAACGAAGGCACCCGCGCCAATGACAGCTGGAATAACTTCACCCAGCAGGCTCAAGCGCTTGCCGCCAAAGGCACGGGTAACGTCGTGCGCAAAGACGGCGATATCGACGCTGCTTTTGCTGCCGCGAGCAAAACCGTGGAGGGAGCTTATTCCTATCCCTTCATCTCGCACGCCAATCTCGAGCCTCAAAACTGCACGGCTCGCGTGACCGCGGACCACGCCGAGATTTGGGCACCCACGCAAAATCCCGGCGCCGGTGCTGACATGGTCAGCAAGGTCCTCGGCATTCCCAAAGCCAACATCACCGTCCACATCCTCCGCGCCGGCGGCGGTTTCGGGCGCCGCCTCAGCGCCGATTTCGTGATTGAGGCCGCCGCCATTGCCCAAAAGGCCGGCGTCCCCGTCAAACTCACTTGGACGCGTGAAGACGACCTCCGCCACGATCATTTCCGCCCGGGCGGTTTTCATTTCCTCAAAGGCGGCGTCGATGCGTCGGGCAAAATTACCGCCTGGCGCAATCACACTGTCCTCTTCGCCGGGGGACTCAGTGCGGATGAATTCCCCAGCCGATTTATCCCTAATCACCTTGGCCTTAGCAGCGTGATCGAGAACAGCATTCCCATGGGCCCTTGGCGCGCGCCCGGCAGTTGCGTGTTCTCCTTCGTCTACCAAAGCTTCATCGACGAGCTCGCCCACGCCGCCGGCCGCGATCCGCTCGCCGTGCGACTCGAAATCTTGGGTGATCACGGCACCCTTCCAGGCACCGGAGAACGCGGCACGCCCTATAACGCCGCGCGCATGAAAGCCGTGGTCAAACTCGTCGCCGAAAAATCCGGCTGGGGCAAAAAACTCCCTCGCGGTCAGGGTCAAGGCATCGCGTTTCACTTTAGTCACCGCGGCTACATTGCTCAAGTGGCCGAGGTCACCGTCTCCAAAACCGGCGAACTACGCGTGGATCGCGTCGTCTGCGTGTCCGATGTCGGCTCGCAAATCGTCAACCTCAGCGGCGCTGAAAACCAAGTTGAAGGTTCCATCGTCGACGGCCTTAGCGCCGCCTGGCGCCAAGAGCTGAACATCGAGCGGGGTCGCATCGTCGAGGCCAACTTCGCCGAATACCAACTCCTCCGCATGCCCGACGCGCCCCGGAAAATTGAGTGTCACTTCCTCCTAAGCGACAACCCGCCTACCGGACTTGGCGAACCAGTGTTACCGCCGCTCGCCCCTGCCGTGGCCAACGCGATCTTCGCCGCCACCGGTAAACGTATCCGTCAGCTGCCGTTTTCGAAGACCGATATCAGCTGGAGCTGAATCCTACATCGCACGTCGGCGAGCCAGTAAACCGCTCAGGCGGCTGGCTCGCCTTTTTTTAACGCAGGCTCTCGAGGCGCATATCGATCACCACGTCGTATGCCGAGGTATCAACCGGCCGGTCCAAACTCGACTTAAACCGCATCGCGCGCTCCGCCGCAACGCCAGCCGTACCTTGACTCCGCAAAGCTACGCGGAGCATTTCTTTGGGACTCCATTCACAGTCCGAAGAATTGGAGCCAAACTCATCCAGCCAGCGCAACGGGGCGCGTGACTCACCTGCTTTTTCCAAAATCAACAACACCCGGGGCGATTCAAATGTCGCCACGCGCAACGCCGCCTGCTCGATAATCGCCAACTCCGCAGCTTGAGGGAGGGCAAAAAGATAACGCGTATTCCAATAAGCGCAGGCCGTTGCCACCAGCACACAGCTCACAAGAAAAAGCCGCCGCAGCCATTCGGGAGAAACCAGGAGCGGTCTGAGCACGAGCAACCAAACCACCGCCGCCAGAGCCCACAGGGTGCGATAAGTCGCCCACCGCTCGCTCGCTATCAGCGTGACACTTCCCGCCAGCAACAGACCCAACCCCAGTGCGCCAAACCAAATTCCGCCAGTCGTGCGTCCGCGTCGCCACGCGCTCCAACCACCCCAAAGCGTGAGTAATACGCTTAAACTCACGACCAACGTCCAACCATACGCCGTGCGACTGGCGACGTCACGGACTACAAACAGCCCAAACGCCTCCTGTAAATTATGCTGAGCGTACCACACCATTTTCGATAAAGGTGCGGCCTCGAGGCTCACTCGTTTTGAAGCAAGAAAAATTCCACTAGCAAACAAGAGTTTGATGACAACAAACGCTAGGGCTAGCCCACCAAATAAAATTATCCCGTGCCGCAGGGCCCACCGCGCATTATGTTGGCCCTGGTAAAAAATTCCCGCCGCCACCACGGGAACGAGATAAAGCATCACATCGCTCTGATAGAACAGCGCCCCGTTCATGACCAAAATAACGGCACCGAGCGTAGGCCAAAACTTTTTTCGCACCGAAGCATCCGCCAGTAAAAATGCGCTTAGGCCAAACACGCCGCCAAAAATATGCGGCCCACAAATAGCCCAAGCCACTTTGACCTGTGCCGAGGGCAACAACGCAACCAACAATCCAATCGCCGCCGCGAGTTCGGCCTGAAGTCCGATCCGTCGATGCAAAGCCCACGCCATGAGTATCGCCACGGCACTCGCTAGTCCCACGCCGATCGCCCGCAAATAACCAAGATTATCGACTTCCCTTACGATATTGCAGGCGCGGGCCAGGAAAAAGCCATAGAGAGGACGCCCCTGCGACGCGCAAAAATTCAACGTCGTCCGCAAATCGTCCTGCGACTCACGCAACGTGGAATAGTCATCCCGAAACCCATAGCGATTACTCAGAGCCGGCGCATAAGCAGCAAAAGGCAAAAGTCCGACCAAGGTAAGCAACAACCAGAATGGGACGATTCTCGTGGCAACGATTTTGGACTTCATAGGAGCATCAAATCTCCTTGGCCGTCACCGAGAGGCTTCGCACCGATAAATTTCCCATAGCGCTCCACCCAATCGTCGATCTTTTCCAAATAATAGCTCTCATCATACGGAGCGCAGGTCGCATCAAACATTTCCACCGGTCGCGCGCGCTGCCAATCGCTCGTCTGGCCTTTTTGTTTTGGCACGATGTAATAAGCGACACGTTCGCCCATGCGTGGTCGCGGATTCATTTTAAGCGCAGCCTCAGCTGAGGCCCGACGCGGTTTGCCGCCCTCGGCGATGAAGCGCTCATAGGCTTCAGGATTCAAGCTGAGCGACTCACTTTTCGCTACGTCGCTGACCGGCAAAGCTCGAGCGGTCAGTAAGCGTCGATATTCTTCCAACAGAGCCAGCGGCGACTCCGGTTCCGCTCCCACCAAGTGGCGCAGTAGTTGTCGGGACAATTTTTTAAGGTACGGCTCAATACCGCGCGAGCGCAACGCACTGCCGCGCAACGTTACCTTTTTCCCGTCGTAGAGCGCGTAGTTCTTAGCCTTGTAGCAAAACATCGCCGTATAACTGCCGTCGTATTCCAGCTCGATTCCAGTCGGCAACGTCGGCGCGACCAATGCAAGTAACTGCTCTGGTTTGGAAAAATAATTTTCCGCAGAAAGATAAATTCCGTCCGTGTCGGCTTCGAGAATCATACATCCATGGCGCGAAAACTCCTCGATGAGGGCCTGCAACAACTCCCGCCCTCGCCTAGTCACTTCCGCCGCGAGTTCGCCATCGCCAAATCGCGCGCCAGAAAATCCGAGATAACCGTAAAACGAATTGATCAGAATCTTAAACGCCGTCTGACGGGCCTGCGCCTCCGCGCGCTCGTCAGCGGTAGGCGCGTGGCGCGCGAGGAGTTTGAATTTGAGGCGATACTCGCGCAGCGATTTAAGCAGGGGAATAAACACGCCGAGTGAATCATTACGTGGATTCCGTCCGATATTGAGCAGCAGGCTCGGATAAAGCGAAGCCACGTCAAAATGCAGCACGTGCTTAAACACGCCTTCTTGATAACTTTTAGTAAATCCACCCTCGAAAGATGCAGCGTCCTGCGGCACGGGAACGGCTTGGCGGGCGTGATAATATTCCTCAAGAAACAACAGGTCGATCTTCGCCGTAGTCCCACGTAGGGTCGCCTCTTGTAGCAAAACTGGGAACGTACGCGTCTGTTCAAAATAAGTCGGGAGCAACAGATCGGCTAATCCTTGGGTCTCGCGCAAATCGTCCTCTAGGTACGCGCAAAACCGTGCTCGATCCGCCCAAAAAGTTTCCGCGATCTTTGTGCCGTCGAGGTACGTGCGTTCTTCGCTGTCTTCGTCCGTGATGCCAAAATATACCGCCACGTCTTTGAGCCCGTAGGCCGTGAGCTCCCGCGTGGTGACGTCGTAAAGCTGCACCAGTAAATAGGTATCCACCACCGTACGCCCGGGCAGGTCACATCGAGGAAAATCGATCCATCGCTCGGCGACCTTGAGTCGACTGTTTCGAAAGGAAGCTTTTTGCCCGAAGCGCCCCCAGGCGCAGGGCACTTTGTGTCGGCGGGCGCGTTGACGCAGGAAATCGAGATCGAATTTGAAGATATTGTGCCCCTCAATGACGTCCGGATCGATCTCGGCCAGAGCGGTGTTGAGTTCGAGTAATAATGTTTTTTCCGCCGCATCCGACGCCTCCGCTAGTACCAGCAAGCGGTTCTGGCCAGCGCAGCGCAAACCTACCGCCAAGACCCGGTCTTCAGCCTTACTCGCATCGCTGAAAGAGCCGTCGGCTGATGATGTCTCAATGTCCAACTGGCAGCGCCGTAATTGCCCAAAATTCAAATCGCGGTAAAGCCGGGCGCGTTGCTGGATGAGAAATTGATTTTCCAACGGCCGCACCGCATCGACCCCCACGGTGGCCTTGGCGCTTTTTATAAAACTCTCGTACGCCTCAAGGGTCTGAGCGTGGGCGAGTCGCGCGTAGGGAGCGGCTCCGCTTAAATCCTCGAGCTTTATGGCTACTGGAACACTCGCCGGATGACCGTTGAGCCACGCAAAAGGACGCAGTACGTCGGTCTTCTCAACGCGGGCGCCTTCCGGAGTCGCGAGGCAAACATGGACTATGCCAACGTCATCGACCCAGACGCCGCAAAGCGACTCGGTCATCTGTACAGGCTCCTTCAGAACGGCCGTACGTAGACCATCACCACCGCAGTAATCGCTAAAACCAACGCGAGCAGCATGAAGACGCAGGTTTGGTCACGCTTGCGGTAAGCAAAGCCAGCGATCGCCGACAGACCGAGCCAGCAAACAAGTTTAACGATGATCCAACCTGGGAAACCTAAGTGCAATTTAGCCAGCAGGCCAAAACCGCCGACCAAAGCGAGCAGACTGGCGATACCCGTGATCATCATGACGCGACGCTTAGACTCGGCCGGTGCCGCAAAGGCGTAAAACGTGTAACCGAAAAGAACCAGCAAAGAGCTGATGTGGAGGATATGATAGATGGTTGGGTTCATAAGAAATTGGAAAATTGACACCCCGCCTGTGCCGTATGCCCAAAGGCTCAGGACCTTTTTAGGTTAAGGTGGGCACCTCCTCCGCAGCGTCTGCTTTCCGATTTACGGCCTAGCATCTTCCGCGACGGTCTCGGTTCCCGTAATAATTCTAAGGCAAAGAGCAGTTATTGAAAGCACCTCGAACACTGCAGGGTGTCGGGCCCAAAACTAGGTCACACGTCTCCGCCGTCAAATGCCGAATCAGGATTCGATGATACTCGAATCCAGATGCTGTATAATCAGATCCTGCACGGTAGCCAGAAACAGGTAACACATAAACGCCTTCCTCACGTCTTCAGCTAAGCCCTCAAGCTCCACGTCTCCGCCCTCGAGCGTGTCGTCAGCCAATCCCCGCAGATAAACCTCCCGCAGACGCAAGCGCACCGCCGCACAGGCCCGCACGATGGGTTCGGCGTTATCTTCATCAAATGCGACGATTCCTTCGCTGAAAAAATCTTCATCAAATAGTGCCAGCAAAGCCTTCACATCCGCCGTCTGGCCCGTGATCAATTCCTCCAACCAAGCATCGCGCAAATCTTCGTCCACGTCGCCCAGTTCTTGCGGCGCCGCGAGTTTTTCGCTCAGCCCATCCGCGAGCAGCCGGATTACGTCAAGGAGCGGCGCGACGATCGAAAGACTTAATTTTACCTCAATGCGTTTCATCGGATTCGAGGACGGCGGTCAGATGCCACTGCTGCAAGGTGAACACATACGCTTCGGCTTTTTCGCGTAGCCCACTCCAAACCACCGAGCGACCTTGCTCATGTACTTCCAGCATGTGCCGACGTGCGAGCGTTTCGTTGAAACCGAAGATTTTTTTAAAAACCATCATTACATAAGACATGAGATTCACCGGGTCGTTCAAAACGACGACACGCCAGACCCCGCTAAGTTGCAGCTCGGTGCGACTCAGCGTCTCGGTCGATGGCGAGGATTTGGCGCTGGAAACGATCATGCCGCGTTGCGCTTCGCCTCGTTCACCACGGCCGCCAACCGCACCTCGATCTCGGCGAGCGGGATCTTGGCGACCTCCTTGGAGTTACGTGCCTTCAGCTCCACGATGCCGTCCTTGAGGCCTTTGCTGCCAATCGTCACGCGTAGCGGAATTCCGATGAGATCGGCATCCTTGAATTTGACGCCCGGACGCTCCGCTCGGTCATCGATGATGACATCCGCGCCGGCGCTCTCAGCTGCCGTAGCGAGTTTCTTCGCCAAATCCATGGCTTCGGCCGAATCCGGATCGAGCAGACAGATGAGCACATGAAAGGGCGCTACATTCCAGGGCCAGACGATACCATCGGCATCATGACTTTGTTCGATCACGGCCTGCATGGTACGGCTAATGCCGATACCGAAACAGCCCATGACCATGAAATGAGATTGTTTCTGATCATCCGTGTAGACCGCACCAAATTTCTCCGAGTATTTCGTGCCCAACTTAAAAATGTGGCCCACTTCGATGCCGCGCCGCACCTGAAGCGGCTGGCCCGATTGGGGGCACGGCTCGCCGGGACGCACTCGACGGAAATCCCCAAATTTCGTGATCGCCAGATCGCGCCCCACATTGATGTTGCGCAGATGGAAGCCATCTTTGTTGGCACCCGTTGTGCCATTGCCGATTAATCGGATGGCATGATCGGCAAAAACACCGGCCAAAGCCGCGGCGTTTTTAATCGTGCCCTTCACCGCTCCCAAGCTACCGGGTTTCGCGCCGAGCACGGGCTCAATTTCTTCCGGCGTCGCTGCACGGAAAACCGTGAAGCCCAGAGAGCCAAGTTTGGCTTCTTCCAATTCATCACTGCCGCGAAGGATAACGATGAAAGGTTTGCCGTCGCCGATATAGACTAACGTTTTGAACTGCTGATCGCCTGCGACATGGTAGGGCGCAGCCGCCAATGCGGCGATCGTCACGACTCCAGGGGTAGCGAATTCCTCGATAGCAGCGACGGGCGCCACATCCGCGAGATCTTTGGGCACGAGCGCACTGGTGGCTTTCTCGCGATTGGCCGCATAACCCGCCTCGCTGTAAATCACATCATCGTCGCCAATTTCGGCCGGCACCATGAATTCGTGCGAAAAACTTCCACCCATCACGCCCGTATCAGCTTCAACGGCGATCGCCTGAATGCCGACGCGCTTGAAGAATTTCTCGTATGCGGTCTTCATCGCGAAATAGCTCTTCACCGCGGCCTCGTCATTGGCGTCGAAGGAATAGGCGTCCATCATCACAAACTCGCGCGCCCGCATCAGACCAAAACGCGGGCGGATCTCATTGCGGAACTTGGTCGCAATCTGGAAAAAATTCTTGGGCAAATCACGGTAGCTAGTGATTTCTTGTTTCACGAGGGGTGTGATCACTTCTTCATGCGTTGGCCCGAGGACAAACTCAGGTTCTTTGCTCCGACCCTTGCCGGCACCGGCACTGTCAGTGCGAAACATGATCTCGCGCGCGGCCGCCCAGCGGGGACCTTGCTCCCAATTTTCTACCGGATGCACGTGCGGCATCCAGAGCTCGATGCCTCCACCCGCCTCGATCTCTTCGCGGCAGAGTTGCGTGAGTTTTTGCATCACCCGCAGCCCAAGCGGCATATAGGTGTAAAGCCCGCCACCGAGCTTGCGTACGAGTCCCGCGCGCACGAGCAGCTTATGCGAAGCAATCTCGGCATCAGCAGGACTTTCCTTCAGGGTAGGGACAAAATACTGGGACCAGAATTTCATGTAGCCTGGTAACGAAGCGGTCCGTCACCCTCTGCGCAAATTTATTTGCGAGTCTGGCCGACTCCGCGGTTAATCCTACTCTCTCTTCCATGTCCGGCTCCTCCTCCCATCGTAAACCTTGGCCCATGAAATGGGTCGTCCTCGTTATTATCGTCAGCTTGGCCGGCTATACATTTGTGACTTTGCGCTACCGCAAGGCCGCGCCGTCTTATCAGCCCTATCAAGACACCAAAAACCGTGCGGGCGTGCTCCGGCTCCTCTCGGCGGGCTTTCAACGTATCATTTTGACCGCGCAACGCCCGGCAGAACCCGGCTCAGTGCGCAACAGCGCCGCCAGCACCGCGGCGCCCGGCGGCTTAGGCTCCGACCTCGGATCGTCCTTGCTCGATCTCCCTCTGCTGCCCGCTGAAATCACCCGCGTTAATGCACCGGCATCCATTAGCGCAGTCCTAGCTTATCCGATCGAGTTCACCTGCGCCCTGGCCGATAACAAACGCCAACTCTCGGGCGCCGAGCTCTACCTTAAAGACAACGTCATCACCTTGCTCCCGACGTTTGAAAAACTCGACGGTGGCCTCTTGGCCCGCAGTCGCGACAGCGTCGTTTCAGTGACTGTTCCAGCCGGTACTTTAAAACCCGGCACCTACCGTGCCGTGGTTGTCGGCGAACGCACCTCTCGCGCTTGGACCGTGCAAGTGCATTGACGCCACCCGTCGCTTCGTCGCAAATCACGCTACTTCCATGAGCAACGGCCCCGGCCCCACCCCCCCGCCCTCCGCGCCCGCGGTATCCGCTCCCGCCCAAGCCACCACGATCAAACCCAACGATCTGCGCGGCATCCTGAAATACGTCCCTCGTTTTCAAGGCCAGATCTTCATCATCGCCATCGACGGCGCCATCATCGCCGACGAAAATTTTAGTAACCTGCTAGTCGACATCGCCGTACTGCGCAGCCTCGGCATCAAGATCGTGCTCGTTCACGGCATTGGCCACCAAGTCCAAGAACTCTCTGAGCTTCGCGGCGTCGCCATCACCAACAACGACGGCACCGGCATCACCGACGCAGCCACGCTCGATCTATCCATTCGCGCCGGCTCGCGCGTCTCCCACCTCATCCTCGAAGGACTCACGCAAAATTCCCTGAAGGCCGTTATCACCAATGCCGTGCGCGCGCTGCCCCTCGGCATCATCCGTGGCGTGGACCAACTCCTCACCGGCAAAGTCGAGCGCATCGACAAAGATTTCATCTTCGAACTTATCGCCCAACAGGTCGTACCGCTGATCACGCCCATCGCCTTTGGTCCCGATGGAAAATCCCTGCGGGTAAACTCTGACCTTCTCGCCGCGGAAGTCGCCGAAGCGCTGCACGCCACCAAGATCATCTACCTCACGCCCCACGCCGGCCTCGAGATTAACGGTAGCGTGCGCCGCGAAATCTCAGTCGAAGCGCTGACCAAAATTCTTGCCACTCAGCCCGAGCACATCGCCGAACCCGTGCGCAGCAAAGCCGAGCACGCGGTCAAAGCCATCGAGACCGGCACCCCGCGCGTACACATCGTCGATGGCCGCATCTTCGACGGCTTGCTCAACGAAATTTTCTCCAACGAAGGCGTCGGCTCCCTCGTCTACGGCAACGACTACCAACAAATCCGCAAAGCCTCGAAACGCGACGTCCGGCTCATTTATAACCTGACCCGCGCCGCTGTGAAGCGCGAGGAATTGCTCCACCGCACGCAGCAAGCCATCGAAAAAAACATCGATCAGTTCTTCGTGTTCGAGATCGACGAAAACATCATCGCCTGCGTTACCCTCTATTTTTATCCCGATAAACCGCAGCTAGCGGAGATCGGCTCACTCTACGTGCTGCCGTTTTACCACAACCGTGGCATTGGTAAAAAAATGGTCGAGTACGCGTGCCTCCAAGCCAAAGAACGCGGCGTCACTGGTGTCATCGCCCTCTCCACCCAAAGCTTCGGCTTCTTCTCCAACGTATGCGGCTTCGAGGAAGCGACCAAAGACGTTTTGCCCGAGGCACGCCTCAAAATTTACGAAGACAGCGGTCGCAACGCCAAGATCCTCGTCAAAGCCCTCACTTAAAAACTCACGCCGCGCTCGGAGTTGAACCACGCGATCGGCCCGCACAGCCGAACCTCACAGGAGCATAAAGCTGAGGCCCATGATGATCGTGGGCGGCAGAGCCCAAACGAAAAGTTGAATGGGGGCTACGCCCTCTGGAAAATAACGTTTCAAGATCGTCTGTCCCGCCGGATTGGGGGCATTGGCGATGACCGTCAAACCACCACCGGTGACGGCTCCCGCCACGACCGCATATTTCATCCCATCAGTGAATCCGGGCACCAACGTCGCCAAATAGGTGATCGCGGCATTATCATTAAACGCCGTCAAAATCGTCGCGCCGAAAAACACCGGCACCTCGCCGAGGCTTTTTAGCACGGGTTCAATCCACCAACCCTGCAAGCCGCCATGCACCACTAATCCCGCCAAGAAAAATCCGACCAAAATTGGCGCCCGCAAATCGAGCTTCGTTTGGTGGTGGGCCGTGGCCTGCATGAACGCCACGAAAAACAAAAATGCGCCCACAAAGAGTACCGGATAATGCGCCATCCAGACCGCGAAGCCCAAAAAAACCAAATGCGCGAGTGTCACCCACACGGGAATAGAAGCTACGACAGCCGATTTTTTTCGAGGCCCCGCATTCGATTTGAGCGTAAGCAACTCAGCCCGAAAACAGACAAACGTGAATCCCGTGGCCGCCACGATCCCCAACGCCGCCTTCCAGCCGAAATGCGTCAGCATGAAACCGGTGCCCCAATTCCACGGCCCCGCGACCATCAAGACCGGAGGCGCGGCAAAGTGCGTTAACGTCCCACCGACCGAGATATTGACGAAAAGCAACGCGAGCGTGGCGTACTTGAGCCGCGTCGAGGGCTGCAACTCGTAAAATTGATGAGCCAACATCAGCGCGGCGATCGTCATCGCCGCGGGCTCGGTAATGAACGACCCCAACAACGGCGCCAAAACCAAAATCGAGCACCACCACGCCACGGGCTTCCCCCGCCCCAGCGCCGCCACCCCGCGCAGCGCCCGCTCCGCCAGCGTCAACACGGGGCGTGTTGCAGCAATCGCCATCACCACGACTACAAACATCGCCTCCGTATAATTAACCTTATGCGCGAGGTAATTAATCGCCGTGTCCCCGCCTTTGAACCCCACCAATGCACCCGCGAGCACCAAGGCCCAAAGCCCGAAAACCGCTTCAATTTCACCAAAGAAATGTAGCACTTGCCCCTTAAAACTCACTTCGTCCGGTTGGCCATCGTCGTTCGAATCCGACCGCGGTGAGCGGTCACGCACCGTGAGCGCATACTGCTCCTCCACGACGTGGGCCCAATGTTGAATTTTGCCGGCCAAAAACGTGTGGGTGATAGCCAATAAAAAAATCACCGTGGCCACCAAATTGAAGGGCTCGGCTTGAATCCGCGCCAACAACACCTCGAGTAGACCCGCTGACGACAATGCCGGATAAGAATCGAGCGACAGTGGAAAATTTACCGAGGTTATCATAAAATTTTAAGGAGCGCATCCAGCGAATAGATGAAATCATGTGCCCCTTGGCGCACGGTCTCACGCGGAGTGTAGCGACCAAATCCCACAAAGCGATCCACCACCGGTTTTGTCTCCAAATCACTCGCCCCATCGCCCACCATCACAAATTGCGCCGGCGAAAACTCACGTTTCAAAGCCGCGACGATGTCCGGTTTACCGCCCGAACGCGTCGTCGGATAGTTTGTATCGTAACCCTTGTAGGTGCCATCGGCATGGAAGAAAATATCCACCGCTTCGACGCGCTCGATCCCGAGGTGCTCGGCCAAGGAACCCATCAAGGGACGGAATCCACCACTGATAATCACGGGCATCCACCCGCGTGATTTGAGCGCTGCGATTGTGGCCTGCGCCGTTGGCTCAACGGTTTCAACATAGCGCCGCCCCACCGCTTCGGCATCGGCGCGGCTGGGTTGGATGAGCTCGAGACGGCGACCAAATACCGCCTCCACCGGCAGGCGGCCGTTCATCGCGTCGTGGGTCATCGCTTCGATTTGGATAAACACCGCCGGGCCCCGATTGCGACCGAGTTCGTCGATGCCTTCAATCGCGCTCAGCGTACTATCACAGTCGAAGGCGATGATTTTCATGGTCCCCATTGCACTTTAACAGGCCCCGCCCGACGGAAGCGGGCAACAAAAAAGCCCTCCGAAATCGGAGGGCTTTTGAAAGGAGCAACAAGTCGAATTACTTCTTGGCGGCGACGCGCTTGAACTTGTTCGTGAATTTTTCGACGCGACCGGCGGTGTCGACCAGGCGCTTCTCGCCGGTGTAGGCGGGATGAGAATCCATCGTCACGTCGCGGACGATGATGAAATACTCGGTACCATCGATGTTTTCCTTGCGGGCGGATTTCATCGTGGACTTCGTCAGGAAACGTTTGCCCGTTCCGATATCGAGGAAGCAGACGTCGTTGAGCGTGGGATGGCCTTCGGCTTTCACAGTGGTAAAAAAGGGTTAATTAGCCTTGGCGCGCTTTGTAACGCGGCTCGACTTTGTTGATCACGTAGATTTTGCCTTTGCGACGCACGACCTGACAGGCCGGGTGACGCTTCTTGGCGGATTTGATGGAGGAGACAACTTTCATAAAACGGATGAAAAAAGTCTTCGATTTCGCCTCTGTCAACTGAATTGTCCGACTGGACCAAAAACGCGCGCTAAAACCCTCAGTTCTGTCCTGTTTCTTCGGGTTCGTGAGCGAGCAGGCGCCATTCCGCCCCTTCTCTCGCCAGCAGTTCGCGCCACAACGTATGATCGAGCGGCAATTCAAACAAATCGGGCGGCGCGGTGACGACCACCCACGTGTTTTGCTCCAACTCGTTTTCTAATTGGCCTGCCGTCCAGCCCGCATAACCGGCAAAGGCCCGCAGCGCGGCATCCTCCGCGTCGCGCAATTGCGTCGCCTTTTCAGGCTCGATGCCGAAGTGCAAACGAAAGCCGTTTTCCTGCGTCTCCCAAGCGACGAGGACCAATTGTTTTTTCTCCACGGGACCGCCATTACAGAGCGGCACGCTGGCCAGTGGCCCGAGCGCGAAATCGCCCTGCAACTCACCGAGCCGCTTGCCCAGCGGGCGGTTTAACACGACCCCCATCGCGCCGTCGGCGTTATGCGATGACATGAGAATCACGGTGCGTCGAAAATTCGAATCTTTCAACGAAGGGTGCGCCAACAAGAGCGCTCCGGCCAACGTCTCATCGCGTTCTGTGCGTGGGGCAGACATTTAAAATCGGTGTGTCTTGCAGTTAAAATTCAAAGTTTGAGGATCACCACGCCGGCATCCAGCAGCAATGGGGCCACGAAAGGATCATTGTGATAATCCGATCGATATCGCACTTCCGCGATGCCGGCCGCCGCGAGAATTTTCGCGCAATTAATGCACGGAAAATGGGTCACGTAGGCCACGCAGCCTTCGACCGAGCTACCGCGCCGAGCGGCATCAGCCACCGCATTTTGCTCGGCGTGGACGGTCGCCTGCTCGTGGCCTTCACGCAGGCGGGAAACGTGAGGGGTGCCCGGCAGATAACCATTATAACCAGCCGCCACGAGTCGGTTTTTACGTTCACCGCCCGTCACAATCACGCAGCCGACATGCAATCGCTCACAATTTGATCGCGTGGACATCAACACCGCCGTCGCCATGAAATACTCATCCCACGAGGGACGGTGTGTGAATTCTTTCGCGGCTTGCGCGATCAGATCGACGGGATGAACGGTCTTTGACATGGGAAACAGCCCTGAACACTGGACAGCCAGCAGGCAACGCGCAACATTACCCTCGTGCTTTCCCGCCAGCTTGTGCCCGAGCTTCTTGACGCATTGCCCCACGCCGATCCCGCTGCGGTCCATAGTCGGCGCGATCTACGCCGTATCAATTTTCTCATGGGCAATACCCGGTGGTTCCTTCGCAACTTACCTCGAATTATGGATCAAGGAGACCGAGTCCTTGAGCTAGGCGCCGGCACAGGCGAACTTGGACAGGCCTTGTTCCGGCAGGGAGTCCACGTCGATGCGATGGATCGCTGCCCGCCTCCGGCGGCGTGGCCGGCTGATCGCTCGTGGCACGAAGCCGACGCCTTAACCTTCAACGACTACTCCTTATACTCCGTGGTCATCGGCAACCTCATCTTCCACCATTTTTCGCCCACCGAACTCGCCGATCTCGGAGCCAAGTTCAACCACAGCGCCCGCCTCATAATTGCCTGCGAGCCCGCGCGGTATCGCTGCTTTCAAGTATTATTCTCCTGCATTGCTCCGCTGCTCGGCGCCAATCACGTCACCCGCCACGATGCGCATGTCAGCATCGCTGCGGGGTTTCGCCGCGACGAACTCACGCGCGCCCTTGGGCTAGAACCCGCCCTCTGGGATTGCCGCGTCTCAATTTCGATTTTCGGTGCCTACCGTTTAATAGCCAGCCGCCGCCCATGAGTTCGACCCGTCCGATCGAAATCATCGGAGGCGGCCTAGCTGGCCTCTCGCTTGGTCTCGCTCTCCAAAATAGTGGGATCGCCGTGCGCGTGATCGAAGCCGGAAATTATCCGCGACACCGAGTCTGCGGAGATTTCATGACCGGGCTCTCTGCCGTCACCGTCGAAAGCCTCGGCCTCAAGCCCCTGCTCGCGGACGCCTTGCAACACCGGCAAGTCGCTTGGTTTTACCGCGAACAACTCATCTGTGAGCAACGTCTCCCAGCCCCCGCGCTCGGGCTCAGCCGCTATGCGTTGGACGCTCGCCTCGCCCAGGCCTTCACCGCGGCCGGTGGTGAGCTGCACCGAGCCACCCGGGCCAACGACTCCGGTCCACTTCCCGGACGCATCCTTGCGCACGGCCGAAGCCGCAGCGAATCGCCTTGGCTAGGCCTCAAACTTCACGTGCACGACCTCCGTCTCGCGCAGGATCTCGAGCTTCACCTCGGCCACGAAGCTTATATCGGTCTCGCCAAAGTTGAAACCGGTGCCGTCAACGTTTGCGGCCTTTTTCGCCGCCGTAATCTCGCCGCTCCCGGACCGGCCTTACTCGCCGCTTATTTAAAAGCCGTCGGCCTGCCCCGGCTTGCCGACCGCATCGCCCGCGCCACCTTTGAAAACGGCTCGTTTTCGGCGGTCTCAGCTTTGAGCTATGAGCCCGTCATTGCCGCACCGGATACGATCAGCCTCGGCGACGCCGGTGGACTCATCCCCCCTTTCACCGGCAACGGTATGGCCATAGCCTTCCAAAGCGCCGAGACCGCCCTGCCACACGTCGTCGCCTACGCTCGAGGCAAGGTATCTTGGACCGCAACTTGCAACCAGACCCACTCCGCACTACGCCGACGTTTCCATCATCGGCTCACCTTCGCGCGGAGCTTGCAACCGTTCCTCCTTGCCCCAAGTCGCCAGCGCTTCGTCTCCGCGCTAGCCCGCGCTCACCTACTTCCACTTCGCCTTCTATACACGCTACTCCACTGAAGTCTTTTCATCCATGTTCCTCCACGCCTTAACAACCGCGGTCCCTCCGACAACATTCACCCAAAGCCAATGCTGGGATATCGTGGAAAATTCCGCCGTCCGCACGCGCCTCCATAAACGCTCGCGCCTCATCCTCCACAGCATCCTGCGCGGCGACCACGGCATCGCTACTCGTCACTTCGCCGCGCCGGACATCGAAAAAATTTTCGACCGCAGCTCCGATGAACTGAACGCCATCTTCCGCACCGAAGGCCCCGATCTCGCCGCCCGCGCGCTCAGCGCCGCCCTCGCCCAAGCCCAGCTCAAGGCCAGCGACCTCGACGCCCTTCTCATCTGCACCTGCACGGGCTATCTCTGCCCAGGCCTCACCAGTTACGTCGCCCAACACCTTGGCCTGCGCACCGACACGTTTCTCCAAGATCTCGTCGGCCTCGGTTGTGGCGCCGCGATTCCCACCTTACGCGCCGCCAGCCACGTCCTCGCCGCGCAACCCTACGCCACCGTCGCCTGCATCGCGGTCGAAATCTGCTCGGCTGTTTTCTACCTCGATGATGATCCCGGGGTCATTATCAGCGCGTGCCTGTTCGGCGACGGCGCGGCGGCTACGATCTGGCGCGGCACACCCGGGCCCAGCGGCCTCCGTGCTTTCAATTTTCAAACCCTCCACCGCCCTTCCGACCGCGACAAACTCCGTTTCGAACATCGCGATGGTAAACTTCGCAACCTCCTCGACCGCGCCGTCCCTCAACTCGCCGCTTCCGCCGTGCACGAACTCTGGTCTGCCCGCGGCCCACGGCCTGTTAGCCGAGTCGTCGCCCACCCTGGTGGACGCGACGTACTCGAGGCTCTGGCCCCGGTGATCGCACCACACAACCTCGACGCCAGTGCCCGCGTTCTCCGCGACCACGGCAACATGAGCAGCCCTTCCGTCCTCTTCGCACTCGAGGAAACACTCCGCGACGAAAAGCCCAACGCCGCCAACGGCGATTTCTGGCTCGTAAGTTTCGGCGCCGGCTTCAGCGCTCACGCCTGCCGCCTCGGGTCCTGATTGTCCACGGCCAAGCGAAGATCGGGGTAACAAACCAAATCCAGAGCGCTTTTGTCTAAATTTATCTTTGAGCCCGCACTTCATCCCTGCGCTTATTGGCACCTTTTTCCCATATAAGCTTCTGTCGTTATTATTACCCGCCGTTCGATGCCGTACCTCGTTCTTGTTTCATTCATCTGGGCTTTTTCGCCCGGCCTCATCAAAGGCCGACTCATCGGACTCGATCCAACGGCCGTTAGCGTCATTCGTCTCGCTCTGGCGCTTGTGGTCTTCCTGCCTTTCTTCCGCCCAAGCGGACTGCGCCGGGCGACGGTTCTCCGGCTAGCGATCATCGGGGCCGTTCAATTTGGCCTGATGTATCTGATGTATCTGAGCGCCTTTACTTACCTGCCCGCCTACGCGATCGGACTTTTCACGATCACTACGCCGCTCTATCTCGTCCTGATTGACGCCATCGCCTGCCGCCACTGGCAACCACGCTACACCCTCGCCGCGCTCCTCGCCATTGCCGGGGCCGGTGTGATGGTGGCCAAAGGCGGCGATCTCGGGAGCGCTTGGCTCCGCGGGTTTTTGCTCGTGCAACTCTCCAATCTCTGTTTTGCCGCAGGCCAAATCGCCTGGCGCCGCGAACGCGCCCAAGTCCCTGCCAACACCAGCGACGCCGCCCTCTTCGCCCTGCCCTATCTTGGCGCCTTCCTCATCACCGCGCTGGTCAGTACGATCACCACCGATTGGAACGCCCTCCATTTTACGCCCTCGCAACTTGTCACGCTGATCTATCTCGGCGCCATTGCATCCGGAGTCGCCTTCTTTCTTTGGAATCTCGGTGCCAGTCGTGTCGGCACCGGGACGCTCGCCGTGCTCAACAACCTGAAGGTCCCGCTCACGGTCACGTGCTCATTACTCTTCTTCGGAGAACAAGCCGACCTCACCCGCCTCGCTTGCAGCTTCGCCTGCTTCGGCCTCGCGCTCATCGTGGCCGGACGCAGCACCGCCTGAAGCATCAGTGCCCTGACTTTGCGTTCGTGGCGAATTTCCGAATCACGCCCGTCGCCGGAATCGACACGGTGTAACTCGCGCCATCGGCCTCAACTGCCAAACGCACAAGGTTCCCAGCGCAAGCTTCATCGAGATTCGCAATCAGCTCTGGCGTCGTATTACCCTCTGGCCCGACGCGAACGTTGCGGTGCAATTGAAACACCGCCGCGATCGAAGGCGTCGCGCGCAACGTTGCCCACGTCCCGGCCTCGCCACCTTTACGCGCACCGTTGTTCATCACGACGACGGTCGGAGCGAGCTGTTTAACGAGTGCCGGATGGTTGCTCACATCGAGGCCGTGATGACTCGTTTGATAGACATCGACGTTACCGACCAAGTCATGCGGCGCGACCAGCTTCGCCTCCATGTTCCAAGTCAGATCACCGCCATCGAAAAACCTAAAATCGCCAAAATCTAAGCGCCAGACGGTGCTGTTTGCATTGTCGCTCGCGTCGAGCGCTTTCGCGGGCACGTCATTGACCAAAGCTTTCTTTTGCTGCTCGGGCGTGGCCGCAAGGAATTGCTGATTCACCGCCAAGCAACGCAACACCGGAACCGGCTGGCCCGGCACTCCGCGTAACGCGATCACGGTTCCAGGCAAAACCCGCTCCCGCTTCGCCGCGATTTCACGGTATGATTTAATCTGGAGCTGAAAACTCGACGCCGCACGCCCATCCGGATCGCGCTCAGGGATTCCTTTATCGTGAATTGTAACGATGGGCAGCGCTTGGGCGACTTCCGCCGCGCCGCCAAAATGATCGCCGTGAAAATGCGTCACGATTAAATGATCGATCTGTTTGATGCCTGCCGCGCGCGCCGCCGCAATAATCCGGCCGGAATCACGACCGCCGGGATTCCCCGCGTCGATCAACACGGATTCACCCGCCGGCGTAAGGATGAGCGTCGAGCCACCACCCTCGGAATCGATCCAATAAATCTCCAAACCCCGTTTAGAAAGATTCTCCGCACAGGCGACCGAGACCGCAGCCCAGAAAGTCGAAATCACCAGCAAGCTCAGGCGCAACGAAAGTTTCATTTTGAGTAGTGCGCCGTGATTTTTTCGCCGACGTCGCGGTAACCGATGTCCTCGCCGTAGATGAGTTTAAACTCAGCGATCGCTTCCTCGGCTTTACCCATCGCCTCGTAACACGAAGCGAGCTCATAGACGACCGATTTTTTGGTTTCATCCATCGCAGGCAATTCCGCCTTCGCGGTCGTAAATTGCAGCACGGCGAGATCCAAAATTTTCTTCGACTTGAAGCCGCGACCGAGACCGATCAACGCCGCCACGCGCACCTGCGGGCCTTTTTGCGCCTGCTGGAATTGCACGAGCGCTGCATCGACCTGCCCCACCGCCAACAATAATTCACCGAGCACCAAACGCGCTGGAAAATCATTCGGGTAACGCTCGACGGTGCGCTTGGCTTCATTGAGCCGCCACGCGGCCAATTCGGCCTTTGTAGACTCCAACGCCGCCCCGAGTGCCGCATCGCTAGGCTGCGCGGCCGCTGCTGCCTCCGCGCTTTTCAAGCGCACATCAAGCAACGCCGTCTGCAATTCGGACTCTTCCTTTTCCAACGAGGGATCAGCCGCGCCCGCGGGCAAAGCCCGCGCCTTGCGCACCCACACCAACACCTCATCGCTGCGTCCGAGTTGCCGATAGGCCTGAGCGACCGCGCGATGATGATTGAGATTCGTCGGCTCGGCCTGGACCCGTGCGAGCGCCTCGTCGACCAGACGCTGCGCCATATCGCCGCCGGTGACGACCTTGGCGGCTTGCTCGAGAGAAATCGACTGCGCTTCGTCGCGCAACTTGTCCCGGAAACTTCCCTGCGCATTCCAGTTACCCTTCGTGACCGTCTGAGCGACGGAAGCCTTGCGCAACAAAGTCTGAGCCTCCGCGTCTGCCGGTTTCAACTTGAGCAATGCATCAGCCGTCTTGACCGCTTCAGCCGGTTTACCCGCCGCGATCCAAGCCTCGCCGAGCACGAGCAAGTTGGCGCGATTTTCCGGCTCCAACTCACGCACCGCATCAAGCGCAAACGCCGCGGTCTCGAGCAAGCCCAAGCCGGACGCAGCTTCCGCCAAAAGTTTCAACGCCGCGACGCTGGTCGGATCTTTGGCGAGCATCGCCTCAGCCGATTCAAGCGCCTTAGCCGGATCTTTTTTGCCGCCGCCAAACATCATACCACCGCCGGAAAAACCGCCAAACGCCTTCGCCATGAATTTATTTTTTGAGCGGAATTCGCGCAGTTGCGCGGCGCGTTGCAACCGGCGCACCGGCAAGCACCCCGGCGCGCTTTTCAACACCTGCGCACACGCGTCGAGCGTGTAATCAAGCTGTCCGCGATCGAGGGCGATACGCGCGTTATCGATAAGTTTTTGCTGGCGGGGGTCGAGTGAGGTGACGGCGACTTCGGACATGCTTTTCGAATCAGCCGCCCCGCGCCGAGCGCGTCAACGCTAGAGCTAAACGGCCTCGAGATCCGCCCGCACCGCTTTTTCCAAGCGCGCAAGTCCCTCGGCCACCGC
>CAMDRP010000008.1 GCA_945906965.1 Opitutus sp. GAS368 | reverse complement strand
CTTCCAGCGGGCGTACTGCCAGCAAGCGGTCTGTTCGCCGACGCGCACCAGTATTTTGACTGGCACCCGGCCCGATACGAATAAGGTCTGGGACTTGGAGACACACTTCCGCGTCGCTCTGCCCAACGTGGTCACCCTCGGCCAACACTTTAAAAATCACGGCTACTTCGTCCAAGGCATGGGCAAGATTTACCACGGCAGCCTCGACGACACCCCGAGTTGGTCGGTCCCGTGGGGGACACCGAAAGCCGAAACATACGCGTTGCCGGAAAACGTTAAACTGAACGCCCGCCGCTACGGCGTCGATCCCGACGGCGACAATAACCCTGAGCCAAAAGCCAAAGGGAAAGGCAAAGCTAAGGCCGTCGCCAGTGCCGCTGCGACTATCCCCGATTCCATGCCCGCGCGGAAAAACATCCGCGGCCCCGCCTTCGAAGGCGCGGACGTGCCGGATAATTATTTCCAAGACGGCAAAGTCGCTGAGCTCGCCGTTTCCACGCTCCAGAGCATGAGCAAAAAATCCGAGCCCTTCTTCCTCGCCGTGGGTTTCGTGAAACCTCACCTCCCGTTTGTTTCGCCCAAAAAATACTGGGACCTCTACGATCCAGCCAAGATTGAGCTCGCGCCCAATAAATTCCGCCCGAAAGACGCGCCCGATTATTCGATCCTTCCCGGTGGTGAACTGCGCAATTATTACGGTATTCCCGAAGGCTCGATTCCTGACGACCTCGCTCGTCAGCTCAAGCACGGCTACTACGCGTCGATCAGCTACATGGACGCGCAAGTGGGCAAGTTGCTCGACGAACTCGACCGGCTCGATCTCCGCAAGAACACGATCATCGTTCTCTGGGGCGACCACGGCTGGAAACTCGGTGAGCACGATGCTTGGTGCAAACACACCACAACCGAGAACGATACCAACACCGCCTTACTTCTCTCCGTCCCCGGCATGAAGAACGCGGGCGCTAAGACTAAATCCATCGTCGAGTTTGTGGACATCTATCCGACCTTGGTTGAATTCGCGGGACTTCCGTTGCCCTCACATCTCGAAGGCATCAGCTTTAGGCCGGTGGTCGAAAATCCCGCTCGGCCCTGGAAGACGGCCGCCTTTAGCCAATATCCGCGGAACGCCGGCAAGTCAGGCGCGGGAGCGCTCATGGGCTATTCGATGCGCACCGAGCGCTACCGCCTCACGGTCTGGGTTGGCCGTAATGACCACACTAAGATCGACGCCATCGAGCTCTACGATCACCAGATCGATCCGCAGGAAAACTTCAACGTCGCCAAAGCCCCCGCCAACGGCGAACTCGTCGAACAACTCCTCGCCCAGTGGCGCAAAGGCTGGCAAGGCGCCAAGCCGACGGGCGCACTTTAAGATCATGCCAACGATCCGTCGGAGCTTTTCCACCTCTGCGGTCCGACGGATCGTTTGCTTTGTTGGTATTTTAATCTGCAGTGTTTTTGCCCACGCGGTGGAGGCCGATTCCTTTGCTGCGGTACGCGCGGTCGACGACGAGCGCGTGGCTGCGACCGTGGCTGCCGATAAAGTCCGCCTCGATCGCATTTATTCCGGCGCCCGTCGCTGCGATAAACTAGCACGACTCTAGTTATTTCATCCGCGACGATCGCTTGAGCTGCTGAGAATGCAGTTGTCCCGGTCGGGTCCTCTCAAACATCGTCCTTTTACCCCTCCGTTAAACGCGTTTATTTTTTGATCCCCGAATTCTTATGAAGATTATCCTTCGTCTGATCGCAGCTCTATCCATGGCTTTAGCCGTTCGTGCGGCTGAACGCCCCAACGTCATCATCATCATGGCTGACGACGTCGGTTACTCTGACATTGGTTGCTATGGTAGTGAAATCGCTACGCCCAACTTGGATGCTTTGGCGGCTGGTGGCGTGCGCTTCACACAGTTTTACAACATGAGTCGTTGCTGCCCCACGCGCGCCTCGCTCCTCACTGGGCTTTATCCGCACCAAGCCGGCATCGGCCACATGATGAACGACGACGGCGTCGACGGTTATCGCGGCACGCTCAACCGCCGCAGCGTCACCATCGCCGAAGCCCTCAAACCCGCCGGTTATCGTACCTACATCTCAGGCAAATGGCACGTCACACCTGGTTACACGCTGGCAGAATGGGAGAATAAATCGAATTGGCCCCTGCAACGCGGTTTCGATCGTTACTACGGTACGATCCAAGGCGCCGGCAGCTTCTGGGACCCCGGTTCGCTCGTGCGCGACAACACCAACCTCACCGTCGCCAACGACCCCGCCTATCAACCCAAGGAACAGTACTATTACACCGACGCGCTCACGGATCACGCTACGCAATTCATCCGTGAACACCGTCGCGAACATGCGACTTCGCCTTTTTTCCTCTACGTGCCCTACACCGCTGCTCACTGGCCGATGCATGCCCGCGATCGTGACATCGCCAAGTACAAAGGCCGTTACGATGGCGGTTACACTTCGATCCGCGCCGCTCGCTGGGCGAAGCAAAAAAATCTCGGCCTCGTCGATCCCGCCTCAGAACTCACCCCGCAATCCGGCGATTGGTCGAAGGTTGCCAACAAGGAATTCGAAGCCCGTTGCATGGAGGTTTACGCCGCGATGCTCACCTCGATGGATGCCGGCATTGGCCGGATTGTCGCGGAGCTAAAGGCCACCGGCCAATACGAGAACACGGTCATTCTCTATCTCCAAGACAACGGCGCCTGCGAAGAAACCAACGGTCGCGTCGGCCCACCGCTCGCCCGCGCCTCTGCGCCTACGTTGCCCCCGCTCGACCCAAACGCTTACCAGCACGGCAACAAGCCTGCGCAGACGCGCGACGGATATCCGGTGCGCACGGGTTATGGCGTGATGCCCGGTCCGGCGGATACATTTGTCGCCTATGGCCGCGACTGGGCCAACGTTGGTAACACCCCCTTTCGCGAGTACAAACACTGGGTCCACGAAGGCGGCATCTCGACGCCGTTGATCGCGCATTGGCCTGCTGGAATTCCTGCCGCGCGTAACGGGAAACTCGAGACGCAACCCAGCCACCTCATCGATCTTATGGCCACCTGCGTCGATCTCGCCGGCGCATCGTATCCGAAGAAATTCAACGGGGAAACCATCACCCCGATGGAAGGCGTGAGCTTGCGTCCCGCCTTGGCCGGTCAACCGCTCGGGCGTTCTCAGCCCATTTTCTGGGAGCACGAAGGCAACCGCGCCGTCCGCGATGGAAGTTGGAAAATCGTTTCGAAGTTTCCCAATGGGTGGGAGCTCTATGATATCTCGACCGATCGCGCCGAACTCCACGATCTGGCCGCCCAACAGCCCGAGCGCGTCCGGGCTATGATCCAAAGCTACGACACGTGGGCAAAGCGCGCGGGCGTTATGCCTTGGCCCGTGAATAAAAACGCCAAGAAAAATTCCGGCTAACGCACGAATTCGCCGCTTTTATTTATGTCCTCATTTATCCGCCGTTTTTATTTTTTCACTTTAGTCATCACGGGCGTGCTGCATGCGGCTGATCGTCCCAACATCCTCTGGATCGTCACCGAGGACAACGTCGCCACCACCGTCGGCCCTTATGGTGACCCGCTGGCGCGCACGCCTAACATCAATCGCATCGCTACCGGCGGCATCGTCTTTGATCGCTGTTATTCCGCCTCGGCCGTCTGCGCCCCGACGCGCTCGAGCATCATCACGGGCCGTTTTGCCAGTAGCATGGGCACGCAACACATGCGCAGTCAGCGTCCGCTGCCCGAAGGCGTGAAATTCTTCCCGGAGTACCTCCGCGCCGCCGGCTATTTCACCACCAACAACGCCAAGACCGATTACAACACCTCCAGCGAATGGGACTCGGCCTGGAACGAGAACAACAAACGCGCTCACTGGCGTCACCGCGCTCCCGGCCAACCTTTTTTTGCGATCTTCAATTTCGAGCAAACGCATGAGAGTAACCTGCACAAACGTACCCCGCTCGTGACCGATCCCGCCAAGGTTCGCGTGCCAGCTTATTTGCCCGATACGCCGACCGTCCGCGCCGATATCGCCCAATACTACGATTGCGTCGCCCGCGCCGATGCAGCCCTCGGAAAAATCCTCGATCAACTCGCCGAAGACGGCCTCGCCGAAGACACGATTATTTTTTACTACGGTGACCACGGTGGCGCCGTCTCGCGCAGCAAACGCTTCCTCTACGAGAACGGCACGCATCCTCCGCTCATCGCGCATTTCCCGAAAAAATATCAACACCTCGCCCCCGCGGCACCTGATTCACGCCTCGGCGAACTCGTTAATTTCGTCGATTTCGCGCCCACGGTATTGAGCCTCGCGGGTGTGCCGTTGCCCGCGCAATTTCAAGGTCGCGCCATCGCTGGTCCGGCCCGCGCCGCCGCGCCGACGTACACGTTTTCATTCCGCGATCGCATGGATGAACGCTACGACCTCGCGCGCGCTGCGACCGATGGACGCTACCGCTACATCCGCAATTACTACCCGAGCCAGCCCTGGGGCCAGCATCTCGATTTTCTCTGGCGCCAAGCCTCGATGGCCGAATGGGCAAGCCTGCACGCGGCGGGAAAACTCAATGCCGCTCAACGCGCCTTCTTCGAATTCAAACCCGTCGAGGAACTCTTCGACTGCGCCAACGATCCCGACAACGTCCGCAATCTCGTCGGTGATCCCAGCGCGCGTCCGCACCTGTTGCGTCTGCGCGCCGCGCTGCGCGGGCATCAACTCGCGATTCGTGACACCGGCTTTATGCCGGAGCCGCTGATGATTGATTGGGCCGCGAAAGCTTCGCCGGCCCTCGTCGCCGCCGATGAGACGCGTTACCCGCTCGCTCGGGTCCTCGATACGATCGACGCTTTGCAGCAGCCCGCATCGCCCGATACTAAGGCCCTCACGGCGGCGTTGCGCGCGCCTGAGGCGGTGATTCGTTACTGGGCGGCGGTCGCCGCACTGCGCGCGGAGACGTTACCGGATGTGACGCCGCTTTTGGGCGACACTGAACCCGTGGTGCGACTGGCAGCAGCCGAGGCCATTTTGCGGCGTGGTGAAAACGCGAACGCTTGGAATGTGATCGAATCCGCCCTCAAAGATGCGACGAAATCCGAAGGCCGGTTGTTTGCCGTCAATGTGGTCGCCCGCATCCCGCGTAAAGCGCCGGCGAGCGTGGTCAGTGTAATCACGTCATTGGCCAAAACTTCGGCCCCCAATGGCGCCGATAATTACACGGCCCGCGCCGCTGAATATCTGGTTCGTTCTGCACTCTAATTTTTTATGCATCCTTCACGTTGTTTCACTGGGTTTTTCTTAGCTGCGTCCGCTCTTGTTTTTATGCCCGTGGCTCAGGCCGCAGCATCGAAGCCGACGAACGTTTTATTGATTGTTGTCGATGATTTGAATCCCTCGCTCGGCTGTTACGGCGACACGCGCGTGCAATCGCCCAGCATCGATCGGCTTGCGGCGCGCGGTGTGCGGTTTGATCGCCCGTATTGCCAATATCCGTTGTGCAATCCGAGCCGGGTGTCGTTTCTTAGCGGGCGTCGGCCCGAGACCAGCGGCGTGTATGTGTTGACCACGCCGGCGCGCAAGGCGCTGCCCGAGGCGGTGATGTTGCCGCAACTTTTCCGTCAGCGCGGGTATTTCAGCGCGGGCGTGGGCAAAGTTTTTCATAATGCCAAAGTGAGCGACGCGGCTTCGTGGGATCTTTATGAAGATGACGCCACGCAGGACCCCGAGGAGATGGCGGCGATCCAATCGCGGTATGGCGCGGGCGAGGCGGGTGGCGGTGATGGACGGCCCGCGTCGTTTATGCTGACGAGTGACGGTGCGCGCACGCGTGATGGGCGCAATGTCCGCACGATCCTGCGGCTGATGCAGGAGCAAAACACGGCGGGAAAACCTTTCTTTCTCGCGGCGGGCTTTCACAAACCGCATTTGCCGTGGACGGCGCCGAAGAAGTTTTTTGATCTTTATCCCCCCGGTAGTCTCACGCCCAAAGCTGAGCCCACGATGCAGGACGTGCCGGCAATCGCGTTGCAGACGGAGCTTTCAGGTTTCGCGCAGCCGGATTCCCGTGAGGCGGCGATTCGCGGTTACTACGCGTGTATTTCGTTTACCGATTCACACGTCGGGATGCTGCTCGACGAGTTGGAGCGGCTCGATCTCTGGAAAAGTACGGTCGTCGTTTTGATTGGTGATAACGGTTTTCACTTGGGCGATCACGGCGGCATGTGGGCGAAATTGAGCGCGTTTGATAACGCGACGCGCGTGCCGATGATCATCGCGGGTGCGGGTGTGCCCGTGGGCCGCGTGGTAAATGCGCCGGTTGAACTGCTGGATGTTTATCCGACATTGGCCGAGTTGTGTCAGGCGCCGGCGCCGGCTGGTCTGGAAGGTCAGTCGTTGGTGGGTTTGATGCGCGCCGAGGCGAGTGCCACGCGGCGGCCGGCGGCGAGCATGGTGTTTCACTACGATACGGCGAAGCGCACCGACGTGATGAGCCGTACGGTCATCGCGTCGAACTGGCGCTACACGGAATGGGACGGCGGTAATCGAGGACTCGAGCTTTATGTGCGCGCCGAGGATCCGGGCGAATATCGTAACCGCGCCGCCGATGCGACGCAGGTTGCATCGCGTAAAGCCGGGGCAGAATTTATCCACGGTTTGCCCGTGCCAAAACCCGGCCCGGCAAATCGGCCGCGGGCCTTGCTGCCAGCGGGCGAGAAAATGGATTAACGTTTTCTCGGACGTGCTGCGATCTATGCGCGAATGAAAAAAAGGCCGCCCAGATGGGCGGCCTTTTTAGTGAGAACTGAGCCGCGCGGGTTGAGCCCGCCCGCGGGAAAATCTCAGCGGTATTCTTCGCCGGTGATGGCGTTGATGACCTTGAAGTGTTCGAGGTGGTAGTTGGGATCGGCGCGGAAGGCGAGTTTCACGCCGTAGAGTTTCTCGACGCGCACGAGCAGGTCGGCATCTTCGCTGCGGAGACGTTCGAGGATGCTCGGGTGGACGAGGACGCGCAGGGAGTATTCCTTGCCGTCGTTGCGGACTTGGAGGCGGCGCGCGATAGACGAGAGGCGGCGTTGGAGCTCGACCGACATGGTGGTCGCGCTCTTCACGATGCCGCGGCCCCGGCAATACGGGCAGTCGGTGTAGAGATTGGCCGAGAGCGATTCCTGCTGGCGCTGGCGGGTCATTTGCATGATGCCGAGTTGCGAGATGGGCAGGATGTGGTTCTTGGCTTTGTCGGTGGACATCAGCTCGACCATCTTTTCGTAAACGGCGTTGCGGTGGCGCCGTTCCTTCATGTCGATGAAGTCCATGATGATCAGACCCCCGAGATTGCGGAGGCGGATCTGGCGGGCGATTTCGGCGGCGGCCTCAAGGTTGACGGCATAGATGACGTTTTTCTCGTCGCCGCCGCGGTTCTTGTGGGAGCCGGTGTTTACGTCGACAGCGATGAGGGCCTCGGTTTCGTCGATGATGATTTCGCCGCCGGAGGGAAGCGGAACCTTGCGCTGGCCGGTCTGCTCGATCTGGCGCTCGATGTTGAAGCGTTCGAAGATCGGGATGCTGTCTTTGTAGAGGGCGATCTTGCTGGCGGAGCGTTTGGAGATCTGGGCGACCAGTTTCTGGGTACGCTCGTGGTCGTCTTTGCTGTCGATGAGGACGCGGTCAACTTCCTCGGTGAGGAAATCGCGCACGGTGCGCTCGACAACGTCGGGCTCCTGGTAGAGGCAGCACGGGGCTTTGTCGTTGAGCATCTTGTGCTGGATGTTCTCCCAAGTCTTGAGGAGCAGGTGGAGATCGCGGACGAAGTAACGCGATTTCTTGCCCTCGCCGGCGGTGCGGACGATCACGCCCACGCCTTCGGGGAGGGTGAGCTCGTTGATGAGGGTTTTGAGGCGTTTGCGTTCCTGCGGGTCCTCGATTTTGCGGGAGATGCCGCAGCCATCAGAAAACGGCGTGAGGATGAGGTAACGGCCGGGAATGGATAGATTGGTCGTGGTGCGCGGGCCTTTGGTGCCGATGGGGCCTTTGGTGACCTGGATCACGATCTCGGAGCCCGGGGGATACATCGATGGGATGTCTTTGACCGTGGGCTCGGCGGGGCGGGGGGCGGCGTTTTTCTTTTTGTTAACGCGGACGACCTCGATGTTGGAATCGGTTGCAGCGGGGAGCATATCCCAGTAGTGCAGAAACGCGTTCTTGGAGTAGCCGATGTCGACGAAGGCGGCTTTGAGGCCGGGATCGAGGTTCTTGATGCGGCCCTTGTAGATGCCGCCGACCATGCGGTCGTCGGACTCGCGCTCGATTTCAAATTTCTCGAGGCGGCCGTCGATGAGGAGCGCAACCCGCTTCTCGAGCGGCTCGGAATTGATGATGAGTTCGCGGTAGGTGCTCTTTTCCTTTTGAAAAACCGCGAGGATTTTCTGGAGGAGGGGGCGGTCCTTGGCGCGTTCGGCGGCGCTGGCTTTTAGCTCACTGGCGTTGACGCCGGTGACTTCTTCGACCGGAGGTGGGTTGGCCAGCTCGGCGTCATACTTTTGGGAGATGTCCGTGGACGGGGCATCGGGTTTGGGGAATTGCGATTGATCGCTCATGGTGGGTGCTATGCGGGTTAAGCCCGGGGCACCGATGTGGGGAGGTCGCGGCGCAGGAAATTCCGGCAGAGCGGTCGATAACGCGGAGAGGAAGTTGCATGGAGTTCATGCGAAATCCTTTCGGAAGCGATAGACGCTCTGGACCAGTCCTTGCAGCAAGCAGCAACTGAGCACAAAGGAGCCACCGTAGCTGATGAAGGGAAGCGGTATGCCCGTGATGGGCACGAGCCCGATGGTCATGGCGATGTTCACAAACACATGCACCAAAAACAGCACCGTCACGCCGAGGGCGAGGAGGGTGCCGAATCGGTCTCTCGCGAGACCGGCGATGCGGATGCCGTTGAACAGTACCAGCCCAAACAGGCCGAGAACCGTGATGCTTCCCAGGAAACCGAGTTCTTCGGAAATTACAGAAAAGATAAAGTCGTTGTGCGCGATGGAGCGCGGCAGGTAGCCAAGTTGAGCCTGCGTGCCTTCTTGCCAGCCGCGGCCCGTTAAGCCGCCGGAGCCGACAGAAATGAGCGATTGGGTGCGGTTATACGTGATGCCGGTGCCGCTTGGATCGACTTTTTCCGGGGCGGCGAAGGCGAGGATGCGGTTGCGCTGATAATCGTGAAGGGGCACCCAGGAGAGCGCCTCGTATTTGCCGCGATCCTTCTTTTCGACGAAGGAATACCCGTGGCTGTCCATAAACCGCACATAGTTATAACTATCCCAAGCTACGATGCTTACGAGTAACACGAACGCGCCCAGCGCCACCGCATAAAAGCGCACGGACAACTTGGAAACGTAAAGCATGGAAAACACCATCGGGGGCAGGACAATCGCCGACTTTAAATCCGGCTGCAACAACACCAAAAGCATGGGCAAGCCCACCGCAAGGGCCAATTTCCCTAATACGCCCAAAGACTGCTGGATCGTCCCGATTTCATTGCGGATCAACGTGCTCGCCGTGATTAGCAACACCGCGACCTTGGCCGTTTCCGAGGGTTGAAAGGAGAAGAACCCCAGATTGATCCAGCGCTGTGACCCATAGACCTCGCTGCCGATACCTGGAATTAGCACCAAGACTAGCGGCACCATGGCCAAAAAATAGATCCAATGCGCGATCCCCAGCCAAAATCGGTAATCAATCATCGCCACCCCTGCATAAACCAGCGCCCCGAGGCCCAGAAAAACCACTTGTTTGACCCAATCCGAGCCGTGCACTGAAAGCTGCGCCGAGTAGATGAAAGCGATACCGAAACCACTGAGCGCCAAGATCGCCAGTGGGGTCAGCCAATCCCAACGCCCGCGCGTCGTGGTCTTAAAGACCCCGAGGGTATCGAGCGGTGAGGCGAGATTCATGGGCTTGGGCTTAAACGTCGGGCGAGCGCGTTACTTTGCGGTAAATACTACGTGATAACGTTTCACACCCACTCTGCAAGAGCGCCGACGCGTCCCGGCCCTATTTGGCCATTTACGCGCCTCGGCCTAGGCTAAAATAGCTCCCTGAGATCGAGGTTAAGTCTCTCATGAAATTAACGTTAACCGAGCTATGGTGCGGCTGCTTCAGCGGCACGCAGTGAACCGAAAATTTCAAGCACCCTAGTAGAAAGGCTTGAGCTCACTAGTAGTAGCCACCTAGGGTTCGCGTTCCTTGACGACAGAAAGCGCCGCCGACTTCGCATTCTTGATCGCCGAGAGCGACTCTTTTGATTGGTCGCTCTCGCTATCCATTGCCGTGGGCATGTTGCTCGGCTTTTTCGGTGTTTGGGCCTTACGCCGCCATACCTGGCGCATCGCGCAGGAACAGGCGACCGAGTTGATCGAGGTCGCTCGGCGCGAAGCCGCGGTGGCCGCCGAAGAGCTCAAACAGAAAGCCGATCTCGAAATTCAGGAGAAACGCGCCGAGTTGAACCGCGATTACGATCGCCGCGAGATCGAGATGGATGTGCGCCTGCGCGAGATCCGCGCCCACGAGGAATCCCTGGGGCTCCTTGATTATCAGTTGGAACAGCGTCAGGAACGCATCAATCGCGAGACCGCCGCCGTCAAACAAGCCCGCGACGCGATCCGCGCCCTCTCCAAAAACGTCCGCAAACGTCTTGAAGGCGTTTCCCAAATGGATGCCGAGGAAATCCGCCGCGCCCTGCGCGAGGAAGTCACGCTGGAGTGTCAGGACGAGCTGCGCTCGATGCGTCGCCAGATGCTCGAAAAATCGGAACAAGAACTCCAGAACGACGCGCGTCGTATTTTGATCGCCGCCATGCAGCGCATCGCGAGCAAACCCAACAACGACCTTACCGCCACGCTCGTGCCGTTGCCCAGTGAGGAAATGAAGGGCCGCATCATCGGTCGCGAAGGCCGCAACATCAAATCCTTCGAAGCCGCTACCGGCGTCACGTTGCTCATCGATGAGTCGCCCCAGCTGGTTTTGATTTCGTCCTTTGATCCGATCCGCCGCGAGATCGCCCGCTCGGCCCTCGACGCGTTGGTGAAAGACGGCCGCATCCATCCGGCCAGCATCGAAGAATTCGTCCAACGCGCCCGCGAGGAGATCGACCTTGTCACCACGCAGGCCGGTGAAGACGCCGTCACCAAGCTCAACATCAACGGCCTCCACCCCGAGATCATTAAGCTGCTCGGCAAACTGAAATACCGTTTCTCCTACAACCAAAACGTCCTCGATCACTCGGTGGAGACGGCGTTTCTCGCTTCTTTGATCGCGAGCGAGATCGGCCTCGATCCCAACCTCGCCAAACGCGCCGGTCTACTTCACGATATCGGCAAAGCCGCCTCCGGCGAACTCGAGGGTTCGCACGCTCATATCGGCGCCGAATTTATCAAACGCTACGGGGAGACGCCGATCGTCACCAACGCCGTCGCCGCCCACCACGAAGAGGTCAAACCTGAGACGATTTACGCCGGCATTGTGATTCTCGCTGACACGATCTCCGCCACTCGGCCCGGCGCCCGCGCGGAATCCATCGCCGGCTACGTCCAACGGCTCGATCGCCTCGAGAAACTCGCGCTCTCAATCGAAGGCGTGCAACAGGCGTTTGCGATTCAGGCCGGCCGCGAGATTCGCGTCGTAGTTTCGCCCCAACACGTCACCGATGACCGCGCCCGCGACATCGCCAAAGAACTCCGCGCCCGGATCGAGTCCGAGCTCCAATACCCGAGCACGATTAAGATCACCGTCATCCGCGAAGCGCGCTTCACGGAGACGGCTACGTAAACGCGTCCGCGTCCTTTGTTTAAAGCGGGCGCTCTGAGGCTGGTGTTTGGCGTCTTTACTTGGCCGCCTCGTTTTTCTTACACCTCTTTTCCGCTTAAATCACTTTCACCACCATGGCCGATCCTAAGATCCTCGAAATGTTTCCTAATCCCGCGCCGCACCGCGACTACGTCATCGCGCACACGCAGCACGAATTCACTTCGATGTGCCCGATCACCGGCCACCCTGATTTCGCCGCGATCACGGTGCGTTACGTCGCCGATAAAACCTGCGTCGAACTCAAGTCGCTCAAGCTCTATCTCCACGCGTTTCGCAACGCGGGCATTTTTTTCGAGGCTGTGACCAATAAAATCTGTGACGACCTCGGCGGCGCCTTGAAGCCCCGCGAATTGACGATCATCGCCGACTGGAAAGGCCGCGGCGGCATTAGCTCCGTCGTGACGTGCGAGTGGTCGGCGAAAAAAGCCCCGAAGGCCAAGAAACGTTAAGGCGATTTTCCGCGACTGATCCTGGGCTCCGCGCGCAAAAAAATTACCGCGCCGAAAGCACCGCGAGCGCAGCCGCGTGCAATTCCGGCGTGGCGGCGGCAAGCGTGGATTCAGCGGGATAAGCCGCGCCGCCGCGCCAATCACTGATCACGCCGCCCGCGCCGCGGATCACGGGCACCAGTGCGGCGATATCCCACGGGTTCATGATCGGGTCGCACATGACATCGGCTTGGCCCGAAGCGACGAGCAGGTAGCCGTAGCAATCACCCCAAGTGCGGACAAGTTTCGCGGCGGCGAGCAGGCGATCGCACGCGGGACCGTTTTGATATTTGGCGAGGTTCAGCGGATCGCTCGTGAGCACAGTGGCGTCGGCGAGACGCGTAGTCGGCCGGCAACGCACGGGGCGCCCGTTGAGCGTCGTGGTTGAGCCGTCGCCGATCATGAGTTGGCGGAGAATCGGCTGGTGGATGCAACCGAGTACCGGTTGGCCCTCGTAAAGCAGCGCGATCAACGTGCCGAAAAGCGGGACGCCACTGATGAATGATTTCGTGCCGTCGATGGGATCGAGCACCCAGACGAAGGGCGCATCGGCGCGTTCGTTGCCGAGTTCCTCGCCGATGATACCATGCGTGGGAAATTTTTTCGCGATGAGCTGGCGGAGGAGTTCCTCGGCGCCGCGGTCGGCGATGGTGACGGGGGACGCATCAGCTTTCGTCTCGACGGTGAGCGCGGGGTTCGCGAAGTGCGGGCGGATAAAATCGCCGCTGCGCTCGGCGAGCTCGGTCAGGAAAGAGCGGTAAGGCGTGAGGTCCACGCGGGCAGAGTGGCGGACGAACCTACCGAAATACACGGAAAAAATCGCAAAAGGCAGGATTGGATTCGTCGCCGGTTGCGTGTTGGGTGAGGGGAATGTCTTGGACCGAGCAGCCGATTTTCTTTGTCGATTTTGAAGGCAGCCGCGTGTCAGGCGTGCTGGAATATGGCGTCGCGACGTTGCTGGGTGGACGCGTGGTCGAGGCCGCGACGCGCTTGTGCGCGGCAACGGGCCGCGTGCGGGCAGAGGACGTGGCGGTCCACGGCTTGAGCGAGCCCGAGCTGGCCGGACGCGCGCCGTTTGCCGATGAGTGGGAGTATTTTGCGGGCTTGCGCGAGCGCGGGCCGCTGGCGGCGCATTATGCGGGCGTGGAAAATGCGCTCCTCAAAGGCGTGTGGCCCTATCCGCGGCAATCGCCGGATTTCGCGCGGCCCGGCGAGCGGATCGTCGAGTGGGGGCCGTGGATCGATTCAGCCCGGATTTATGGGCAACTTTATCCGCAACTCGCTTCGGGTAAACTGGAGGATTTGATCGCGGCGTGCGGCTTGCAGGCCGAATTGGACGTTCTGGCGGAGACATTTTGCCCTGGGGAACGGCGACGTTATCACGCGGCGTTGTACGATGCCTTGGCAGGCGCGGTGTTGTTGGCCTCGCTCGCGCGGGAGCCGGCGGTGGCAGGCATGAGCGTGATGCAGTTGCTGGCGTTGAGTACGCTTGACGGGGCGAAGCGGGATGCGCTCACGCAGCGCGAGTTGTTTTAAAATTACCGAGGTGCGCAGGGAAAAATTGCGGGTGTTGGAAGGCGAGCCTTGCTCTGGTCGGCGTGGGTGGGCACGTTGGCGGGTTCTTATGGCTATTGTGAGTCTTCTCGATGTCAGCTTGAGCTTCGGCGGTGCGCCGTTGCTGGATCGCGTCAATCTCCAGATCGACCGCGGCGAGCGGGTCTGTTTGGTCGGGCGCAATGGTGCGGGTAAGTCCACGCTCATGAAGGTGATCTCTGGCGAGCTTGAATCGGACAAGGGCCAGGTGTTTCGCCAAGCGGGCGCGGTATTTTCGACGTTGAAGCAAGAAGTCCCCGCCGGCCTCGCGGGCACGGTGCGCACCGTGGTCGAAGGCGATGGCGGTAGCTACGAGGAACACAACGACTGGGAGCGCCACGATCGCGTCGAGCGCTTGCTTGAGCAGATGGGTTTGCCGGCGGATCAAGATTTCACGGCGTTGTCGGCCGGACAAAAACGTCGCGTGTTGCTTGCGCGCGGCCTCGTCGAGGCGCCGCAGCTGCTGCTCTTGGACGAGCCGACGAACCATCTCGATCTCGCGTCGATCCAGTGGCTCGAAGAATTTTTACTAGAATGGGGCGGCGCCTTGCTTTTTGTGACGCACGATCGGGCCTTTTTGCGGAAGTTGGCCACGCGCATTGTCGAAGTGGATCGTGGTCAACTCATCGGTTGGGCGTGCGACTATGATACGTTTCTCGTGCGCAAACAGGCCGTGCTCGAAGCCGAAGAAGTCGAGCGCGCGCAGTTCGATAAGAAACTCGCGCAGGAAGAAGTCTGGATTCGCCGCGGCGTGAAAGCCCAGCGCTCGCGCGCCAACAACCGCATCCACGCACTCGAGAAAATGCGCGCCGAACGCGCCGATCGGCGCGACCGTCAGGGCAAAGCCACGATGACCGCACAGGAAGCCGATCGCAGCGGCTTTAAGGTCATCACCTGCGAAGACGCGGGTTTTCGCTACGCCGAGGACGGCCCATGGATCGTGCGCGATGTCACCACGCGCATCGAGCGCGGCGACAAGATCGGCATCGTTGGGCCCAACGGTGCGGGCAAAACCACGCTGTTGAAATTGTTGCTCGGGCAATTGAAGCCGAAGGTCGGCCTCGTCGAGCAAGGCACGCAATTGGAGATCGTCTACTTCGACCAACTCCGCGCGCAGCTTGATGAAACCATGCGCGTGCAAGACGCCGTGGCCGACGGCAACACCATGATCACGATCAACGGCCGCACGCGGCACGTGATTTCCTACTTGGAAGATTTTCTTTTCGAACCCACTCGCGCCCGCACTCCGATCAAGGCGCTCTCCGGCGGCGAACGTAATCGACTCCTCCTCGCGCGGCTTTTCACCAAGCCCGCTAACGTGCTCGTGCTCGACGAACCGACCAACGATCTCGACGCCGAAACGCTCGAGCTCCTTGAGGATTTGCTCGTGGAATTTGGCGGCACCGTATTGCTCGTTAGCCACGATCGCGCGTTCTTGAACGAAGTCTGCACGAGCTTGCTCGTGTTTGAAGGCGAAGGCCGCGTCGTCGATTACATCGGCGGCTACGATGATTGGCAGAAAGAAAAAGCCCGCAAAGCCGCCGCGCTCGCCGCCGCCGAGGAACTAGCGAAACGCGCCGCGAAGGCCGCCGCTAGTGGTGGTGCCGGCGCGCCCGCCTCCAAAGCGCGCAAACTTACCAACAAAGAACGCGCCGAATTGGACGCGATGCCGGCGTTGATCGAGAAACTCGAAAACGAACAGACCGCGCTCACCGCCAAGCTCGCCGATCCGTTGTTTTTCAAAAAACCGCCACTCGAAGTGACGCAGGCCACGGGACGCCTGCACGAACTCGAGGCGCAGATCGCGACGACTTACAAACGCTGGGAAGAACTCGGCGGTTAAACCCCGCGCGACGCAACCAAGCGCGCGCCTAGGCTGGTGAGTGTGACCTCGGCGAGCGAGTTCACGCGTAGATCGACGTGCGCAAAATCGTGGTGCTGCGTTGAAGGCCCGGGCGCGGCGACGGTGAACAGCCCCGCGCGTTTGGCGGCGATGCTGCCGGTGTGCGAGTCTTCGAAAGCGACCGCTTCGTGCGCGCGCAGACCGAATTGATTGAGGACGAGTTTGTAGAGATCGGGCTCAGGCTTGGGCGAGGGCGCGTCTTCGCGGCAGGCCACGAAGGTGAACCGTTCCAAGAGCCCGAGGCGTGCGAGGTGCGGCTCGACCCACGTGTGTTCAGAGTTGGAAGCGATGGCGACCGGCAAGCCGGCGGCGCGCGCTTCGTCGAGGAGCGCGACGACGCCGGGCAACGGCGTGAGTTGTTCGAGGCGACCTTTTTTAGTGTGTTGGCGTTGGGCCTCAAGCTCGGCATGGACCGCGCTCGAACCAAAGGCGGCCCAAGGATCAAATTTAAAATCAACGTGCCCTACCGCGCGGATAAACAGCGCTTCGTCGAAGGCCACGCTGCGCGCCGCGTGAACATCCGCGTACGAACGGATGAGCGCGGACTCGGTGTCGAGGATCAGGCCGTCGAAATCAAAAATGAGCGCGCGAAGCATGGCGGCGAATTCGGAAAAATGGCGCCGCTTACAATCCCTGCGTGTCGATGAGCCAGATGAGCGAAGCGAGGGCGCCGGCGCCGAGGTGGAGTTCGCGCGGGTTCACTTGTTCGAGGTTGTCGGCGGTCGTGTGGTGGATGTCGAAGTAGCGTTGCGAGTCGGGAAGGATTTCCCCCGTCGTCGCGCCGAGTAGATAAAGCGGGGCGACATCGGCGCCGCCACGGCCGGCGACCAGCAAGGGCAGGCCGTAGGGTTCGAAGAGTTTGGTCCAACGGGCGGCGCGGGCGATCGCGTCGAATTGCGAACTGGCGAGCTCGAAGCCGCGAGGTTGAAAGCCGCCGTTGTCGGATTCGAGGGCGAGGATGTGTTTTTCGCCGGCCTTGCGCGCGAGGTCGGCGTAGGTCGTGGCGCCGCGGAGGCCGTTTTCTTCGTTGGTGAATAGGACGGCGCGGAGGGTGTGGCGTGGTTTGATTCCGAGGGTTTTGAAGATGCGGAGAACTTCCATCGCCTGAACCACGCCCGAGCCGTCGTCGTGGGCGCCGGGTGAGATGTCCCAAGAATCAAGGTGGCCGCCGACGACCATGATTTGGTCGGGAAACTGGGAGCCGCGGATCTCGCCGATGACGTTGTGCGAAAGGGCGTCGGGGTAACGGGAGGCATGGGACTTGAGCTCGACGCGGATTTTGGGATCGGCGGCGAGGGCGGCGCTTAGGCGGTCGGCGGCGACGGTGGAAAGGGCGCACGCGGGGATGTTGGGACCTTCGGGTAGAAACGTGGTGGCACCGGTGTGCGGGACGTTGTTGAGCGCGTGCGTGAGGGAGCGCGTGAGGGCGCCGATGGCGCCGTATTTGGCGGCAGTGATCGGGCCACGGCCGCGTTGGTCGCCGGCGGCTCCATAGGCGCGGCCGGGTAGGACCATCGCGGGGTCCATCGGGCGATTAAAGAAGACGATCTTGCCGGCGATTTTATCGCGTCCGAGCGCTTCGAGCTCGTCGAGGGATTTTACTTCGATGACTTCGGCGGTGATGCCGGCGGGCGGCGTGCCGATGGAGTTGCCGAGGGCGAGGGCGGCGAGATTGATCGCGGGCCCCGTGGCGAGCATGAGCCGGACTGATTCGCGCGAGCCGCGTTCCCAGTGAGGGACCATCACCTCTTGCGTGGACACGCGATCGAGGCCGAGGGCGTTGAGTTGTTTCTGCGACCACGTGACGGCGCCTTCGAGGGCTTTGGAACCGGCGAGCCGGCCGGGATAACGGGAGGTGAGGGCGCGGAGGTTTTCGTAGGCGGTGCCGCGGGCGAGGGCCTCGGTGAAGATACGCTCGAGCATCACGGCTTCGGGCGAAGCGGGCGGGTTGGCGGCGGCAGCGGAAGCGGCGGGCGCAGGCGTTTGGGCTTCCAAGCGGGTGAGGGCGAGCAGGGTGGCGAACAGGAGGCGGCGCATAGAGCAAGGTTTTCGTGGCCCGCGCTGGGCCGCAAGCGGCGAATCGCCGCCGCAGATGAACCCGTTGCAACCGGTGGCTATCAGCGGCCAAAGCGTCTACTCGCCAGCGGCCAGCGCGTACTTAGCGGCGGCGCGCCGATGGGGTGTTGCGCGAGCAACGGCTGCTGCCCGATGGCTGGGTACGGTACATGCTAACCCTTTCCCTCCTAACCTAAGAATAGCCGCTGGCGCGCGCTCGGTTGGAGGGATGCTTGGTGGGTTGCGGGGGGAGCGGCGGCTCACTAAAAGCCCGCGTATAGTGAGCCTTTTGGCTTAGGATTAGTCTTGGACACCAAATATCCGAGCACGGAACCCAAAGGAGGCGAGCGTGCTTGGTTCGTTTCGGCAGGCTCCACCTCGCGTTTAACCTTTGGGTAGGCTGGCGGCGCGCCCAGCGGTCGCGACCCCTACCTTTTGGCGGGTTTTTTACATGACTCAGGCCGCGAGTAATAATTCTGCTTTGCGAGGGTTGCAGCGGGTTAGCAGTGGAGGCAGACTAGGCGCATGAGTTCACCTTCCCTCGCGCAACGGCTCGCCGAGCGGGAACAGCCCGCGGGTGCGCCGGTCATGCGGCAGCGTTGGGCGCAGTTGTTGTTTCTGCATTGGGCGTGGGATCCGGCGGAGATTCAACGCACGTTGCCGCCGGGTTTGACGGTCGATGTCCACGAGGGGCGTGCGTGGCTCGGGCTGGTGCCGTTTGCGATGGAGCGGGTGCGGCCGCGCGGGTTGCCGGCGGTGTGGGGTCTTTCGGATTTCCTGGAGTTAAATGTGCGGACGTATGTCCACGATGCGCAGGGGCGACCCGGTGTGTGGTTTTACTCGCTCGATGCGAACCAGTGGCTCGCGGTGAAGATCGCGCGGGCGCTGTTTCATCTGCCTTACCAACATGCGACGATGGCGGCGACGGTGGACGCGCGCACGCAGGCAGTGGATTACCGGTCGCGGCGGCAGGGGCAGACTATCGAGAGTCGGTTTTGCTATCGGCCCGTGGGGGCGGCGCGGCCGGCCGTGGCGGGGACGTTGGAGTTTTTTCTCGTGGAACGTTACCGGTTGTTTGCGTGGGACGCGAGCGGGGCACGGTTGTTCACGGGGCGGGTGCATCATGCGCCGTATGAGATCGGCGCGGCGGAAGTATCGGTGTGGGACGATGCGGGGTTGCGGCTGGCGGGATTTGACCGCGAGGGGCGCGCGCCGGAGCACGTGAGTGTGGCGCGGCCGGTGGAGGTAGGCGTGTGGCCGATGGAGCGCGTGACAGCGCGGGCGGGCACGCGGTGCGAGCGCGGGGAGGAGCCGACGGAAGGGCTGGGGGCGGGAGCAGGGGCAGGGGCAGGGGCGCCCGCGTAATTCAACGCGGCGGGAACCCGGGCCTCAGAACCACTTCTTCCGCTTGAGATAGACCACCATCAGAGAGGTTGTGATGACGGTAATGCCGATAGCCCACGGGTAGCCGGCTTTGAGCTCGGGCATGCTTTCGAAGTTCATGCCGAACCAGGTGCCGACGACCATGACGGGAATCGTGACGGCGGTGATCGCGGTGAGAAACTTGATGCCTTCGTTGGCTTCGAAGGCGGCTTTGTTGAGATAAATGTCGAACGCCATCATGAGGCGTTCGTGGTAGTTGACGGCGGTGTCCTCGAGCCGGGTGAGATTATCGCGGAGATCGCGGAAGTAGGGCAGCAGGATCGGGCGGATGAATTTGCTATCGCCGCGGGCGAGGCGGTCGATGACGTCGCGCTGGGGACGGACGATGGTGCGCAGGCGGGAAAAATCGCCGCGGACGGAGAGCAGCTCGTTGACGAGTTTTTTCTGGGCGGAATCGCGGGCGAGGACGCTTTCCTCGAGTTCCTCCAACTCGGCGCGGAGTTCGTCCATGACCGGCTGGTAGTTGTCGACGAGATGGTCGAGCAAGGTGTGGGCGAGACGATCGGGGCCGCGGGCGGTGCTTTTGGTGACGCGCTCGAAGGCGGTGGCGACGGAGCGCAGGGGCGCGCGGTGAAACGTGACGAGAAATTCTTTGCCGAGGAATAGATCGAGCTCGGTGGTGGCAAATTTATCAGTGCGGGTGAAATCGACGGCGTGAGTGACCATGAAGAGGTAGTCTTCGTAGTCCTCGATTTTCGGGAGGGAACTCGGCGTGACGCAGTCTTCGATGGCGAGCGGGTGGAAATTAAAAACGCCTTCGAGGATGAGTTTGATTTCTTCGTCGGTGGGTTGATCGAGGTCGACCCAGAGGATGAGGCCCTTGTCGCCGTGGACGAGGCGCAGCGCCTCGAGCTCAAGGTCGCGGCTGACGAGTTTACCCTCGCTGAAGACGAACGAATGAATCATGGGCCGGGGAGGTTAAACAGAGGTGGTGACGAGGAGGCGTTCTTCGGCGGCGGCGATGGCGGCGATAAATTCCTCGGGCGTAGCGGCGGTGAGGAAGGCGGTGCGGTTGCTCTCGTGTTTGAGCAATTTACACAGGGCGCTCACGATCGCGAGGTAGTCGGCGGGATTGGTCTTGGGCGTGCCGAGCATGAAGATGAGGCGGACCTGTTCATCGGCACCCTCGCCGCAGTGGATAAAGGAAGTGCTGCGACCGACGGCGAGGGCGATGGATTTGACGTGCTCGGTGCGGGCGTGGGGCAAGGAGACAGCATGGCCGATGCACGTGGTCTCGAGGCGATCACGGGCGAGCAGTTCGCGGTAGAAACCGTCGAAATTGGTCACGGCAGGATGATCGGTGAGCAGCTTGGCGACCTCATGGAGCGCGGCAGTGCGCTGGGTGCTTTTGACATCGAGCGCGATGCACGAGGGGGAGAGGAGCGAGGAAATTTTGCCGGCCATACGAGCGATCGGAGCGAGTGAGATTATCGCAAGTCAGGCTCGTGAAAACGGGTTGGCAAGGGTGGAAATGGCGTTGCACGTGGAAGGAGGCGGGTTTCACGTAACGCCCATGAAACGAAAACTCGGCGCGGTGATTTTGATGATGAGCGTATTGGCGGGTGGACTTTACGCGCAGGAAAAATTTTCGCAGGCGGTGCGGCCGGAGGATTTTTCTGCGGCCGGATTGGCGAAGCTTTCGCCCGAAGAGCGCACGCGCCTCGATGCGTTGGTGGAGGCTTACAAGAGTGGTGCGCTCGCGACGGCGCGACGTGAAGCTGAAGCGGCCGCCGCGGCGCGGATCGCGGCGGAAACGCGGGCGACGCAGGCCGAACGCGCCGTGGAGCAGGCGAAGGCGGAGACCAAGCAGGCGAAGAAGGCGGAAGCAGGATTTTTAGCGAAGGCCAAGGTGATGCTCACGCCGGGCACCGAAGTGGAATATCTCGCGGTGGAGAGCCGCATTCGTGGAAAATTTACGGGCTGGGAAGGTCGCGAGGTTTTCACGTTGGAAAACGGGCAACGTTGGCAGCTGGCGAATTCGGAGAGTTATTATACCCCGGAGATGGAAGGGCCGAAAGTGGTGATCACCCCGGCCGCGCTCGGTGGATTTTGGATGAGTTTCCCGGAGTTGCGCAAAAAATTGCGCGTGAAGCCGCTTTGAGTCGGCGGACTTAAAAATTAAAAAGGCGCCGGGATGAGCCGGCGCCTTGAGTGATAACGAAGCAAAGTGCTCCGCATTGCTTTGCGAGGGGGGGATTAAGTCGTCGCGGTGGGTGGAATTTCCTCTTCACCGCCGGCGGCGGCTTCGAGTTCTTCCGCGCTTTCGACGACGCGCGCGACGCTCAGCAATTTGTCGCCGGGGGCTAGCGTCAGCAGCTTCACGCCTTTGCCACCGCGATTTACTTCGCGGATCGTATTAACCGGACAACGCACGCTCTGACCCTTGGCGGTGAGAAGCATGATTTCATCGGTGTCTTTGACGCTGAGGGCGCCAGCGAGTTTGATCGAACCGTCTTCGGGTAGATCGATCGCCCAGACGCCACTGCCGCCACGGTTGATGAGGCGGTAATCTTCGAAGCGCGTGCGGACGCCAAGACCGGCTTCGCTGGCGACGAGGAATTTGGCGGTGTGGTCGACGACTTCGATGACATCGAGGTGGTCGCTATCGAGCTTGAAGCGCATGCCCGTGACGCCGCCCGTGGCGCGACCCGTGGCGCGGAAGTTTTCCTCGCCCGTCTCGGGATCGCGTTCGCGGAAGCGGACGGCGAGGCCTTGGTGGGAGACGAGGATGAGTTCGTCGTTGCCGGTGGTGAGGACCGTGCCGATGACGGTGTCGTTGTCGGCGAGGTTGATGCCGATGAGCCCGCCGTCGCGGGTGCAGTTGGCGTAGTCGGCGAGGGAGCTCTTCTTAATGACGCCGCTCTTGGTGGCCATGACGAGGAAGCGATCTTCGGCGAAATCTTTGACGCAGATCATCGCGGCGATCTTTTCGCCCTCCGCGAGACGGAGGAAGCTGGCGACGGATTTGCCTTTTGCGGTGCGCGTGCCCTCGGGGACATCATAGGCCTTTTTGGCATGGCATTGGCCGATGCTGGTCAGGAATAAGATGTAATCGTGGGTCGAGGCGGTGAAAAGATTCTGCACGAAATCCTCGTCGTAGGTCTCGGCGCCGATGACGCCTTTACCGCCGCGTTTCTGCGAGCGGTAGTCAGCGACAGGCGTGCGCTTGATGAAACCCAAGTGGGAGACCGTGATGACGCAGCCTTCGTTGGGGATGACATCTTCCATGCGAAATTCGCCGGCGGAGCCGATGATCTCGGTGCGACGGGGCGAGGTGTATTTCGCCTTCATCTCGCCGAGTTCTTTTTTGATCAGAGCCATGAGCACAGCCTCGGACTCGAGGATGGCGCGGAGTTCGGCGATGAGCTTCATGAGCTCGAGGTACTCGGCCTCGATCTTACCGCGCTCCAGGCCGGTGAGTTGATAGAGGCGGAGCTCGAGGATGGCGTCGGTTTGGCGCTCGGAGAGCGGGTACTTCGCCATCAAGCGTTGTTTGGCTTCCTCGCGATTGGAGGAGGCGCGGATGATTTTGACGAAGTCGTCGAGGTTATCGAGGGCGATGATGTAGCCTTCGAGGATGTGAGCGCGGTCTTCGGCTTCTTTGAGGCGGAACTTGGTGCGGCGGGTGACGACGTCGCGGCGGTGCTCGATGTAGCACTCGATGAGTTCCTTGATGTTCATCTGCTTCGGGCGCTTCTTGTCGAGAGCCAGGAGCGTGACGCCGAAGGAGGATTCGAGGGCGGTTTTTTGGAAGAGCTGGTTGATGACAACCTTGGCCTGTTCGCCGCGTTTGAGCTCGATGACGATGCGGGTATTCTCGTCGGATTCGTCGCGGAGGTCGCGGATGCCGTCGATTTCCTTTTCGCTGACGAGTTCGGCGATGCGCAGGACCAAGGTGTTACGGTTTACGTTATAGGGAATCTCGGTGATGACGATCTGCTCCATGCCGCCCTTGAGTTCCTCGGTGTGGGCTTTGCCGCGGGTGCGCACGATGCCCTTGCCGGTCTTGAGGTAGGAGAGGATGCCGTCGCGGCCGGAGATGATGCCGCCGGTGGGATAATCGGGCCCGCGCACGATCTCGCAGAGTTCGTCGACGGAGATGCGGGGGTTGTCGATGATGGCGAAGGTGGCGTTGATGATCTCGTCGATGTTATGCGGCGGGATGTTGGTGGTCATGCCGACAGCGATACCGGTCGAGCCGTTCATCAAAAGATTCGGCAAGGCGGACGGGAGCACGGTGGGCTCGGTCGTGGATTCTTTGTAATTGGGTACGAAGTCCACGGTGTCCTCCTCGATGTCTTTAAGGAGGTCTTCGGCGATCGCGTTGAGGCGCGCCTCGGTGTAACGGTACGCCGCGGGTGGATCGCCGTCCACGGAGCCGAAGTTGCCTTGCGGATCGATGAGCGGGTAGCGCATGACCCAAGGTTGGGCCATGCGGACGAGCGTGTCGTACACGGAGGAATCGCCGTGTGGGTGGTAATTTTTAAGGACTTCACCGACGACGCCGGCGCATTTGTCGAAGGAGCGGTTGTGGAGCAGTCCTTCGCGGAGCATCGCGTAAAGAACGCGGCGTTGCACGGGCTTCAGGCCATCGCGGGCGTCGGGGAGGGCGCGCGAGATGATGACCGACATCGAGTACTCGATGTAGGCTGACTGCATGATGTCGGTGATGTTGGCCGAGGAGAGTTTTTCGTTGGCGGTGTACACAGAAGAGGGGGCGATGAGCGATAAACGTTAGGTGGTGGCCGATGCGGGGCGCGGATCAGACGTCGAGGAATTGGACGTTGAGGGCGTTGTCTTCGATGAACTGGCGGCGCGGGGGGACTTCGTCGCCCATGAGGAGGGTGAAGAGGGCGTCGGCTTTGGCGGCGTCTTGGATGGAGACTTTGAGGAGGCGGCGTTTCTCGGGGTCCATCGTCGTCTCGAAGAGCTGTTTCGGGTTCATTTCGCCAAGACCCTTGTAGCGCTGGATGCTGAGGCCCTTGCGGCCGTTGGCGCGGATCTGGCTCACGATTTCGAGGGGGCCGAAGAGTTCGGTTTTATTTTCGTTTTTCGTGCCGAGATTTTCGGTGACGGTGTAGCGCGCGGTGGCCGTGGGGGTGACGGTGGCGATGTCGAGGCCGGTCTTGGCGAGCGTGACGAGGATTTTGGTCATCTCGGTGCTCTCGAAGATTTCGTGAATGGTGACGCGTTTCTGGGTGGCGTAGGATTTTTTCTCCAGGGGCGCAGCGACGGCGTCGGGCGCGAGGGGCTCGACTTGGTCGGTGAGGTCGGCGTTGAGCTTGTGGGCGCTCAGGAAGTCGGCGCGGGCGTGTTCGTCGCGGAGGAATTGATGGCTCTCTTTGTTGCCCTCGCGGAGGCGGGCGACGTAGCGGGGGAGGGCGCGCGTGGTGGCGTCCTGGGTGTCGAGGTACTCGGGGAGCGAAGCCCCGTAGCGGGTGACGCCGCTGCCGAATTTCTCGAGGAGGGCGAGGTTTTCGACGATCTGTTCGATCTGCGCGGGGGCGAAGATGTGACCGTCGGTGAGGCGGCTGAGGACGATGTCTTCGGAGCCGAGTTCGAGGAGGATGCGGTTGAGCTGTTCGTCGTTGTCGACGTATTGCTCACGTTTCTTACGCTTGATTTTGTAGAGCGGGGGTTGGGCGATGTAGATGTAGCCGCGCTCGATCAGGCCCTTCATCTGACGATAAAGGAAGGTGAGCAGCAGGGTGCGGATGTGGGAGCCGTCGACGTCGGCATCCGTCATGATGATGATTTTGTGGTAACGGGCCTTGGCGGCGTTGAAGCCACCGACGGATTCGTCGCCTTCACCAATGCCGGTACCGCAGGCGGTGATGAGGGTGCGGATTTCCTCGTTGGCGAGCACCTTGTCGAGACGGGCTTTCTCGGTGTTGATGAGTTTGCCGCGGAGCGGGAGGATGGCTTGGAAGCGGCGGTCGCGACCCTGTTTGGCGGAGCCGCCGGCGGAGTCACCCTCGACGATGTAGAGCTCGGTGAGGGCGGGGTCGCGTTCGGAGCAGTCGGCGAGTTTACCGGGGAGACCGCCGCCGGAGAGGGCACCTTTGCGGACGGTTTCGCGGGCTTTGCGGGCGGCTTCGCGGGCGCGGGCGCCGTTCAGGGCTTTATCGACGATGCGTTTGGCGATCGGCGGGTTGGTCTCGAAGTACTGCATCAAGCCCTCGTAGGTGACAGAGCCGACGACGCTTTCGACTTCGGGGGAGAGGAGTTTGACCTTAGTTTGGGATTCGAACTTGGGGTCGCTGTGTTTGATGGAGATGACGGCAGCGAGGCCTTCGCGGACGTCGTCGCCGGTGATCTGTGGGTCTTTCTCTTTGAGGAGGTTGTTGGCCTTAGAATACTGGTTGATGGCGCGGGTGAGGGCGCTGCGGAAGCCAGAGAGATGCGTGCCGCCGTCGGGGTTGTGAATAGTGTTGGTGTAACACATCACCTGGTCGTTGTAGGTGTCGTTGTACTGCAGCACGACTTCGCAGTGGATCTCGGCGGGTTTGTCGTCGAGTTGGAGTTTGGTTTCCTTGACGAAGCGGATGGGCTTGGGGTGGAGCGGAGTTTTGCCCTGATTGATTTGTTTTACGAATTCTTCGACGCCGTCCTTATAGAAGTAGCGTTCGGGTTTGGGTTCGGCGGGGCGTTCGTCGGTGAAGATGATTTCGAGGCCGGAGTTGAGGAAGGCGAGTTCGCGTAGGCGTTGGCCAATGCGGGCGGAGACGAAGACGGTGGTCTCTTTAAAGATCTCGGTGTCGGGCTTGAAGCTAACATAGGTGCCGGTGCCCTTGGCTTTGCCGATGACCTCGAGTTTTTTCACGGTTTTGCCGCGCTCGAATTTCATGTGGTGGACGGAGCCGCCGCGGGAGACCTCGACCTCGAACCATTCGGAGACGGCGTTAACGCATTTGGCGCCGACACCGTGGGTGCCGCCGGAGAATTTGTAACCGCCTTGGCCATACTTGCCGCCGGAGTGGAGGGTTGTGAGGACCATCTCCACGCCGGGGATGCCGTACTGCGGGTGGATGTCGACGGGGATGCCGCGGCCGTTGTCGCGGATGCTGATGGAGCCGTCGACGTGGATGTTGACCTCGATGCGGGAGCAGAAGTTGGCGAGATGTTCGTCGACGGAGTTGTCGAGAACCTCAGAAACGCAGTGGTGAAGGGCGCGCTCGTCGGTGCCGCCGATGTACATGCCGGGCTTTTTGCGGACGGCTTCTAGGCCTTCGAGTTTACCGAGCTTAGAAGCGTCGTAGGCGTCGGCGCCGGCCTGGTTGATCACGTTGCGTTCGGAGTCGGATTGTTCGGACATGAAAGGGTTTACGAAGGGTGAAAAATTAAAGGTAAATCTTCTCTTGAATCAGGTTGGATACGCGAGGGTTTTTTTGAGAAAAAACGAGGTTGGGAAGGGCGGTCCTTTGCGTTTAAAGGAAACCTTTCGTTTGACCGGGATGGGGGTACCGGCAAGAACCTCGTCCATGCCCAGCCCTTTGCTCGAAACGCTGCTCATTCTTCAGGATCGCGACACGAAAAAACTGGGCATTGAGGTGCAATTGAAGGCGGTGCCCCGCGACGTAGCGGCCGTCGAAGCTAAGATTGCGGCAGAAAAGGCGGCCATCGAGGCGGCGCGGACCGAGATTCGCGAGCTTGAGACCAAAAAGAAGTTACTAGAGACCGAAATCGGCTCGGCGGAGACCAAACTCGCCAAATACCGCACGCAGCAGCTCTCGGTGCGCAAAAACGAAGAATATCAGGCGCTCGGCCACGAGATCGAGACGACCTTGAAGCAGATCGGCGAATTTGAGGGTCAAGAACTCGAGTTGATGTATGGTCTCGACGAGGCGAGGAAGAAATTTGCCGCCGCCGAAGCGGTCTTGAAGGCCAATATCTCAGGCCATGAAGGGCGGATCAAAACCTTGCGCGAGCGCGAGGTTAGTCTGGCGGCCGAGCTGAAGGACGCGCAGGCGGCCTTTAATCTGGCGCGTGAGCCCGTGACCGAGCCGGCGCGGCGGCTCTACGATCGCATCGCGGTGCGCACACAACCGGTGATCGTGGCCACGAGTAGTGGTACCTGCTGTGGTTGCCATTTGAAAGTTTCCAACGAAGTCGAGACCGCCGCGCGCGGCAAAGGCGCCGCTGGACCTAACCAACTCGCGACTTGCGAGAACTGCGGACGTATCGTTTACTGGGAATCTTAGCTTTGGGGCCTGGCTGTCGCTCCAAGTTCTTTGATCCCAAGACGCGGTTAAACGCCGCGTCCGTTTTGAAATTTGGAGAGGAAAGTCCGGACACCGTAGGGCAGGATGCTGTGCCAGCTTCACCGCGAGCACAGGCAGTGCGTCTCAAAGCGCGCTGACGGAAAGTGTCACAGAGAATATACCGCCGGGCGGGCAACCGCTCGGTAAGGGTGAAAAGGTGGGGTAAGAGCCCACCGCGTCCGCCGCGAGGCGGGCGGCATGACAAACCCCTTCCGGTGCAAGGCAAAATAGGTGACTGGGCGGCCCGTCCGATAGTCACGGGTATGCCGCATCCCATCGTCGGGCAAGTGCCGGGCGCGGGACTCGTCCGCAAGGACGTTGAGAGAAATGACGGCCGAAGCGTCGCAAGACGTGGCACAGAATCCGGCTTAACGGCCCCAAAGCTAAATTTTTTCAAATCGCGACCCACCCGCCATATTAAACCCGGTTCACATTTGCAAAATAGGATGTGATGGCCGAGGGGCGTTGTAATGGATGGGGTCCTATTATTGGCCAGAAGTTACGATTTCGGGTTCTTGCCGCTTTGGGTACACGCGGTGCGTCTAGTCGCAATACCTCCAAACCGTCGAGATCAACGGCTCCTTCGCGCCCGCTGCTAAATAACCTCTGCCTCCTTTCCATTCTAAATTCCTGCGCCGGTCCTCTTTTGATAGGGCAAGACTCAGTGCCCGCCCGACAAAACCCTTGACTCTCTGGCGGGCGTTTGAGTCTTTGACCGGCTAAATCTCTCTAACGACCATGGCCAATACCAAATCCGCTATCAAAGCCGCCCGCAAGGCCGTCCGCCTCACGACCCGTAACCGTGGCGTCAAGACCACCATCAAGACGCTGCGCAAGAAGTTCGACGCCGCCGTGGTCGCCAAAGATCTCGTCACCGCCAAAGCCGCAGGCGCCTCTTACGCTTCCGCCATGGACAAAGCCATCAAGTCCGGCGTCGTGCACCGCAACGCGGCCAGCCGCGCCAAGGCCCACGTCGCGAAGTACATGCTCGCCAAGTAAGTTAACCGGGCGGTCTGCCCGTTTTTTCCTCTTTTTTTTAAACCCGCGTGCCTTCCGGCCGCGGGTTTTTATTTTTTATCGCCGCCGCCGCCGTATTCGCCTCGTCGCTCGCAGTCGTAGTTAAAAATTGAACTCTCGCGCGCAGAACGAGTTTGAACTTCGCGCGCCACCCGACGTGCATGGTGCACCTTCCCGCTGTGGTGCCTCCTCCCGCCAACGTCCGCCGTCATTTTTTGCCTTGGGCCGCGCCGTTGCTGCCGCAGGCCGTCGCTTGGCTCGCGCGTGAATGGACGGGTGCGGGACCGTTGAACCTCTCATCGTGGCTCGTCGTCGTGCCCACGCGCCAAGCCGGACGTCGCTTGCGCGAGGCGCTCGCCGAACACGCGGCCACGCGCGGCCAAGCCGTGTTTCCGCCCCGCGTCGTCACGCCCGAATTGCTCGTCACGCAGGCGGTCACCCCCGGCACCCCGACGGCGAATCGCCTGGAATCGCTTCTCGCTTGGACCGAAGTCTTGCGCGCCGTGGATTTGGCTGAGGTGCGCGCGGTGTTGCCCCATGATCCGCCCGCGCGGGATTTCGCGTGGGCGCTCGGCCTTGGGCGCGAGTTGGCGCGTCTCCAATCCACGCTCGCTGAAGGCGGTTGGCGCTTGGGTGATGTCGCGGCGCGCGCCGGTGAAACGTGTCCGGAGCTCGATCGTTGGCGCGAACTCGGCGAACTCGAACGGAGGCACGCCGCGCGGTTGGCCGAGCTCGGTCTGCTCGACGCGCAGGCCGCGCGCATCGCGGCGGCGCTCGCACCGGCGCCCATGCGCGATTTCGCGCGCATCGCGGTGATCGGTGCGCCCGATCCGTTGCCACTGGCTCTGCGCGTGCTCGCGGCGCACGCGGCTACATTGCCCGTGGACGTCGTAGTTTACGCGCCGGAGTCCGAGGCGGACAATTTTGATAGTTGGGGACGTCCGCAGGCGGCGGCGTGGGCGGCGCGCGAGTTGACGATCGTAGCATTCGGCGAGCGCGTGCGCGTGTGCGCCGATCCCGCTGAACAAGTCGCGTGGATCACCGCGCTCGCGCAAGCAACGCCCGAGCCGGAGACCATGCTCGGCATCGGCGTGGCCGACCCTGAGTTGTTGCCGCTTTTGGAAAAAGGCTGCGCGCGCGTGGGCATCGCAGCGTTTAATCCTGAGGGTCGGGCGCGGCGGCACGATGGATTATATCCTCTGCTCGCGGCGTTAGCGGAGTTTGCCGCGGTGCCGGATTTTGCGGCAGTGACGACCTTGGCGCGCTGTCCGGATATTTTAGAATGGCTCCGCGCGCGGGCCGATGGGCGTTTTTCCGCGGCGAAATTTTTACGCCAGTTCGATCAATTAGGCGCGAACCATTTACCGCCGACGCTGGCGGCGGCGCGGGCGCAGGCAGCATTATTTCCTGAAGTCGAACTGGCGCTGGCGGCCTTGGCGGAGTTGCGGACGACGCTCACGCGCGGCCGTTTCCCGAGCAACGCGGCCGCGGCGTTGATGGAGCTCTTCGCGGGCCGCGAACTCGAGGCGGCGGGCGTGCTCGCGGAATCCGCCGAGGCGTGGATGGCGCAGCTGCGCGAGATCGAGCAGGCGCTGGCTCGCGGTGGCGCGGTGGTGTTAACCGCGACCGAGGCTTGGCAACTCGCGCTGGGGGCCTTTGCGGATGAAGTGCGCACGAGCGAACGGCCGGTTGGCGCGATCGATCTGCTTGGTTGGCTGGAACTACTTTGGGACGACGCACCCCACCTGGTGGTCGCGGGGTTGAACGACGGGCGTGTGCCCTCTGCGATCGTGGGCGACGTTTTCTTGCCGGAAACACTGCGCGAACGTCTTGGTTTGAAGCGCAATGCTGAGCGTTTTGCGTGTGATGCGTACTTGCTTGCGTCGATCGCGGCGGTACGGACGAGCACGAACGGTCGACTGGATATTTTACTGGGCAAAACCACGGCCTCTGGCGATCCATTGCGGCCTTCGCGGCTGTTGTTGCGCTGCGCGGATGCGGTTTTACCCGAGCGAGTGACGCAATTATTTCAGCCGATCGCAGCGGCGCGGCCGAGTCCGCCTTGGGCGCGGGCGTGGAAATTGCGCCCGAGGGTGGCGGCGGCCCCGACGCAGTTGTCGGTGACGGCTTTCCGCGACTGGCTCGCGTGCCCGTTTCGGTTTTATCTGAAACACGTGTTGCGCATGACGCGCGTGGAGCCCGAGAAAGCAGAACTCAACGCCCTGGATTTCGGGATTTTGATGCACGAAGCGTTGCAGCAACTCGGCCAAGAGCCGGCGCTGCGCGATTGCGTCGAGGCGACGCAGCTCAGTGATTTTTTGATCGAGCGATTCGAGCGGATCGTGCGCTTGCGCTACGGCGCGGAACTCACCTTGCCGCTCGTGGTGCAATTTGAAGCCGCGCGGCAACGCCTGCGCGCGGCGGCCGAAGTCGAGGCGCGCGAGCGGGCAGATGGCTGGCGCACGGAGCACGTGGAGTGGAAAATTGAGTTGGTGATCGGTGGCTTAGTCGTGAAAGGAAAAATCGATCGAATCGATCGCCACGCCGATGGACGTGTGCGCGTGCTCGATTATAAAACTGGCGATACCTCGGGTAAGCCTATCGCGGCGCATTTACGCTCGGAGTGTGAGGATGATCTAGATCGGCCTGAGTGGTTGCGCATGAGCGATGCCGAAGGAAAATCGCGCGCTTGGACGGACTTGCAGTTGCCGCTTTACCGGCTGGCGGTCGCGGCGATCTGGGGCGACGCGGTGGCGTGCGGTTATTTCAATTTACCGAAAGCGGCCGGTGAAACCGCGGTAATTTTGTGGGACGATTTTTCACGGGAAACGCAGGCTTCGGCTGAAGCGTGCGCCACCGGCGTGGTCTCGGCGGTGCTGGCGGCTGAATTTTGGCCGCCGCGCGAACTCACAGGACGCGACGCGCAGCAAGATGAGTTCGCCGAGTTGTTTCACGGCGGCGCGGAAGCTAGTATCGCTTGGGAGGAACGCTCATGAAGGCGCTGCAACATGAGATGATTTTGGCCTCGGCAGGCTCGGGCAAAACCTACGCGTTGACGAATCGCTTTGTGCGCTTGCTGGCGCACGGGGCCGCGCCGGAGCGGATCGTGGCGCTGACGTTTACGCGGAAAGCGGCGGGAGAATTTTTTGATGAGATTTTGAAAAAATTAGCGTCTGCTGCGACAGATACGACGAAAGCCGAAAAATTGGCGGTGGAGATCGGTGCGCCGACGTTGGGTGCGGCGGACTTTTTGCGGTTGTTGCGCGTGGTGGTGACGGCGATGCCGCGTTTAAATCTCGGGACGCTGGATGGATTTTTCGCGCGCGTCGTGCAGAATTTCCCGCTCGAGCTCGGGCTCGATGGAGAATTTCAAATCCTCGAGGCTTCCGCGGCGGCGCGCGAGCGGCGGCGCGTGTTGCAGCAGATGTTTACGGCGGCGGGCGAGCCGGACGCGGCGCAGCGCGAGTTTATCGAGGCGTTCAAACGGGCGACCTTCGGCGTGGAAGAAAAACGGCTGACGCGTGTGCTCGATCAATTTCTTGATGAGCACGGGGAAGATTTTTTGGCGGCATCGGCGGCGGACCAATGGGGTGATGCCGGGCGGATCTGGCCGGCGGGTTGCGCGTGGCTCGCGGCGGTGGATGGGCGCGCGGCGGCCGCGCAGGCCTTGCGCGCGGCGTGGGCGACCGAGCCATGGAGCGAAAAACAACGCGAGCGCGTGGAACATTTCTTTGCGGCGCTGGAGGAATGGGTGCCCGGCGCAGTTTTACCGGGGCCGCTCGAGTATTTGTTGAAAAACGCGTTGGCGGCGTGGCCTGCGCTGGAGGAAGTGACGATCGAACGGAAAAAAGTCGCGCTCAGCGAGGACGCGCGCGCGGCGTTGCGCGGAGTCGTGGAAGGAATCGCGGGCGCTGAGTTGACGCGGCGATTGGAGATGACGCGGGGGATTTTCGCGGTGTTGCGCAGCTATGAGATGACTTATGATGCGCTCGTGCGGCGCGCGGGGCGGTTGACGTTTGCGGATGTGTTGCGGCGGTTGTTGCCGGGCGCGGGCGCGCCGGCCTTGGCGCAGGAAAGCGACGGACTGGGGCGTGATGCGGAGGAGGCGCGGCTGTTGATCGATTGGCGACTCGACGCGAAGTTCGATCATTGGTTACTGGATGAATTTCAAGACACGAGCTACGAGCAGTGGAGCGTGTTGCGTAATCTAATCGACGAGGCGGTGCAGGACGCCGAGGGCCGCCGGAGCTTGTTTTACGTGGGCGATGTGAAGCAGGCGATTTACGCGTGGCGCGGGGGCGATCCTCGGTTGTTTCGCGAAATTTTTAATCACTACAACGCGAGCGCGCCGGGAAAAATCGTGGAAGGGCGTTTGGATGTGTCGTGGCGTTCGACGCCGGCGGTGATCGCGATGGTGAACGCGGTGTTCGGCGCGGCGGAGGTCCTGGGCGCATCGGTCCCAGTGGCGGCAGCGAACGAGTGGAACCGGGAGTGGCGGGCGCATACGAGCGCGGATGAGGCGGCGGTGGGGTTCGCGGAGTTGCGGCATGCGCTGGATGAGGAGGGAAGGTTTGCGGAGACGTTAAAGATTTTGCGCGAGGTGGAACCGGCGCGGCGCGGACTGACGGTGGTGGTCTTGGTGCAGCAAAATAAAACGGCCGCGGCGTTGGCGGAATATTTGCGCCGCGAGGGTGGGGTAGCGGCGTTGGCGGAGAGTGATCTGTGCGTAGCGACGGACAATCTGTTGACGGTGGCTTTGCTGGCGTTGTTGCGGGCGGCGGCGTTTCCGGGCGACACGTTAGCGCGAGAGCACGTGCGGATGTCGCCGCTGGAGCCGTGGCTCCAAGTGGAGGGGTTAGTGGGGAGCGATGCGTTGACGTTGCGGGTGTTGGCGGAGGTGCAGGCGCTCGGTTTCGCGGGCACGCTGGAGGGTTGGTTGCGTCGGCTCGAATCGGCGTTGAAAGATGATGAATTTAGCCGGGAGCGCGGGCGTTTGTTGGTCGCAGCGGCGGAACGTTTTGATGAAGGTGGCAGCCGGGATGTAGCGGAGTTTTTGGAATTTATGGAAGGTTACACGGTGCGTGAGGCCGACACCCTCGGGGTGGTGCGCGTGATGACGGTGCACAAGGCGAAGGGCTTGGGTTTCGATCTGGTGATTTTACCTGATTTGGAGGGTAAAACGCTCGCCTCGCGCCGGAGCGGGTTGGCCGTGCAACGCACGGAGGATCGTTCGATCGAGTGGGTGTTGGATTTGCCGAACAAAATTTTTGCTAAGCATGAACCGGTGTTGGCGTCTCATATGGCCGTGGCAGAGAGTGAGGCGGCTTATGAGAATTTGTGCCTGCTATATGTGGCGATGACGCGGGCGAAACGGGCGATGATTTTAGTGACGGAGCCGACGAAGAATACTTCGAAGTCGCAGAATTTTACGCGGTTGCTGCACGATGCGCTGGGTGAAACATGGAGCACCGGTGAAGCGCGGTGGTTTGATGAGATTAAGTTTAAATCGCCGAAGCTGGCGGCGGAAAATGACCTTTCGCGGCTGACGCCGACTGCTTGGGTACGGCGGGCGGCACGTCGGCCGGCGCGGACGCCTTCGGCCTTGAAACAGAGTGGGGTGAGTGGGTCGTTGGTTTTTGCGCTAAACAGAAACGAGGGGGCGGACTTCGGCACGGCCGTGCACGAGCTTTTTGCGGAAGTGGAGTGGCTCGATGGTACTGGTGCGATAGAGCGTTGGGCGGCGTTATGGCGGGATAAATATGGAGCGGATAACGAGGCCGTGGCCGAGGGGTTGGCTTGTCTGGGGGCATCGGCGATGGCTTCAGTTTGGTCGAAGCCGCTGAGCGAATTGGTTGAGGTGTGGCGTGAGCGAGCGTTTGAAATGGTGCTCGATGGGGCGTGGGTGACGGGGGTTTTTGATCGCGTGGTGGTGGAGCGCGATGCCTCGGGTGTTACGACGCGAGCGCTTATCGTAGATTATAAGACCGATCGGGTGGGCACAGACGCGGAGGTTGCCACCGCGGTCGCGCGCCACGCGGGACAGTTGAATCTTTATCGGCGTGTGGTGGCGGTGTTGGCCAAGGTTTCGGTAGGGCGGGTGGAGTGTTGCCTGGTGTTCACGCGTTTGCGGCGGATGGAACGGGTAGTGGCGGCGGGCTGATTCGTATCTTTGTAAGGTTGGATAAATTCGCTTTACAGGCTGTAGGGGTGGTTACACGGTGACCCTTCACCAATTCTCAAGCACCATGGGTAACCTGAAAAAGAAACGTCGTCTGAAGATGAACAAGCACAAGCGTCGCAAGCGCTTGAAGTCGCATCGCCATAAGAAGCGTTCTTGGCAGCAGTAAGGTCCGCGCGGTCCACCGCGTCGCATTCCTTAATCCAGTTACCTGGATCCAACCGCCGCATTTGAGCGGCGGTTTTTTTGCGCATCTGATTGTCTATCAGGAGTGTCCACTGGTCGGTTTTGTGCAATTTACTATCTTTTGTCGCTCTCGTCTGTTCTAGGTTAACTTGGCGCTATCCCCTGCTTTGACCTCGTTAAAGTGTACTAATTTTTTAAACCTATTCCGTATCCTTATCTCCTGGGCTGGTTTTCACGACCGGCCTTTTTTGTGCCTATCTAGCGGACTCGTGCTATTTCGACACCGGGATTGTTTATTTCCATTTCTCACCTAAAGGTTCGCCGTAGTCATGAACCGCGAAGCCTCTACCGCGCCCAGCCCCAAGCCCGCCTTTGCCGGCGTGTTTGCTCATCTCGCGCCCCACATGGCCGAACTCGACCGCTTTCTACACGCTCAACTGGAGTCCTTTGAGCCCGAGATTCGGGCCATGGCTGATTACTGCATCGATACTTCGGGCAAACGTATCCGACCCGCGCTCGTTTTTTTAAGCGGCTGGCGCGGCCCCGGAGCCATCACGCCAGACCTCGTCCGCGTCGCCGCCGTCGTCGAACTCGTCCATCTCGCCACGCTTGTGCACGACGACATCATGGACGAAGCTGTCGTTCGTCGCAGCCGTCGCACCGCGGCCCGTGAATTCGGCCCCGTTGCAGCCGTGCTTCTCGGTGATGCGCTCTTCGCCCATGCGCTCCACCTTGCCACGCAATTTCCCACCACCGAAATCTGCGCCGCCGTCTCCGAATCCACGCGCCGCGTCTGCGCTGGCGAGATCGTCCAAACTCTCCGCCGCGGCTCGCTCAACATTTCCCTCGCCGATTACCAGCGCATCATCGACCTCAAGACCGCCGAATTATTCCGCGTCTCCTGCTTCCTAGGCGCTAAACTCTCTGGCGCCGAGCCCGCTTGCGCCGATGCCGCCGCCCGCTTTGGCCGCCACCTCGGCATCGCTTACCAAATTTACGACGACCTTGCCGATTACTTCGGTACCGAAGCCCGCATCGGTAAAACCCTAGGTACCGATCTTGCTAGCGGCAAACTCACGCTCCCTCTGATTACCCTCAGCGAACGCCTCCCCGCTGCTGAGCGCCAACTCCTCTCCGAGGAAATCACCGGTAAACGTCCACCTCAGCTTGCGCTCCGCCTCCAGCAAATGAACGACCTAGGTGTATTCGCTGCCGTGACTACCTGCATTCATGACGAACTTGCGCATGCTACTGCCGCTCTCGCGCCTTGGCCTGCTTATCCCGCGACCACGCATCTGCTCGCACTCGGAGATGTCCTGCGCGCCCAAGTCGCCGCCTTGCAGATCAACGCCTAGTTGCTTCGCGTTACTCCGCGCCTCCCGCTTACGTGCCGCGCCGCGCCTCGGCCCGCTCCCATGCGAAAAGATATTGCTGCGCCAAACCGGCCAGCGGACCGAAGTGCGCGCGTCCAAACTGCGCCACCTGTGCCGGCTTCCATCCGTCGAGCCCGTACCTCGCCGCCATCGTTTTCAAAATCCACACATCCACTGGAAACGCCTCCAGTCGCCCTGCGCCGAACAGTAGCACGCAATCCGCGACTTTTTCCCCCACGCCGGGCAATGTGACTAGTCGCGCCTTCGCCTCCGTGTAGGGCAACGCCTCCGTTTCCTCTAGCCAGCCCGGATTTGCCGCGATGAATTGCGCTGTTTGGTGAATGTAGCGTGCGCGAAATCCCAGTAGACACCCGCGCAACTCTGCCTCCGGCACCGCCGCGATCTCCGTCCACGTCGGCAATCGGTGGTAGTTGGGGACCGACCATCGGCCCATCCGTGCATCCCCGCCCCCGTCCTTCACATCCGTTGCGCCCTCGGCAGCAATCACCGCACCATGCCGCGCGGCGAGCAGCGCCATCATTTGCTTGATCTGCACGATCTGCTTGGTCGCGCTGCACAAAAATCCCAGCAAGGTCTCGCCGAACGGTTGCCGCAAAATCCTCAGTCCTGGAAACGCGGCGATGCAGTGCGCTAGATGCACATCGCTGCGCCACGGTAACGTATCCGCCAGTTCCCGCGCATCGCGGTTAGAGTCGAGATACGTGCTCAGCGCCGCCTCTGTCCCCGCTGTGGCTGCCGACCATTCCAGCCGACCCGCTACGCCGAGACGCAGGCGCGCGAGGTGGCGATCCCATTGCCCCAGCCAAATCTCGTCCGCTGCACGCTGCCACCGAAACGCCTGCCCACCGTCGATCGTTTCTGCGAGTACAGCTGAGTTGGGTGGCGTCGCTAGCGCGAGCGGTCGCCAGTCGGTCCAACCTTTAAGATTCACGGCGCCGGATTCGACCATAGGAAACTTTGCTGGCTGGCGAGTTCGCGGCCTTCGGCGTTGACCACGCTTAGGCGCCAAGCGACCGCGTGCGTTTTACGTCCGGCCCAATCCGTGCCCGTTAGACCGATATCAAAAACCGCTTCTTTCGGACCGAGTGTGATTGGGAAGGTATGGGTCTTGGGCTCAGGTGCCTCGGGGGTGATGATCTGTAGTACAAATTTAGCCCCGGTCGTGTTTGCCGCGGCTTTGGCGCGTATAAGAAAATAGTAGCCGGCACGCGCGTTGGGTTGCGTGCGCAGCACAGTGTGGCGGCCCGTGTTTTCCTGACCGTTGAAATATTCCGAGATGCGCTCAAACGATTCTGCGCTGCGCCACGCTGGCCAGACGCGCGTGAGTTCGACGTCCGCGGCGCGCGCTAAGGAGACTAAGGTGAATAACAAAAAAGCGGTAAGCACGGAGCGCATGTCGGTCGAAGTTTGAGGGGATGCGGCCGCGCGGCCAATAAAATCAACGCGCGAGTTTAACTTCCCCGTAGCGATGTAACCCGAGTAGGGCGGGAGACCATTGCTGTACGCTCGGCTGTTGCAGGTAAATCCTTGCACCGAAAAAAAGCGGCACGCTCGGCGCGGCGTCGAGAAGTACGGCCTCGGCTTGTTGGAAAAATTCATGGCGTGCCGCCGAGTTGGGCGCGAGGGCGGCGCGCCGGAGTAATTCATCATAGCGCGCATTGCTCCAGCCGTTGAAATTGTAGCCACCGCCCGTTTGGTGTACTTCGAGGTAGGTGACGGGATCGACAAAATCACCGACCCAGCGCGAGGTGGTGATCGTGTAATTTTTACTCTGTTGGTTTTGCAGCCACGTTTTTTGTTCGAGTTGGACGAGGGCAATATCGATGCCGAGTTCGCGTTTCCACATCGCTTGGATGGCCTCGGCGACTTTGGCGTGGAGTTCGTCGTTGCGGATCTGGAGTTCAAGTTTTGGGAAACCGCGCCCGCCCGGGAAACCGGCGGCAGCTAGAAGCCTACGGGCTTCGGCGAAATCGTCAGGAATGGTAGCGCGCGAGGTGTAGCCGGCGCAGTCGGGCGGCGTGAAGTGGTGCGCCGGCATGCGCGTGCCGGAAAGTAAGTTGCGCGTGATCGACTCACGATCGAGCGCTCGTGCGAGCGCGGCGCGGACGTCGCGGCGGTCGAGCGGAGGTTTAGCGACGTTGAAGCGGAGGAAAAACGTTTCGAGATAGGGCTCGATCCGCAGCAGCGAGGGTGATTCGCGGCGATAGGTTTCCACTTTCGATAGGGGCAATTCGTAAGTGGCGTGGAGTTGGCCGGCGCGAAAATCGCGTTCTTCGACGCCGGGGTTTTCGATTGGATAAAAAACGATCTGTTTGAGGGCGACTTTATTTACGTTCCAGTAGTGCGGATTTTTTTCGACAATGAGGCGGGCGTTGGGCGTCCACTCGCGGAGAAGAAATGGGCCGTTGCCGACGAGGTTGGGCGGGAGGGTCCAGGCGGTGCCGCGTTGGTTGAGCGCCGTAAATTTAGCGAGGACGCGTGGGTTGATCGGGAAGAGTGCGGTGAGCGCGGTTAGGGTCGAAAAATACGGGGTGGGCCGTTCGAGCGTGACGACGAGCGTGCGGGCATCGGGCGCGGTGACGCCGAGCGCGGCGGGGTCTTTAAGGGAACCGTCGTTGAGCGCGGCGGCGGATTTGATTGGATAAAGTAGGTATGCGTTTTCGGCGCCCAGCGCGGGGGTAAGGATGCGGCGCCACGATTGCACAAAATCATCGGCGGTGAGTGGCGAGCCATCAGACCAAAGGGCGGTGGCTCTTAGATGGAAGGTCCAGGAGAGTCCATCAGGCGAAATTTCCCAGCGCTCGGCTACACCAGGGATAGGCTGGGAGGTTTTTTCATCGAGCGTCGTGAGCCCCTCGAAAAGGGCGACGGCGAGGTTTTGGTCGGTGCTGGCGCTAATGAGCTGTGGATCGAGATCTTGCGGTTCGGCGCCGTTACCGAGGTGGAGGATACCGTCACGGTTTCCGGTGATGACGCGCGTCTCGCGTGGGTTGCAACCGCTGAAAAAAAATCCGGCGAAGAAAAACAAAAAGACAGACAGGCGCAGGCGCATTTACGCACACAACAGGCCGCTTCCCACGTTGGCAAAACGGTTTTCTGCGTTTTACCGAGGTTAGATTCAGCATTCGTAATCTGTGCGTAATATGGTGTGCCTTATCCTAAATTAGCCATTCACTCCACTTCTTCGCCGATAGCGGTGTGGTGTGACTCAAGGAAAGTAAGCACGATATGTCCACGACCGCAGACCGTGAAATCACCGAACCGCTTAAATACTACATTAATGGAATCCTCACGCCGCGAGGGCGTGGATGTAGCGGGAGAGTTGACGGTCGGTGAGGGCGGGGTCGCGTTGGAGAGCGGTCAGGGCTTTGGGTTCCCAGAGCATGCCGCGGAGGGGTTCGAGGAAGCGACGTGGGAGGTTGGGTTGCACGACGTTGCGCAAGATCGCGAGGGTCTGACGCGAGGCGGGTAGGCCGAGCCATTCGAGGATGCCGAAGATACCGTTGCGCTCATATATGGCGTTGATCTCGGTCCAGCGCGGGGCTGGGGAGCCACGAAGTTCAACGTGGGCGGATACGAAGGCCGTCAGCGCGGGCGTCTCGGCGAGGTCAGCGATGAGCGCCGGGCAACGGGCGGCGACTTGGAGGGCTTCAAGGCGCGAGAAATTAAACGGCCCCATGAACTCGCGCACGGCGGCGGGGACGAATTCTAGGTAGGGTTGCCAGTCGGCGGCAGTGAGGGTCTTGGCGGCGGTGGCTAGGGCTTCGGCGCTCGGAGCGATCGCGATCCAATCGGTTCCGTAGAGGCGTTCAAATTGGACGTCGGGCCATTGTGTCACGCGGTGGAGGACGCCGCTGTGCGACCAGGTGAGCGCTAGGGGAACATAGCATTTCACGCTGCGGGCGCGGCGGGAGGTGGTGGGGGCGTAGGAGGCGGAGCGGGCGTAGGAGCGTTGGGAGGCAGTTAAGTTCATGAGCGCATCCTACTGGGTAGGGTGGGACATTGGCTGGCCCAGCTATCAAAATGTTTAAATTATTTTTTAGGCTTAATTTAGAGGGCGAAGGGCTCCTCGCCATAATTCTGACGTTGCCCTGACGGCGGGCGGACTGATTCGTAGGGGTGGCTCTGGCCACGAAATCATGAACTCACGCGCGCAACAGTCCCGGCCTCCGCTCGAGCGGATGCTGCGCATCCACGAGGAACTCCGTCGCGGAGCGCTCGTGAACTGTACGATGCTCATGCATGCGCTGGAGGTTTCGCGTAAGACGGTGGTGCGCGACATCGCTTTTATGCGGGATCGGTTGGAGTTACCCATCGAATTTGACGCGGGGATTCAGGCTTACCGTTACACGACCCAGGTGAATGCGTTTCCGACGGTGAATGTGACCGAGGGCGAACTCCTCGCGTTGCTGGTGGCGCAGCGGGCCTTGGAGCAGTACCGCGGCACGCCGTTTCACCGCCAACTTGAAGTGGCTTTCGGCAAACTGGCGGGTGGGCTGCGTGACAAGATTTCGTTTTCGCCCGCGGATGAGTTGCGCGCGGTGTCGTTTAAAAACATCGGGTTAGGGAAGACCGATCTCACGGTCTTCAACACCCTGAGCGCGGCGGTGCTACGGCATGAGGAAGTGACGTTCAACTACCGCAAGTCCGGGGAGAAGCAGTCCGCGCCGCGCCACGTGCGACCCTATCATTTGGCGAACCGCGAAAATTCTTGGTACCTCGTCGGTCACGACGTGGAGCGGGATGCTTTGCGGACGTTTGCGTTGCCTCGCATCGGTGACGTCGTGGGTGGCGGTGCGACGTTTGTGCGCCCGGAGGATTTTTCGCCGGAGAAATTTTTTGCGAGTGCGCTCGGCGTATTGGGCGGTGACGGCGATCACCGCGTGGTGATCCGGTTTGACGCGAGCGTGGCCGAGCGGGTGCGCGAGCGCGAGTGGCACGAATCCCAGGAGATGCGAGAGTTGGCCGGCGGTCGGCTGGAATTGCGGTTGCACCTCGGGGCTTTGGTGGAGGTCGAGCAATGGGTGCTCGGTTGGGGCGCGGCGGCAGAGGTGATAGGGCCGGCGGAGTTGCGCGCGAGTGTGGGCAAGACCGCCGCGGCGCTCGCCCGGTTGTACGCTAAATAATTTTGGTGTCCGCAGGTTGAATCCTCTCGCCTCGCGGGCGCGGTGATTGCTCATTTTTAGACTCCGTCGCTCTATGTTCCCATCTGTTCCGTCTTCCGCCCGGCTTGTTGCAGCCGGTTTCTTGGTCGCCCTGGTTACTCCGTTCGCCACGGCGCAGACCACGCCCAGCAAAAACGAGCTTGTGCTCCAAAAATGGTCGGGTGCCCTCAACGTCCCTGACCCCGTCGCGTGCGCCGTCGATCCCCAAGGCCGCGTCTATGTGGCCTCGACCACGCGCCGCAAGGTCGGCGACCTCGACATCCGCGAATACCGTGACTGGATCCCCAACGACGTCGCCCTGAACAGCGTCGACGCCAAACTCGCTTTTTACCAAGACGTCCTAGCCCCTGGCAAAGTTCGCGCTCCGCGTGGTTCGCTCAAGGACAACAACGGCGACGGCTCCATCGACTGGAAAGATCTCACGACCACCACCGAACGCATTTATCAAATGCGCGACACTGACGGCGACGGCGTGGCCGACAAGATGACTGTTTTCGCCGAGGGTTTTAATACGCCCGTCACCGGCATCGCCGCCGGTGTGATGTACCATGATGGCTGGGTTTACGCCACCATCGCCCCTGATCTCTGGCGCTTCAAAGACACCGACGACGACGGCGTCGCCGACATCCGCGAAATTCTTGTGCACGGCTTCGGTATCCACATCGCCTACGCTGGCCACGACATGCACGGTCTCACCGTCGGCCCCGACGGCCGCATCTATTGGAGCATAGGCGACAAGGGCGCTAACGTCACCTCTAAGGAAGGCCGCCACTTTTATTACCCCAACGAAGGCTCCATTCTCCGCATCGAGCCCGATGGTTCCAACTTCGAGGTCTTCGCCCACGGCGTGCGCAACCCTCAAGAGCCCGCTTTCGACGATTTCGGTGATCTCTTCGTCGTGGACAACGACGCCGACATGAAAGGCGAACGCGAACGCTTCGCCTACATCGTCGAGGGCAGCGATACCGGTTGGCGCTGTAATTACCAATACATGAAGGAATCCGCCCCGTGGATGCGCGAGGGCCTCTGGAAACCGCATTTCCCAGCACAGGCCGCTTACCTTTTGCCCGCGTTGCTCAATTACTCTGATGGCCCCGCCGGTTTTAAATACGAACCCGGTACCGCGCTCAGCGACGCGCAGCGCGGCCTGTTTATCCTCAACGAATTTCCCTCCGGAAAAATGCGTGCTTTCCGCGCCGAGCGCGACGGCGCGTCGTTCAAGATGGTCGACGCCCGCATCCTAAGCGAAGGCATCATGGGCATCGGCCTCGCCTGGCATCCCGATGGTTCGCTCTTCATGGCCGATTGGATCGGCGGTTATCCGCTCGATGGCAAAGGCGCCGTCTGGCGCGTTGAAACTCCCGCCACCGCCAAAGATGCCCAGCGTCTCCAGACGCGTCTCTTGCTCTCCGCCGGTTTCGCCAAAACCGCTCCCGCTGAACTCGTCGCCCTTCTCGGTCACCGCGACCAACGCGTTCGTCAAGGCGCCCAACTTGAGCTCGCCAAACGCGGTCAAGCCGCCGCGCTCCTCGCCGTCGCCCGCGATGCCGCCGCGCCGCTCCTTGCTCGCGTGCACGCCGTTTGGGGTTACGGCCAACTCCTCCGCCGCGCTGCGGCGCCCGTCGCCGCCGCGTGGCCCTTGCTCGCCGATGCCGACGCGGAAATCCGCACGCAGGCCGCGAAAATTCTCGGCGACGCTGCCAGCGCGAAACCCGAAGCGAAACGCCTCATTCCGTTGCTTACGGACATCGCCCCGCGCGTGCGGCTCCAAGCCGCGATTGCCCTTGGTAAACACGCTGAGCCCGCCGCCGTGGACGCTCTCTTCGCCTTCGCCGCTACCGATGCCGCCGCGCCCGTGTTGCGTCACGCCGCTGTGGTTGGCCTCACCGGTTGCGCGACCGCCGTCCAACTTTCCGCGCGCACAAACGATCCGTCCTTAAACGTCCGCCTCGTCAGCGTCGTCGCGCTCCGTCGCCACGTATCCCCGCTCATCGCAGAGTTTTTACACGATGCCGATCCACTCGTCGTCGCCGAAGCCGCCCGTGCGATCCACGACGAACGCGGCATTCCCGCTGCGTTGCCCCAACTCGCCGCGCTCATCGACGCGCGTTCGCCCAACGAATTTATCTCGCGCCGCGCGCTCAACGCCAACCTCCGCCTCGGCACGCCTGAAGCTGCGGCCCGCTTGCTCGCACTTGCACTTGATGCGCGCGCCGACCGCTCGATCCGCGAAGAAGCACTCGCGAGCTTGCGGATGTGGAACGCGCCTGAGCCCCTCGACCTCGTCGATGGCTATGCCCGCACGTTTAAACCGCAACCCATCGCCGTCGTCCTTGCGCCGAAACTCGACGCGCTGCTGGCCTTGACCGATCCGGAACTCAAAACCCTCGCGATCCAAATCATGATCGCGCACGCGCTCCGAGCGGCCCCGGCGCAGATCGCGGCCATCGTCGGGGAGACCGCCGCTCCGGGTGAACTCCGCGCCCAAGCCCTTCGCCTCCTCGCCGATCCCGCGCTGCGCGGCGAATCTGCTTTCGCTGCTGCCATGAATACCGCGCTCGCCGCGGCCTCGCCCGAGCCGTTGCACGGCGCGGCGCTCGAATTGCTACTACCGGCTCAAGCCGCCCGTCTCGTCAACGAGGTGCAAGCGGTCCTGAAATCGCGCCCGATCCCCGAAAAACAACACGCGCTCGCGCTCCTCGCTCAAGCCGCCACGCCGGCCGCCGACGCGATTCTTCTCACCTACGCCGACACCTTGGTCGCCGGCGCCTGCGCGCCCGAGTTGAAACTTGATGTGCTCGACGCCGCTCGCGCCCGCGCCACGGCCAATCCTAATCTCGCGGCGAAAGTCGCAGCTTACACCGCGTCTGCCACAGGCGTTGCGCAAAGCGAGTTACTACTCGGTGGCAGCGTCTTCGCCGGACGGGAGATTGTGCAAAATAACCTTAACGCCAACTGCCTCGCTTGCCACGGCATCGAAGCCAACGGCGGCAGCGAAGTCGGTCCCAATTTGAGCACCATCGGCAGCCAGCGTGACCACGCATATCTCCTCGAATCGTTACTCGTGCCCAACGCGCAAATCGCCACCGGTTACGGCCTCGTGAGCGTGACCCTCAAAGACGGATCCATCGTCGCTGGCACGATCGCACGCGAGACGCCGCAGTCGGTCGGGGTTCGGCTTTTTGACGGTACCAATCGCACGCTCGCTCGCGCCGACATCGTGACGCAAACCCCGCCGGTTTCCATCATGCCGCCGATGCTCGGTATTTTGCAGCCGCGCGAAGTGCGCGATGTCGTGGCGTTCCTTGCGGCGCAGAAACCACGTCCTCGTCGCGGCGCCACCGGTACCGCCGCCCCCGACGGCGGACTGTGAAGTTTCACTTGGGCTTCGGCGGATGACGCCCGAGTGAGTCTTGGCAACGAGGCGCTTTGCTGCATACTCGATTGCGATGATTGTTTTTTCCGTGGCGGCTCGTCGGCTCGGCATGGCGCGACTGTGCGTGGTGCTTGGCGTGAGTGCGGCTCCGGTGGTGGAGTTTAAACTTCCTGCGCCGCCTCCGCCGGAGGAAACGCCCGCGGCACCTACGGCGCTTGAACCCGCCGCAGCAACGGCGGCGCCGGATACGGCGCTCGAGGTTACTGCGGAGGCAAGCGTTGGTCGGCCTGTGACGTCGTGGCTGGAGGCGCAGATCGAGCTCGCGCGTCGGGGTTTTTCGAGCGGCGCGATTGATGGTGTGGGTGGGGCGCAATCGGCGGCGGCGCTGCGAGCGTTTCAGGAAAAAGAGCATCTCGCGCCGTCGGGTGCGCTGGATGGGCCCACGCGGGAGAAACTTTTGATGCAGGTTGAGCCATTGACGACTTTGACGTTGAGCGCCGCAGATTGCGCCCGACTGCAACCGTTGAGTGACACGTGGCTCGGTAAATCGACGCAGTCCGCGCTCGATTATGAGACGGTATTGGAGCTTGTCGCTGAGCGCGCACACGCGAGTCCAAATCTGGTGAAGCGATTGAATCCGGCGATCGATTGGAGCGCGCCGATTTTGCCTGGTAGCGTTTTAACGGTGCCGGCGGTGGGAAAGATCAACGTGAGCGGCGTCGCGGCGCGCTTGCACGTGAAATTGGCGGAGCGGGTGCTGCAGGTGCGCGACGTGGAGGATCGTTTGCTCGCGCATTTTCCCGTGAGCATCGCGCGCAAAGTCGAGAAGCGGCCCGTCGGCGAGTTACGCGTCACGGTGGCGATCGCTAATCCAGATTATACGTTCGATCCGGCGGTGTTTCCGGAGTCAGAGGAAGCGCAACAACTCGGGCGGAAACTGATTTTACCGCCCGGGCCAAATAATCCGGTGGGCGTGGCTTGGATCGGTCTCGATCGTCCGGGCTACGGCATACATGGCACGCCGAAACCTGAGCAAGTCGGGCGCACGGAGTCGCATGGTTGCCTCCGCCTCGCAAATTGGGACGCGCAGACGTTGCTGCCCCTCGTGTGGGTCGGGCTGACGGTGGTCGTGGATCCATGATCTAGTTGGGCGCAAGGCAGCGATGACCTTTGGCCACACGGCTGGACTCTGATTTTTCATTAGTCCTGCGCTTGCTTTCGGTTTAGCGAAGGATGTTTATCGGGTAGGTTTGTATTGTTCTAGTTTCACCCCTTTTTCTATCCGTCGTTACGGAGGTTTTATTCATGTACGTCGCGTCTCGCCGCTCCATTTTTTTTCTATGCATGGTGATTTTCTTGGCCTGGCCGTTGCGGATGGTAGCGGCTAATGATAAAATTTCGTTTAACCGCGACATCCGGCCAATCATGTCGGACACCTGTTTTCATTGCCACGGTTTCGACGCCAAAACCCGCGAGGCGGGCATGCGGCTCGATCTGCGCGACGAGGCATTAAAGCCGACCAAGACCGAGGCGCTTCCCATCGTGCCGGGCCAGCCCGACGACAGCGAAATCATCAGTCGTATTTTTGACGACAGTGACCCAATGCCGCCCCTCGACGCGCATAAATCGCTCACGGCGGCGCAAAAAGAACTATTTCGCCGCTGGGTCGCGGAGGGCGCCGTGTATGAGCCGCACTGGGCTTATGCGCCGCTCGTGCCACCGCCGGTGCCGACTCAGGCGCGCGGCGAGGTAAACCCCATCGACGCGTTCATTCACGCCCGGCTCGCCGAAAAGAAAATCAACCCATCGCCCCAAGCGGAAAAATCCCGCCTGTTGCGTCGGGTGGCACTCGACCTGACGGGCTTGCCGCCCACGCCCGAGGAGATGGCGACATTTCTCGCCGATCGGTCGCCCGACGCCTACGAGAAACAAGTCGAGCGCTTGCTCGCTTCGCCGCGTCACGGTGAGCGCATGGCCGTCTGGTGGCTAGATATTGCGCGCTTCACGGATACAGTGGGTTTTCACGGCGATCAGAACCAACGGATTTTCCCGTACCGCGATTACGTGATCCACGCTTTCAACGCCAACAAACGCTTCGACCAATTCACGATCGAGCAACTCGCCGGCGATCTTCTGCCCAACCCCACGATCGAGCAACGCGTCGCCACCGGTTATAATCGGCTCAACATGATGACGCGCGAGGGTGGGGCGCAGCCGAAAGAATATCTCGCCAAGTATGGCGCCGAGCGGGTGCGCAGCGTGGCGGCCGCGTGGTTTGGCAGCACGTTCGGTTGCGCGGAATGCCACGACCACAAATTTGACCCGATCAAGACGCGCGATTTTTACGAGCTTCAGTCGTTCTTCGCCGATGTGAAACAGTACGGCGTGTACAGCGATTACGTTTACTCACGCAATCCCGACCTAAAAGGCTTCAATAATGACTTCCCGTTCCCGCCCGAGATCGAAGTTGAGAGCCCCTACCTCGTCGCTCGGCATGAGCGCGCGCAGGATGAAATCGCCGCGCACGTCACCGCGATGCGCCAACACGCGCAAGCGACTGCATCAGCGGCCCGTCTGACCACATGGTTGGATGAAACCCGCGCGCACCTCGGCCGTGTCCCGACGGGTTGGGAACCGTTGCGCGCGACGAAGGCCGAACTGCGCAAAGGCGACCTAGTCATCACCGAGCGGCCCGTCACCGTCGAAACCGACGGCACCGTCTGCGGCGGCCAACCGTTGGCTAACCGCGAGTTTTATCGCATCACTTTTCAACCCGAGGGCGGTCGCATCACCGCATTGCGACTCGAGGTGATGCTCGAGCCCCCGAGCGGTCTGGTGGAGTGGAGATGGCCGTCGACAAATGTCATGCTGATCCCGAGCGTGCAATGCGCCGAGGGCGAAGTCCGTAAACTCGAGGTGGTCTTTGCCGATGCGGCGGTGAAAGCACCGCGATTCATCAACGGGGCCGAACTTCACGGCGTCACCGCGGGCTGGCGGTTGCCCGAGCCTACGAAGCGGGAGACGATCACGGGTGTTTGGTTGCTGGCGGAGCCGCTGACGTTGGCGGCAGGTGAGTCGCTGGTGGTGATTGTTTCAGGTGAGACGTTGTCGAAATTCCGGATGTCCACGAGTCGCCTTGGCGCGCGTGATCCGCTCGAGGTGGCGTCTGCCCCTACCTTGGCCGCGTTGACCGCGCCGCAACGTACACCCTCGCAGGAGACCTTGCTCGCCGACACCTGGATGATGAGCACCGCCGACGACCCGGCGGCATTCACGCGTTATCATCAGCTCGTCACGAAGCTTAACGACACCTACCGCGGCAAGGCCTGGTCGATGATCACGGAGGCGGCGAAACCAATCCCTGTTCGCGTGTTGCCGCGCGGTAACTGGCAGGATGAGAGCGGCCCTATCGTCTCGCCGGCGACACCGAGCTTTCTTCCTGGTCGGCTCGAAAGTACTGCGGAGAAACGGCTCACTCGTCTCGATTTAGCTCGTTGGATTGTTTCCCCAGAAAATCCCATCACGGCGCGCGCGGTCACCAATCGGCTTTGGGCGCTTTATTTTGGTAATGCCCTCAGCGCAGCGGTGGACGATCTGGGTTCGCAGGGAGAATTGCCCTCGCATCCCGAATTGCTCGACTGGCTCGCGAGTGAATTCCGCGGTAGCGGTTGGGACTTGCGTCACATGATTCGTCTCATGGTGACGAGCGCCACGTATCGCCAAAGCAGCAGCCTGCGGCCGGAGCTGCGCGATATCGATCCAGCGAACCGCTTGCTCGCTTCGCAAAATCCGCGACGGCTCGAGGCTGAGTTTGTGCGCGACAACGCCCTCGCGATTTCGGGTCTACTTGATTTGCGCGATCTCGGCGGCCCGAGCGCCAAGCCGTATCAACCGCCTGGTTATTACGTCGCGTTGCAATTTCCCGAGCGTGATTACCTCGCGAGCGACGCCGATGCTCAATGGCGGCGCGGGGTTTACTCGCACTGGCAACGCACGTTTCTGCATCCGATGCTCGCCAACTTTGATGCGCCTTCTCGTGACGAGTGCGCTGCGGCGCGCAACGTCAGCAACACGCCGCAACAAGCGCTCACTTTGTTGAATGACCCCAGCTTTGTCGAAGCCGCCCGCGCCTTTGCTGGCCGTATTTTATCGGCCGGTGCCCATGACGAAGCCGCGCGTCTTGACCTCGCTTTTCAACTCGCGCTCTCGCGTCCGGCGCAGCGCGCTGAGCGTGACTCGCTCGCGACGTTCCTCGCCGCCCAGCGCGAGATTTATCGTGCCGATCTTTCCTCCGCCAAAAAACTACTTCGCATCGGCCTCGCCCCGCCCACTGGCGGCGACCTCGTCGAAGCCGCCGCTTGGACTCAACTCGCGCGCGTGCTCCTGAATACGCAAGAAGTCATCACCCGTTACTGACCATGTCGCCCTTTGATCCCACCGCGCACGCTTTGAGCGTCAATCGCCGCACGTTTCTTACTCAGAGCGCCTACGGTCTCGGCGGCATCGCGTACGCGCTGTTGCAGAGCAAGCTCTCCGCAGAGAGCGCTGCGCCTACGATGCCGCCGACGGGCTGGAACGGCGCGCTGCGTGAGTCGCATCTGCCAGGGCGTGCCAAGCGCGTGATTTTCCTCTGCATGGCGGGCGGCCCCTCGCAGCTCGAGACGTTCGATTGGAAACCGCAGCTCAAAGCTCTCGATGGTCAACCGTTCCCGGCCTCGTTTACGGCGGGTCAGCAACTCGCGCAGTTGCAAAACATGGTGTTGAAAGCACGCGGCCCCATCGCGTCGTTTAGCAAACGCGGCCAAGCTGGCATCGAGATCAGCGATCTTTTCCCGCACATCGGCCGCGTGGCAGATGATTTGTGCGTGGTGCGCTCGATGCAGACCGAGCAAATCAACCACGATACGGCCCACGCGTTCATGAACACCGGCTCGATCATTAAGGGTCGTCCGAGTATGGGCTCGTGGTTGCTCTACGGTCTTGGCGCGGAGACGCAGGACTTACCCGGTTTCATCGTACTCACTTCGCAGGGTAAAACCGGTCAGCAACCGATTTCCGCGCGGCAATGGTCAAGCGGCGTGCTACCGAGTCGCTTCCAAGGCATCCAGTTTCAAGCCCGCGGCGACGCGGTCCACTACGTCGGCAATCCCGAGGGCGTCTGCCAGAGCACGCAGCGTCAGGTCATCGAAGAAGTGCGCCGCATGAACGGATTGCTCGCCACCGGCACGCACGACCCCGAGATCGCCACGCGCATCGCGCAATATGAGTTGGCGTTCAAAATGCAGACGAGCGTCCCCGATCTGACCGATTTTAAAAATGAGCCGCAGGCCATGCTCGACCTTTATGGCGTGAAGGAGCCGGGCGACGGCAGTTACGCTTCCAACTGTCTTCTTGCGCGCCGACTCGCGGAGCGCGGCGTGCGTATGATCCAGCTCTATCACCGCGCTTGGGATCATCACGACAACTTGGAGAGTGGCATGAAAAGCGGCGCGCAAGACGTCGATCAAGCGACCGCCGCGCTGATCACGGATCTCAAACAACGCGGCATGCTCGAAGATACGCTCATTCTCTGGGGCGGCGAATTCGGCCGCACTCCGATGGGGCAGGGCACGGGCCGCGATCACCACATTCTGGGGTTTAGCGTGTTCATGGCCGGTGGTGGCGTGAAGGCGGGCACTGTATACGGCGCGACCGACGAACTCGGTTACCGTGCCGTGGAAAACCCTGTCAACGTCCACGACTTACATGCGACGATGCTCGCCTTGATGGGCGTCGATCACCGCCGGCTCAGCACCAAGTTCCAGGGGCTCGATGTGCGCCTCACGGGTATCGCCGGCGAAGTAGTTAAAGGCTTGATAGCCTAGACCGGCGCGTCTCGCCGCGGACGGTTTCGGGTATTTTCGCTTGTCTCGGCTCGTTGCGCACGGACGCTGAGCGCACGTTTCACCTATGGCGTCCAACTACACTGAAGCTAGTATCAAGACCCTTTCGTCCCTCGAGCACATCCGTCTGCGTCCCGGCATGTACATCGGCCGGCTCGGCAACGGCACCCACGCCGAGGACGGCATTTACGTTCTCCTGAAGGAGACCATCGATAACTCGATCGATGAGTTCATGATGGGCCACGGCAAGAAGATCGAAATCGAGCTCAACGATCGCACCGTGCTCGTGCGCGATTACGGCCGCGGCATCCCGCTCGGTAAACTCATCGACTGCGTCTCGATCATCAACACGGGCGCCAAATACGACAGCGAAACATTTCAAAAAGCTGTCGGCCTCAACGGTGTCGGCCAAAAAGCCGTTAACGCCCTCGCTCTCGAATACCGCGCCACTGCCATCCGCGAAGGCGAATCGAAGCTCGTCGAATTTGCTCAGGGTAAACTCAAGAAAGACCACAAGGTTATCAAATCTACCGAGCGCAACGGTACGCTTATTGAGTTCATCCCTGACGCCGCGCTCTTCGGCGCCGACTTCAAGTTCCGTCCTGAATTCGTTGAGGACATGCTTTGGAACTATGCCTTCTTGAATCGCGGGCTCACGCTCACCTTCAATGGCAAGGCGTTTAAATCCGAAAAAGGCCTCGAAGACTTACTCGCTAAAAACCTCACCGGCGAGACGCTGTATCCGATCCTGCATCTCGAGGGCGAAGACATCGAATTTGCGATGACCCACGGTAGCCATTACGGTGAAGAATATTTCTCCTTCGTCAACGGCCAGCACACCACAATGGGCGGCACGCATCAGCAGGCTTTCCGCGAGGCTGTCGTCGAGACCGTACGCAATTTTTACAAAAAAGAATTCGAAGCCGCCGATGTGCGCCAATCTATCGTCGCCGCGATCGCCGTACGCGTGCAGGAACCTGTTTTCGAATCGCAGACTAAGACCAAACTCGGTTCCGCCGACATGGGCCCAGGTGGCCCGAGTGTGAAGGATTTCATCGGTAAATTTGTCCAGCAGACGCTCGACGTTTATCTCCACAAAAATCCCGCAACGGCCGAGGCGATTCTCAGAAAAATCCAAGCGAGCGAACACGAGCGCAAGGAACTCGCCGGTATTCGCAACCTCGCCCGCGAGCGCGCCAAGAAGGCCTCGCTGCACAACAAGAAACTCCGCGATTGCCGCCTCCATTTCGGCGATAAGAACGAGCGCGCCGAAGGCTCCAGCCTCTTTATCGTTGAGGGTGACAGTGCCGCCGGCTCGCTCACCGCTTGCCGCGACGTGCAGACGCAGGCGGTCTTCGCCCTCAAGGGCAAACCGCTCAACACGTACGGCCTCTCTAAAAAAGTCATTTACGAAAACGAGGAATTTCACCTCCTCCAATCTGCGCTCAACATTGAGGAAGGACTCGACGGTCTGCGCTACGGTAAAGTCATCATTGCGACCGATGCTGATGTGGACGGTATGCACATTCGCCTGCTGTTACTCTCGTTTTTCCTGCAATTTTTCCCCGATCTGATCGCCCGCGGGCACCTTTCGATTCTTGAGACGCCGCTCTTTCGCGTGCGTAACAAAAAGAAAACGATCTACTGTTACGACGAACAAGAAAAACAGGCCGCCATCGCCCAACTCGGCGCCAGCCACGAGATCACGCGCTTCAAAGGCCTAGGTGAAATCTCCGCCAATGAGTTCAAGGATTTCATCGGTGAAAAAATCCGGCTCGAGCCCGTCTCGCTCCATCACCTGCACAACACCGATGAGCTGCTTTCGTTCTATATGGGAAAAAACACCCCAGAGCGTCAGGATTTCATTATCGATAATCTTAAGGTCGAAAAAGACCTAATTGTAGCCTGAAGCGCTGCGACTCGAACGTTAGCGTAAACCATTTCAGCGACACTTTCCCGCAATGCCCAAACGCAAAGTACCGAAGGCCTCCGATCAAACTGAGCTCTCGCTTTCCGGCGATACTACACCCGCGGCCCCAGTGGTTCCCGCGGCTTCCGGCGCCGAAGATACGGCCACCGCGCTCGTCGTCGCGGCACCCAAAGTTGCCGAGAAAAATTCACCCGATGCGCCGCTGGTAAAACATTACCGCACCTGGTTTTTGGAGTACGCGAGCTACGTCATTCTCGATCGCGCCGTCCCGCATCTCGACGATGGTCTCAAGCCCGTCCAACGCCGTATTCTCCACACGTTATGGGACATGGATGACGGTCGTTTTCACAAGGTGGCCAACGTCGTCGGCCGCGCGATGTCGTTGCATCCGCACGGTGATGCTTCGATCGGAGCGGCGCTCGTCGGCATCGGCCAACGCTCGTTTCTTATCGAGCCGCAGGGAAACTTCGGCAACACGCTCACCGGTGACGACGCGGCGGCTCCTCGTTACATCGAGGCCCGACTCACGCCCTTCGCCAAGGACGTGCTCTTCAACCCTAAGACCACTGCTTGGCAGCTCAGTTACGACGGCCGCGCGCAGGAGCCTGTCACGCTTCCCGCTAAGTTCCCCATCGTTTTGCTCGAGGGGGCCGAAGGTATCGCGGTCGGCCTCTCGACCAAGATTCTCCCGCATAATTTTAACGATCTGTGTCGCGCGGCCATTAATCACCTCCAAGGAAAAACCTTCCGCATTTATCCTGATTTCCCCACCGGCGGTATCGCCGATTTCAGTGAATACAATGATGGCGAGCGCGGCGGTAAAGTGAAGGTCCGCGCCAAGATCGAGGTGCGCTCGAAGTACCTGCTTGCGATCACGGAATTACCTTACGGCGCGACGACCGAGTCGCTTATCGAGTCGATCCTCGGCGCCAACGCGAAGGGTAAAATCAAGATCAAACACGTCGATGACAACACCGCCGACGTTGTCGAAATTCTTGTGCACCTGCCCGCGGGTGCCGAAGCGGAGAAGATTATCCAACAGCTTTACGTCTTCACGAATTGCCAGTTGGCACTATCGCCGGCGGCCTGCGTGATCGAGGACGATAAACCTCATTTCCTCGGTGTGCGCGAGATCCTGCGCCGCAGTGTCGATAAGACGAAGACGCTCTTGAAGCGCGAGCTTGAGATCCGTCTCGGCGAGTTGGAGCAACAATGGCACTGGGACTCCTTGGAACGTATTTTTATAGAGGAGCGCATCTATCGCCGAATCGAAAAATCAAAAACCTGGGCTGAGGTCATCAGCGAGATTCGCGAGGGTTTAAAGCCATTCCTCAAGCAACTCCGCCGCGACGTTACCGACGAAGATATCACGCGTCTCACCGAAATACGCATCAAGCGCATCTCGGCCTATAACCGTTTCCAAGCCGACGAGGCCATGAAGAAGACGGAGGTCGAGATGAAAGAGGTGAAACATCACCTCAAGAATCTCACCGAATATGCCGTGAAGTGGTTTGAGACTTTGCAGGAAAAATACGGCAAAGGCCACAAGCGCCGCACGACCTACGACGAGATCGAACAGATCAACGCCGCGCAGGTCGTCTCCGTGAACCAGCGCCTCTACGTCAATCGGGAGGAAGGTTTCATCGGCCTGAACTGGCGCCAGCACGAATTCGTGCAGGAATGCTCCGTGCTCGACAGCGTATTGTGCCTGATGGCCGATGGCTCGCTCAAGGTTACCAAGGTCGCCGACAAGGTTTTTATGGGACGCGATATTATCCATTGCGTGATTCTGCCCGCTGACGGTGATAAGAATTTTTATACCATGGTTTATCAGGATGGCGCATCGGGCAAAGCCTTCGCTAAGCGCTTCCAAATTGGTGGATTCTCTCGAGATAAATTGTACCCACTCGTCCCCAGTGAGGGTTCCAAGGTGATCTACCTCGACGTCAGCCCCGCGGAGAAAGCGATGCCCAAAACGCTGCATGTTTCAATCGATGGTCGTGGCGGAGCGCGCATTCGCGAACTCGACTTCGATCTTACGCCTTTGCCGGTGAGCAGCCGCAGCGCCAAAGGCCTTACGGTCAGCAAGTGGGCCGTGAAGAGCGTAAAGCGGCTCAACTGATTTTAATTTTATCGGCTGGGTCTGCTGGATGTGGGCCGACCCAGCCGCTAGTTAACTTTCGCGTAGGTTTCGGCGGTGGTGAGCTTTGCCGTTGGTGCACCAATAAATGTCGTTCCTGTAATAGACAGCCGTGCTTTGGCACGTTAGATTGAATTTTTACTTAGTCTTCACGTCTACCCCTATGCGTCGAATTTTCCTATCAGGTGCTACGGTTTTAGCTGTCTTGGCGTTGTTATCCCAAATCGGATACAGCTCGAGTTCCGCTCGCGCTTCTGCGCCCGAGTCGGGCGGAGCAGTTGCCGTCGTATCTGCGCCGCCGTCGAACGGAGACAAACTTTCTTTCAACGAGCACATCCAGCCCATCCTCGCCGAAAATTGCTTCTCGTGCCACGGGCCTGATTCGAGCACGCGCAAAGCGAAGCTGCGCCTCGATCGGTTCGAATTCGCTACGGTCGAACGAGGCGACCACGAGGCGGCGATTATTCCCGGCCGTCCCGAAGTCAGTCCTCTGGTAGAACGAATTTTATCCAACGACGCGGATGAAATTATGCCGCCGCCCGAGTCGCACAAAACCCTTAAGCCGGCCGAAATTGCTTTGCTCAAACGTTGGATCGCCGAAGGCGCCGAGTATCAGGAGCACTGGTCATTTCTCGCTCCGACTCGTCCTGAGGTGCCAACTTCAGCTGGCATCGTCGCAAACGGGGCGCGCAATCCCATCGACGCCTTCGTCGCCGCAAAACTTGTCGGTGCAGGTTTGAAACCCGCAGCCGTGGAAGACCCCTCGCGGCTCCTGCGGCGTGTTACGCTGGATCTGACGGGCTTGCCGCCCACACCAGCAGAAATCGCAGCGTTCCTGCACGACCCATCACCGGCCGCATATGACCGTGCCGTTGATCGCTTGCTCACGACAGATGCCTCCGCGGAACATTTCTCCCGTCAATGGCTCGACGCTGTACGCTACGCCGACACGCACGGCATCCACATCGACAACTACCGCTCGATCTGGCCCTACCGCGATTGGGTGACGGATGCGTTTAAAACCAATCTACCTTTTGACCAATTTACCATCGAGCAGATTGCCGGTGATCTTTTGCCCAACGCGACACTTGATCAGAAGGTCGCCTCCGGTTTCAACCGTTGCCTCCCGACGACGAGTGAGGGCGGCGCGATCGCTGCCGAGTACGAAGCGATTTACGCCAAGGACCGCGTTGAGACGATGTCTACGGTGTGGCTCGGTCTCACGACCGGTTGTGCCGCCTGCCACGATCACAAATTCGACCCGATCACGACCAAGGATTTTTATTCGCTTACGGCATTTTTCCGCAACAACACGATGCCGGCGATGGACGGGAATATCTCTGACACACCACCCAGCCTCTTTGTGCCGGCCAAGTCCGACCGCGAACGCTGGCCCGTCTTACAAAGTGAAATTACTGCGACTAAATCTGCACTCGCCGCCCGCACCAAACAGGCCGATGCCGACTTCGCCGCATGGCTGGCCTCTGCGCCGCAGCTTACGCCGCTCCCTCGTGAACGCAGCGAGCGCCAAAGCCGTTTGCACGTTGCCCCAGCCTCAACCGCCGCAGTCGCAGGCCCGTACGGCCCGGCAACGAGTATTAACGGCCTCGATCTCGTCCTCGGTCCGCCTGTAGCGATGCTCCGTCATGGCGCTGAGAGTTTCGGATTGCTCGTGCGCGTTGACGACAAGCCGAGCGGCACGCTGCTTTCCTGCTTAGACGCCGAAAGTAAACAGAGCGGTTGGGAGCTGTTTTTGGAAAACGGCAAAGTCGGGCTGATGTTTTATGATGCTAAAAGCGGTCTGATCGGTCGCGGCTTGGCCAAGGAGCCGCTCGCGCCGGGCAAGTGGCATCACGTGTTTTTGGCCTACGACGTGGCTTCGATGCGTAGCCGATCCATCGACGCCTTCGTCAACGGTAAGCCCGCCGCTAGCTCCGGCGAAATTGGCAGTTTCCCCAATGACATTCTCCCAACTGCGCCGCTGCGTCTCGGATCGCGCCACGGCGCCGATGGCAGCGCAGTCAAGGCTATCACAGGCGGCGATGTCTGGGTGCAGGACTTCCGTCACCACGATCGCGGTTTTCTGCCCGCCAATTCCCGCGAACTCATTTCCGATAAACCCGGGGCCTATGTCGCGCTTGCTTATGAGGCTTTAGTGACGTCCGCGGACCAACGTACTGAGGCGCAGACAAAACTGCTTCGCTCCCACTATCTCGCCGCGGTTGATGCGACCTCGCAGCCGCTGGGCGCGAAACTCGATGCGCTGCTCGCCGAGGATGATCGCCTTCGCGCTCGCGGCGGCATCTCGCTTGTAATGGAGGAAAAGAAAGACTCCGAGCCTTTCGCGCACGTGCTCACACGCGGTGAGTATGCGCAGCTCGGAGAAAAAGTGCTCGCGACCACGCCCGGGGTGCTGGCGCCGTTGCCTGCTGATGCTCCGCGCAACCGCCTCGCCCTCGCTCGATGGCTCGTCGACCCGAAGAATCCACTCACCGCACGCGTGACGGTAAACCGAGTATGGCAGAATTTTTTCGGCACCGGTATCGTGGAATCAACCGGCGATTTTGGTGTCACGGGTAGCCACGCGTCGCATCCTGAGCTGCTAGATTGGCTAGCCTTAGATTTCCGCGAATCGGGCTGGGATTATCGCCGTCTAGTGCGCCAGATGGTAACCAGTGCGACCTATCGCCAGTCTGCTGTAGCATCGGCGGAACTCACTGAGCGCGATCCGGCCAACCGTCTGCTCGCGCGCGGTCCGCGCTACCGACTCGATGCGGAGCAACTCCGCGACCAAGCTCTCGCCGCATCCGGATTACTTGTCCCCAAGGTTGGCGGTCAACCCGTGCGCCCGTATCAACCGGAAGGCATCTGGGAGGACGTCGCCATGAAACAGTCTACGACCCGCTTCTATCGACAAGATCGCGGTGAAAATCTTTACCGTCGCTCGATGTACACCTTGTGGAAACGCACCGCCCTGGCGCCGGCGATGGATATTCTTAACGCGCCCAATCGCGAAGTCTCCTGCGTGCGCCGCGATCGCACCAACACCCCGCTCCAAGCTCTCGTCACGCTCAACGACCCGCTCTTCGTCGAGGCCTCGCGGGCCTTGGCCACCCGTGCTTTGCACGTGGCTCAATCACTCGATTCGCGCCTCGACGCGGTGTCGTTGCCGTTGCTCGGTCGCACGTTCTCGGCGCCCGAACGCACCGTTGTGCGCCGCACGCTTGACGCCGCCCTCGCGAGCTACGCGCGTGATCCCGCGGCGGCGAGCCAACTCCTCGCCGTCGGGGAATCACCCGTTGATACCCGGTTGCCCGGACCAGAACTCGCGGCTTGGACGCTCGTCGCCAGCCAGGTGATGAACCTCGACGAATCGCTCACTAAATAACGCCCACGCACTCCTTCCATGAACCCACTTCCTCCTGACTGGCAGGCCACGTTTGAAGCGTACAACGCCGCGATTACGCGCCGCCAATTTTTTCGCAGCACCACCACGGGCCTCGGCGTCGCCGCGCTTTCTTCACTCCTCGGTTCGCGGGCAATCGCTGCCGACGCCAGCGCCGATACGCTGCGCACCGCGATGACCGAGCCGTGGAAAATCGCACCCAAGGCCAAGCGCGCGATCTACATTTCCCTCATCGGCGCGCCCTCGCAGCTCGATCTCTTCGATTACAAGCCGGCGCTGAAAAATCGTTTTAAGGAAGATCTCAAAGATTACCTCGGCGGCCAAGGCGAACGCCTTACTGGCATGACCGCTGGTCAGGCGCAATTCCCGCTCGCGCCCTCGATGTTCAAGTTTGCCCAACACGGCCAGAGCGGCATGTGGATCAGCGAGCTGCTGCCCAATATCGCGAAGATGAGCGACGATCTCTGCTTCATCCGCTCGATGAAGACCGACGCCATCAACCACGAGCCCGCTAACCAACTGGTTTACACGGGCTCGATGCAAAATGGCAAAGCCTCGATTGGCTCCTGGCTCTCGTACGGCCTTGGTACGCTCAACGCCGATCTTCCGTCCTTCGTCGTTCTGCACGCGAAACACTCCAGTCCGTTTTCCAACGTGCAGGCGATCTCCTCGCGTCTGTGGGGCAGCGGCTACTTACCCGGCAAACACGCGGGAGTTTCTATGCGCACGCAGGGCGATCCGGTGCTTTATCTCAACGACGCGCCAGGTATCCCGCGAGAGCTTCGTCGCCGCATGCTCGACGGACTCGGCGAACTGAATCGCCGCAGCTACGCGCAGATCGGCGACCCCGAAATCCAGACGCGTACGCAACAATACGAAATGGCTTTTCGCATGCAGACGAGCGTGCCCGAGCTCGCCGATCTTTCCGGTGAAAGCGCCGCGACCTACGCGCTCTACGGCGAAGAAGCCCGCACGCGCGGCACGTTTGCTAGCTCTGCGCTCATGGCGCGCCGTCTCGTCGAGCGGGGCGTGCGATTCGTGCAAATTTTCCACCGCGGCTGGGACCAGCACGGTAGCCTGCCTCGCGATCTCGCCTCGCAGTGTAAAGACGTCGACCAAGCCTGCTACGGCCTCGTGCAAGATTTGAAACAGCGTGGCCTGCTCGAGGACACGCTGGTCATCTGGGGCGGGGAATTCGGCCGTACCGTTTATAGCCAAGGCACCCTCACCGAAACCAACTACGGGCGCGATCACCACCCGCGCTGCTTTACCATTTGGATGGCGGGTGGCGGCGTAAAAGCCGGCAGCGTCTACGGCGAGACCGACGAGATGTCCTATAA